>CALEIS010000135.1 GCA_937877675.1 uncultured Clostridia bacterium | reverse complement strand
CATCAGCCTATGTCTTTTTATGAGTTAGGTCGTTGTCTTGGGAAGAGAACACAAGATGCTTTTGGTAATTGGTTGGATAATGATGTAATCGTTTCCGTTCATAAAGATTATTTTAGAAAGAACGATGTCATTATACAGACAGAAGTTGCCAATGTTGATAAGGGTGCTAAAGAAGTAGAAAGCGTTGCAGAGTTTGCTAAGTATTTGATGTGTTATCTTGAGGAAAATTATGATACAAACATTCCTCTTGAAAGTTCTTCAGAACGAAACTGTTATCTTTGCAAGTATTTTTCTGAAACCCATACACATGGTTCAATGATGATTGGTGACTGTCTTAAAAAGGAAAATATGGTTTGGTGTCCACCTGATAGATATAGAGGAAAACACAAGAGTTATAAAATCGTATCTGACGATGATGTTTGTGAATATTTTGAAAAATGAAAATTGAAATTATAAAGCGAGAAAGTGCTATTGATGAGACAAAGTATGTTTTCATGGTACATATCTATGATAATACAGGGGAACTCATTGATGTAACAGGATTCAAAACAGAAAATTTAGCAGGGCGGCATGCCTTTGAAATGGAACAGTATTACAAATTTCTAAAAGAAGATTAATTATGGTAAAGTTAAACGGATGTAATGTAGTAAAGGGACGTTTCCCTAATAATGAGGTAGATTATGAACCTTGGTCATTTTCACCATTTCCCATGTGTCTATCTACTGATTCATGGAACACTTTCACTCTTATTTTTGAAAGTAATGAGGATTTGTTCAATCTTCAAATTGTGAAGAAGATGTACGATGACCGTTACATTGGTAATGCAAAAACTAGACTTGACATTCATTATTTCCCTTATTGTCAGATGGATAGGAAAATGGATAGTCATGGGTTTTCATTGAAGTATGTTACACAGATTATCAATGAGTTGAAGTTTGACATGGTGGAAGTCTATGACCCTCATTCTAATGTTCTTCCTGCATTGCTCAATCATTGTAAGGAATACTACCCTGTTAAGGATTTCCTTTCAGATGAAACATTTTCTAATGATGGGTTTCCTTGGGATTTGTTATTCTATCCTGATAATGGTGCTGCAAAGAAGTATAGCGAGATTCTTAATGAGCCTTATCGTTTTGGTAACAAGAAACGTAATCTCGATACAGGTGAAATCGTTTGTTATGAGGTAATTGCTGATAAGGCTGACATTGAAGGTAAGCGTATTCTTATTGTAGATGACATGGTAATGGGTGGTCGAACTTTTGTGGAATCTGCTAAGGCTCTTCGTGAAATGGGTGCTTCTCAGGTGGATTTGTATGTAACTCATCTCAAACCTGAATCCAGAAAGTTCTACAACTCTAAGGGTAATGGTATGATTGATAACATCTACTCTGCTGATACATTGGAGATGATTCAATACTTCAACATGCCTGAACCTCGTCCGTAAAAAAAATCTGGCAGATTGTTCTTGACAATCTGCCTTTTTTCTTTTATAATTTCCCTGTTATGTTTAGCAACAAAAAATTCACAGACATTTACAAACTAACTCCTAATGCAGCCAAGGCTCGTGATGATGGAGATTTTAGTGTATTTGAAAACATTTACAATGAGAAAACTCTGAAAGCAGCAGAGAAGATGTTTCATACTCACATATATTCTTGTGTTCAACATTGTATTTGTAGACTTCCAGCAGATAGTGTTCATTACAACATGTCTGACCTTTTAGAAGAGTGTATTGCTCTGATGGAGAAGGAAAAGGAGATGTGGAAGTTATGGGAGAATAAAAAGGAGAATAGGAAGAAGTACAAGAAAATTCATGATGAAAAGGAATACCCTGATACGTTTTCCCTTGAACGTGGAGATTGGGATAATTTCAACATTGATGAATGGTTGAAATCTGCCACAACAAAAACACGACTTACTTTTACACCATCATCTCTTGCTCTTGGAGACGAAGACATCATTTGCTAATTTATAATCATTCCATACTATAATAAAATTTCAATAAATAAAGTTGCGAATTTTATTATAGTATGGAAACCTTAACGAAAACATGGCATCCCTTGGAATTGCTGTGGTTGGTACTTGCACCACTTGCAGTAACACTCACATGTGTCTATGGAGGGGATTGCGACATCTAGTCATTATTATCTTGTATCTGTGGCATACTCTTTGTTGTATTATGTGCAAAGGGTAAGTGGTATGCCTTCTTATTTGGTATTATTCATTGTTTCATCTATGGAATGATTGCTTATGAGTAGACATTATATGGTGATGCAATTTTGAAGTTTGGTTATTCAATTCCTATGCACATCTGTGGTTTGTTCTTGTGGTATAGGAATACAAGTAGAAGAACGATGGAAGTAATACATAGGAACTTGGACGGTTGGGGTAAGTTCCTAATAGCATTCATAATTGGATGTGGTACTTATCTGTTAGGAAATGTTTTAGCATTACTTGGTGATAAGTTACCTTACATTGATGCTTTTACAACAGTTGCAAGTCTTCATGGTGCTTATTTGATGGTGACAAGAAGAGCAGAACAATGGACTCTCTTTATCATAATCAATATAGTTAGTATCTACATGTGGTTGATGCGTTACATTGATACAGGAGATAATCTTGGTACATTGGTTATGTGGATTATTTGGACAATCAATAGTGTCTACGGTTGGTTCAAGTGGAACAAGTATTAAAGTTCATACAACTTAATGAAAATGGGAGTAACTGAAAAAAGTTACTCCTTTTTTTTATTTTTAGTATTGACAAGTGGGAAAGAATTGGTATAATGAACTCATGAATATGAATCCATTCCTATTGACGGACTTTTATAAGTTGACGCACATTCTCCAGTATCGTAAGGAGCTTCGACAGCTTACTTCTTATCTCACTCCTCGTGGCTCACGTCTCAAGGGTGTTGATAAGGTAGTATTCTTCGGTTTGAGTGCTTATGTGCATTCTTACATCGTAGAGAATTTCCGTGAAAACTTCTTCAGACGAAACTTTGAGTATTGCGAGTGTGAGATTCGTGAAGTGCTTGAACTTGGACTTGGTTATTCTGATGAGATGATTGACAGGACTATCAATGCTTTCCGTGCTCTTCATGAACTTCAATATCTTCCTGTGGAAATCAATGCTGTTGCAGAGGGTACGCTTGTTCCAATGGGTGTTCCTTGTTTGGAAATCAAGTCTACTGACCCTCAGTTCTTCTGGGTTGGTCAGGCTCTTGAAGCATCCCTTTCTGCTGCAATTTGGCATCCTATGGTAAGTGCTACTATTGCACGTGAGTATCGTAAGATTGCAAGAGGCGCATTTTCTGCGACAGTTGAAAATGGCATTGATGAGCGAACTGCAATGTGTGATTTCTCGATGAGAGGTCAGGAGAGTAATGAGAGTGCTGTGAATGCTTCCGTTGCTTGGCTCACAAGTATGTGGAACTCTTCTACGGTTGCTGCTCGTAAGCATATCAAGGATGTTTATGGTATCGCTAAGTCTCCTGTTAATCCTGTTACAAAGGAACATAGACCTCAATTCACTTGGGGAGTTCGTGATAAGATGAAGAATACGATTGTTCGTGGTCTTACTTCCACTGAGCATAGTGTTATGACTTCGCATGCTTGCCTTGATGGTGGAGATGAAGTTCCTACATTCAAGTATCTGTTTGACCTTTACAAGGATGTATCATTCGCTGCTGTTTGTGACAGTTACGACTTCTGGAATGTACTGACTAACATTCTTCCTAACAACTTCATGAAGGAGATTGATGAGCGTGGCAAGCGTGGAGTATTCATCGGTGTGCGTCATGACAGTGCTGAACCTGTGGATGC
The DNA here is from genome assembly GCA_937877675.1 of uncultured Clostridia bacterium. Taxonomy (GTDB): domain Bacteria; phylum Bacillota; class Clostridia; order Oscillospirales; family Acutalibacteraceae; genus Fimenecus. Next base: position 250,537 of record CALEIS010000135.1, on the reverse strand, counting down.
TCTCTGTGGTACTGTGCCTATTCTTCGTGCCAATGTTGTAAAGCGTATTCCTAAAGAAATGCTTGAAGATGGAACTAAGCTTGAGTGTATGACTCTAACTTTCACAGAAGAGGAAGCAAATAATCTTTGGGAACAAGGTTTCCGTGAGGGTAATCTTGTAGCAGTCATGTGTGATGGTGAGGAATACCTTGTTCGTATTCGTGCAGTTGAACATTTGCGTAGCATTGATGAGACTGTTGATAAGGATTGTCCTATGATGTGGGCATCAGGTGTTCTTCAGAATCGTTCTCGAACTTGGGAAGAGAAGGGAATGGTAGAGACGATGTATGAAATCTTTGGTGGTTTTGTGAATTCCAAGGGTTACAAGGTTCTCAATCCTGGTATCAAGGCTGTGTATGGTGACAGTATTACAATCACTCGTGCCAAGAAGATTTATGCTCGTCTTGCTATTAAGGGATTCGCTGCCAATAACGTAAGTCTTGGCGTAGGTTCATTCTCTTTCCAAACCCTTGAGAATGAAGATGGAACGCTTAGTCCTTTCACTCGTGATACGTTCTCCGTTGCTATCAAATGCACTCATTCTAAGTACATTACGAGAGAGTGGTATGATGAAGGTTACGAAGGTGACATTATGCACTGTAGTGTAGAGGAAGCAGAGCGTCATGTATTCAAAGACCCCAAGGATTTTAGTGGTAAGAAGTCACAGAAGGGACTGTGCAGAATCTTCTTCAATGAGGATGGAGAACTGACTTATGAGGATGAACTTTACGAAGCAGACCTTGTAGGAAAGAACTCAGCACTTGTTCCTTACTTCAAGAATGGTCAGGAGTTCAAGCAGAACTTTGAGACGATTCGTGAAACGATAGATGAGAATCTGTAATTATGAAAGAACGTAAACCCAAATGGATTAGGCGAAAATGGCGAAAAATCAAGTTTTTCGTAACCCATTATATTCTTGAAGAAAAGAGAAGCGAAACGTGTACTTTCAAATGTCACTCTACTGCTTTGTATTTCAGAAAACTTACAGATAGTAGACTTTTTGGAAGAAAAGCTCTTGACAAAGCAAGGGGGAAGTGATATACTTCCCCTGTACAAATAAAACAAACATAACTATGGCAATTGACCATCCTGAATTAGAAGAATGTGTTGAAGACTTTGACAGTGTATTTTACGATGTCGATGGCTTTGATGAAGTAGAGAACATTAAGCGTCTTTATGAAAATGAAGATGAAGAGGGTCTTATGGATGCTGCTGTTCGTCTGAAGAAAGTAATTGATGATGCTGAGATGCACCTTAGTAATATTATCAGTCTATTGAAGAAGTAAAGTTATGAGAAAGGAAACTAAAAATTGTATAAAGGATTGGTTGTTACTGTTGTTTCTTCCAATTACAGGTATCCACTATTTGATAAAGGAATGTAAAGACGATTATTACGATGACTTCCTGTCAGAATGGCTTGGGTATCTTCTGTTGCTTATTGTATGGTGTGGATTCGTTGCAGCCATTGGTTTTAGTATTTGGGGATTGATTTATCATTTTGAAACTGCGATTATCCCTGTTAGCATCATTGGTGGTGGAATATTCGTATTCTTCATCTTACCTGCTATTATTCACAAACTTATTCATAAAAAATGATTCCACAAATGGTAAAGAAGATTGAAATTTCTAAACTGAGGATAAAGAAAGATAGTGATTATCTTGAAGTTTCCACTAAGACATTAGCGAAATTGAACATTACAGAAGATGAGCCTTTTCAAATTATTGATGAAGGTGGTAATTTGAATGGGAAGTTCGCAATTGTTCGAGAATTTAGGGTTAGGGATTGGCAAACAATCTGCATTATTAGTGAAAAACAAGCAGAGATTTATTTTACGCATTTATTCAAGGCTTCACAAAAGAAAAAAGAATATATGATTATGGAAAAGAAATATGATTTTACGCCTCAGTTGGCGTTTGCAAACATTGAGACTCACATGAAAACGTGGGCTTGGCAGACTAATGCTAAGAACTTTGTTGTTGGTATTAGTGGTGGTAAGGATAGCACAGTAGTTGCTATGCTTCTTTGTGCAATCTTTGGTAAAGACCGTGTGTATGGTGTAATGATGCCACAAGGTGAACAGTCTGACATTCAAGATAGTATTGATGTATGTAACATCCTTGATATTCGCCATACTACTGTGAATATTGGTGGAAGTGTATCTGCTATTACTGATGAGATTTACAAGAATCGTTCTAAGAGCGGTATCTATCCCACAAAGGACATGGACATTAATCTTCCTGCACGTATTCGCATGTCTACGCTTCATGCTATTGGACAGTGCGTAGATGGGCGTGTAATTAATACTTCCAATCTCTCTGAGGATATGGTTGGTTACGCTACCCAGTTTGGAGATAATGCAGGTGCTTATGCTCCTCTTCAAGGTCTTACTGTAACAGAAGTTAAGGAACTTGGTAAGTATCTCATTGAGGTATTGAATATTAGTGTTGTATCATTGATGACAGACTTGATTGACAAGACTCCTGTTGATGGTCTTCAAGCACAGTCTGATGAGGAACGCTTAGGCTTCACTTATGCTGACCTTGACAAGTTCATTCGTCTCAATGAGGGTTCTGATGAGTTCAAGGAGATGATTAGAAAGAAGTATAAGCAGAATAAGTTCAAGTTGGAGATTGTGCAGATGCCTCAGCCTGATTTCTCTTATCTTCCAAACTTTGTAAAAGACTGATGTTCAACTGGATAAAGAAATTATTTGGAATAAAGGGGGAGGAAACACCTCCCTCTGAACCCACTCCTTCTGAATTGTTTCAGAAACTTTCTGACTGGGTATTAGCGATTAAGCGTGAAGACATGCTTACTCAGAAAGAGGGTGATTACGGTTTTGACATTATCTGCAATGAAAGTAAAGACGATGAGTACATCAGAACAATGTATGATTTATGGGAAGGTGATAAGAACAAAGTAGACCCTGAGAGAAGTATTAAAATTTTACGGCTTGAGACAAATACTCTCGACTTTCATAAACATCACATTTCATACTTCATCATGGAAGTTTGCAGAGGTGAAGACAAGTTATCTCAAGATGAGCTTTTTTGTGACAACTTGAACTTGGATAATAGACCTACCGTCAGACATATGTTCTATCACATAAAAGCTCTCCATGACTATTCTTCTCAGCGAGAACTTCTGAATAAACTACGAAAACAGAGAGAAGAAGATTATAAGAATTTTACAGAAAACTTCTAAAAAATCTTGACAGTATACTACAAAAGTGGTATACTGTCCTTGTTACAACAGAAAGAAAAAAATATGGTAATCGTTCCTACACACAATGTAAAACCCAATTCCCACATCAGAATCACTAAGACAAGAAAAGCATTTGTATGGTCAGAGGATGGTGAGGATTTCACAATCATTGATAAGAAGGGTGAAGTCATTGAAGGTATTGATTGTTTTACCATTGAGCAGATGGCTGAAATGTTCATCCAATGTGCATTTGAGAAGATGGATAAGTTGACTGCGCTTAAGACTGATAAGGGATGTGAGATTGCAGCAGAAATTGGCAATGTAATTATTCAGTTGGCAAATGGTGAAATTGGTAAGATTGATAGCGAACCTTACAAGGGAATTGATTTCAGAAGAGAGAATAATTTCCTTCACATGATGCTTATCCGTGTTTGCCGTGATGGTGATGAATGGAACGGTTACAAATCTTCAGCAGTATGAAAGAACAATTATTGACATTCCTACTTCAGCAACGTGAGGAGTTGAAGAAGGAGAACATTTTCATGTACTTACGCTTGATGGCAAGTGGTAGGTTATTCGTAGGTTTTGAATATCATTATCCTTACATTACTTTTGATGGAGAACCTATAAAAGGACGTGATAAGCGTTGTAATCTGAATGTTTCCTTTGATGACCTTACACCTAAAAAGTATGAGAAATTTATGAAGAATTATGAGCGTATTTTAGGTGAGGTTAGAGAAAGTCAGAAAAGTGCTAAGAACGAATTCAGAATGGTGGAATTTAGTTTTCAAGCAGTGATGAAAGATTTTGAGTAAAGAAATAATGTATAATTGACTTATGAAGCCTGAAAGAACTTTGCAAAGGATGTATAACGAATATCCTAAGTTATTCCCTGTTAGACAGCAAGCACTTGACCATTTATTTTGTGTAGTAGGAAATGGTTATTCGTGGTATAAGGGTGAGATTGTATCTGATAATGAGTTGTTCATTTGGGATAATAAAATTGAAAGATTTATTATTGACCCTGATTATGAGATGGATGAAGAACCTGATATTATTTCTACTCCTCCTAAAACTGAGGAAGAATATGTGAAATATATGGAAGAGTGGCATATGTTTCTTGCGGAAATAAGACATAGTGTTCATCCTGAAACATCTATCGAAGAACATTATAAAGAACTTGAACATAATTTTAACAAGTGGTATCCGTTATCTAAGAAATATTCTCTAATTTATACAGTACCTGATGATGTTACACCTGAATGGAAAGCATTAGTAGAAGAGTGTAAAGAGTTGCTTAGAAAAGATGGAATTGAAATATAATCAGAACTAACTTATAATTGTTTTATGAAGTTTGAAACTTTTATAAAGGAAGAATATAGAGAACCTGACAATAAAACAAAAACTTTTTTCAAAAGATATGGGCTTGGAGAGCCGAGTCCTGTAAAGAAGCGTTACTATGTCAGAGTTTATGATAAAGGACACTTGATTGATGAGGAAGAGTTTTGTAATGCTATTGATGCTCAAAATTACATCCAAAAGACAAAACTATTTTATTCAAATTTAGTATGACAACATTGTATAAAAGAGATAAAAAGGGTAAGGTTCGTGCTTGGACGATTGAGCACGATGATAAGAGTTATTGGACTATCAGCGGTATTCACCCTGATGGTAAGATGACTAAGACTGCTCCTACCTTTGTCGAACAGAAGAATGTAGGTAAGGCTAATGAGACTTCCCTTGAACAGCAAGTTCTCAATGAAGTTGCTTCCAAGATTCAGTATCAGATTGACCAAGGTTTCACTTATGAGATTCCTACTGAGGAGAAACGATTTGAGGTAAGCCTTGCCAATAAGTATCAAGACAGAATTGAGAAGAATAAGTTAGACTTCCCTTACATTGTAGAACCTAAACTTGATGGTGTTCGATGCTACATTAAGATGGTAGATGGAGAGATTCGTATGTTCTCACGTAAGCATAAGGAATTCGTAGCATGTCCTCATATCAAAGAGAATGAGTTTGTACAGAAGTTCTTTGAGATGTACCCTGATGCTATTCTTGATGGTGAGTTGTATAATCATGTGTTGAAGGATGACTTCAATAAGATTGTAAGCCTTGTGAAGAAGTCTAAGCCTAAGGCTGAGGATTTGGAAGAGAGTGCCAAGTTGGTGCAGTATCATTGCTTTGACAGTTATTATCCCTCTGAGACACATTTGATTTACAGTGAGCGTAAGACAAGATTGTTGAATATCTTTGAACAGAATGGATGGGTGCGTCATAATTTGTATGATGTGAACAAAGATAGTTTTTATCTTGTTGGACTTACATGGATTCATTACTTTGGTAGAGGATGGAAGTTAGAATCTTGGACTGTAGATTCTGAATCCTTGGTTGAACGAAGCATTGAAAAAACAGTAGAACATGGTTACGAAGGTATTATGCTCAAGAAGGATGTTCCTTACTTCTTTGGTCGCTCCTTTGACATGCTCAAATACAAGAAGTTCTTTGATAAGGAATACCGTATCGTTGATTTTGAGGAGGGTAATGGTAATCTTGTAGGAATTGCTGCTGCTGTGATTTGTGAGACAGAAGATGGTCAGACATTCAAAGCAGGAGTAATGGGAACTCAGGATTATGCTCGTGACCTCTTTAGTTTCAAAGACTTGTATAAGGGTAAGATGGCAACTATTGTTTATCAAGAACTTACACCAATGAAAGATGGTAAGGGTGGTGTTCCTCGTTTTGGTAAGATGCGAGAGATTAGAAACTATGAATGAAGTGAAACCTTTATTTGGCAAAAATAACGAAACGAATTACATTGCCACAGAAGCGAATGTAAAACCTATCGAAATGACAGAAAATAAACACAAGGATTGGTGGAAAGAGTTATGTAAAGGCCCTTCTTTAACTGAGATGGCTAAAGAGAGAGGGTTTGAATGTAATAATGATTTGAAGATTCATTACAAATATTTGGAACAGTGTGAGAAAGAGAGAAATCTATCTGATGCTGAAAAGGCAGATAAAAGAAATCTTGAGATTCTGAAAAAGTGGTGAAAAAGACTTGACAGTATAGTGCAAAAGTGCTATACTGTTCTTTGTTATGAAGGATAAGCGTAGAGTAGTAGCAGAATGGAGTGGAGGAGGATGGGCATTGTGTAGTGGCGAATGGTCATTGTACATTGATGGCAAAAACTTCACTAAGAAGATACCTAAGAGATTACGAACATCACCTATGTACACATTAGGCGAGTATTCACAGTGGAGATGGGGAGATGATGGTGAAGAGTGGTATACTATAACAGATGGAATGAGTAAGACCACATGGATAACTGAAAATGAGAATTGGTTATCCAAGATTACTGATGATTATTATCTGTGGTCTGAGATTTACGATGCGTTTCAAGAAAGAGATTTCAGAACTAATCAGTGTGGGGGTTGCATCTAAAAAAATAAAAATTCTTACAAAAAGTTCTTGACATTAATAGATTTTTAGTGTATAATCTCTCTGTAAACAAGAAAGAAACAAAAACAATGGACACTAAATTCGTAAAAATAGAAGCGGTATTCGCACATGCAGCAGAACATCACAACACTGTTACGCTTGATGGCAACATGTATTGGGTAAAGCGTGACGAGGCATATAAGTGTTGGAACTTGGATGGTCGCAAATGTCCTTGGACTCAAGTCTACGATGAAGACCTTGAAGATGGTTCTTTTTATGAGCGATTTGAAACAATAGAATATTTTGGTTGACAAAAACTGAAAACCGTGTATAATAAAGCCATGAGTAATAAGAATGAAATTAAAGGAGGTACTAGGTCAACTTATGCTTATGCCATTTGTGATGATTGGTGTGGCGACATTTATGAAATGAGTAGTGAAGTCGCTGAACAGTTTGGTCATAGTCCTTATCATAGATGGGTGGAGGTTTATGACATTCGCACTAATAAGGATATTCAAGAAGAAGTAAAGAATATTCCTAAGATTACTAATGAGGCTATTCATGCTCTTGAAATGGCTAATCTCCGTGGAGTGAGGGTTCATGTCATTTATCTTGATAGAGAATTTAGGAGAAAACATGAACAAAATGAGGAACTTCACCGTGAACTCTATAAGACTGTTAGCCTTTTACCCTCAAAGGAATGGGAAAAGGTTCATAAGATTCTCCTTAAACACGGATATAACATTAGTAAGGCATAAAATATGGACTATTACGAAGACGATAAGTATTACAAGTTATGGAATGAAGAGCATCCTCAGTTCAGAGATTGGATTGATAGGATAAATCGCTTTGCTCAAGGTAATGGTGTAACAGAAGACGAAGTAGACTATATACAAGGTGAGTTTGAAGATGGTGATTACAAAAACCTTTATGGGCGTCTTGAAACCTTGAAGTATAGAGTTCAAGACCTTTACTTCGCCATTGATAATGCTTACGATTACATCGAGAAGTTGAACAAGAATTATAAACTTGTCAAATATACATTTGAGAAGATAAACGGCGATGACGATGAGTTTGACTTTACCATTAGCAAAGATGGTGAGGTGCTTTATAACATTCACTACGACAGAGAGAAGCGTACTGTAAGTGAGCATCCTCATTTCTACGCTCTAAATGAGTATAATAAAAATAACTTCAATAGGTCATTTAGATTGATGCTTCTTAAGAAGGATAACAAGACGGACTTAACTTTTTACGAAAAGGTATGAGCACTTGGGTTACAATAACAGGTTACATGGTTATCAGTGATTTCTTACCTTGTCGTATAGGTAAGTATGGGAAGCCTTTTGATGAAGAGATTTCTGATAAGGAGTTCATAACAATGTGGAATGGTGAACTTTGTGGTACGAATGTTTCTGACATGTTAGGTAAAGTTCTCATAGGAATGTCAAAGAATTGGCAGTATCTCACTGATAAGCCTTATAATCCCTTTGGTTTCCATGACAGAATTCTTTGGAAGAAGCCTATCTTTGACGATGATAAAATGTTCGTTGAAGATGAGGAGGAAGAGGAATGGTTTAGATGGGATGAACTGAAACTAAAGGACAAGTCTCTTCTCGAATGCTTACAGTTCCCTTGTGGTTCTGAGGGGCCGCTTGATGTTACTGTTACTCCACACATTGATGAGTTTGGTACAAGTTGGCATGTTGTATTCAATGGTAATCTCAGAGACAGAACAGATGGTTACTTTGAGCATCTTAAGTCTTGGTGGGAAGCCATGCAGACTATGTTCAATGTAGGTAGTGGTTACATCAGAGCATCGTTCTATCCTAACACTTGGGAATCTAAAATCATAGGAGATTGAATATGTTCATAAAAGCAGCTCGACATGAGGGGGAGCGTTCATTGCTCCTCCACCTTCTTATTATTTCTCTCGCATTTAACATCCTAGGGTTCATTACTACGCTAATTATTCTGTGGTATGCTATTTGAAATGAGTGTGAGTGAAATTATAATAATGGTTGTAGCATTGAGTGCTGCAATTTACATCTACTTGGTGTTATTGAACGGTGACTAAAGAAGAATCAGGTTATTTTTATTCCAATTGTTTATTGGAAGCCTTGAAAGCAAAGATTAGACATCCTTTCAAGGTTAAAATTACATTTGTTCCTAAGTCTGAAAAGGGTTCATGTCATTTTTTGTGGTCTGATGGTGAAGCAGACTATGATTTTGGGGTAGAACGAGACATAAAATGGTATGAAGTCTTGTGGTTCAAGGGAGAGATTAGAAAGAGAAGTCTAGGTTTCAATGAGAAATACAAGGAACAGATGAGAAAAAGATACATAGATGAGCAGAAGTAAAAAAGATGGCAAGCATGGAGGGGGACATAAGATAAAGTATGTCCCTGATGCTTGTTGGGGGAGAATTGATAGGTGGGGTCATCCTACAAAATGTGACTTCTATGATTTCAACATGTGTAAGAAGTGCGACAATTGGAGAAAGTGTCAATACAATAGAGGTCAGAAAATGAAGTTTCAAAGGGTTGTTAGAAAAGAGATTGAAAAAGATTATCTCAGAAGAAAAGCACCAATTGTTGAAAAAGTTCTTGACAATGATTGAGAATTGGTGTATAATTCTCTTGTCATGAAAAAGGTAAAAGAAATAAAGAACTTCACTTTGATGGATTTGCGTAATTTCCTCAATACAATGTCTGAGGAAGACCTTGAGAATTCTGTTCTCGTAGGATTCAAAACTTGTGGTGCGGATGGGGATTTGTATGAAGAATCCGAATTTGCAACTCGTGCTGATTTCTTCGAGGACGAAGATGGTAAAAAGTTTGTAAACCTTTACGTAGACAATCTTTGATTACTAAAGAGATGAATAATAGCCAAATAGTAATAGCTCTTTTAGACCTCATGAGTGATTTTCGTGATGTCATTGATGAAAATCGTCAAGAGGAGGCAGAGCGACTTTTCAAACTTGCTTACGAACTAATTTATTCCATTGATTAACTATGACTATTACAGCAGCGAAATACTTGGCTGAACTTTTCCATGAGGGACAAACTCGTGCAGATGGTGTTACTCCTTACATTGAGCATCCTAAGAAGGTTGCAGAACTTGTGGAGAAGTTTGGTGGGTCTGATGATTACATTTGTGTGGCATGGCTTCATGACATTTGGGAAGAAAGCCTTGATAAGTTTTGTGATTACTTCAAAATCGAAAAGAGAGATGCTATTTACAAAATTGGTATGTTCCGTCTCTTGAAGTATAAAGAAGATTGGTCTGGAATTAGGTTTCCTCTCATGAACATGTCTGACCATTGGTATGATGACCAAGAGAAAATCAAAAAGCGTGGGAAGGTAGCCTATCTTTCAGATTTGCTCATTCATAGCACTCCTGAACTTGTCCTTGTGAAGTTGTGTGACATGCTTGCCAACATCATGGAAAGCAATGGTTCTCGCATGAGCCAAGAGACACGGTACTACAAGGCTGTACAGTGCCTGAAGATGGCTGAGCGTAAGGATTTGGATGAGCGTCATGAAGAATTGATTACTACAATCGAAGCGTATTATAACATTCATAATTCTAAAAAGCAATGAACGACCATAGTAGTTTACATAGAGCAAAGGCTAATAAAGAAGATGAGTTCTATACCAAATGGGGTGACATCTCCAATGAACTTGAACATTATACTAATGAGTTGATAGGAAAGAAAATTCATCTTCCTTGTGATACTGACGATAGCCATTTTGTAATGTACTTCAATGAGAATGATAATGTAACTCATTCTTGTGAAGATTTTAGAGACCAAGATTGGAGCAATGTAGATGTCATTGTTACTAATCCTCCTTTCTCTCTTTTTAGAGAATTCTTGAACAAACTAATCACAGAGAATAAGAAGTTCATTGTGTTAGGTTCATTGAACATGATTACCTACAAGGAAGTGTATAATCTTATCAGAGATGGTAAGATGTGGTTAGGACACAATAGTGGTGACATGGAGTTTGAAGTACCTAGTTGGTATGAGCCTAGAAAGACAAGGTATAGGGAAGAGTTTGGTAAGAAGTATCGTTCGATGGGAAACATTTGTTGGTTCACTAACATAGGAAACCCTTGTAGCAAAAACTTCATCGAACTTACCAAGACTTATAATGAGATTGATTATCCTAAGTATGACAACTACGATGCTATTGAAGTAAGCAAGGTAGCAGACATTCCCAAGGATTACAAGGGAGTGATGGGTGTTCCTATGACATTCCTTACGAAGTATAATCCTAATCAGTTTAAGATTGTAGGTTTCAGAAAGGGTGACGATGGTAAGGATTTGCGAGTTCATGGCAAAGATAAGTATTTTAGAATTCTCATAAAGCCTATTGAAATTTTTGTGAAATTCGTGTGAAATTCACTACAGAACTAATATATAATAAGACGTATGGAAAAGAAGTGTAAGAATTGTATGTGTTACAGTCCTGCTACACATCATAGTGATGGGACTAAGGGAACATGTGGACAGAGTGGAGAACTACTTGTCCATGACCGTGAAGAGTTCTGCTCATGTGGAATGTTCATGGAGCTTCCTAAGAAGGAGAAGTTGGCAAGAACGATTGAGAGAGATTTGCATGCTTGGATTCGTGAGCGTGATGCTATGTTTGTCCGTGCTACGGAACTTGTATGCCACATTGGACATCTCTTTGAGCAAGGTGAGTTCAAGGTATTTGATGTAGTGAAGTCTGCATCAGAGATGAAGAGTTTGGTATTCTTTGGTAAGCCCACTCTTACAGAACTTGACAAAGTATGGACGTATCATTGCCCTTGGAATGATGACATTGAGTTCTTCATTGTAATTACACAGAGTGGTAAGTTGGTTGTCAACTCTTGGATGAATGATAAGTTTGTCTTTGAGTGGTTTGACATTGAGGAAGATTTTGAGAAGTGCATGGGTATTGTTGACAAGATTCGTCAGAACTGCATCTTAGGAGCAGATGCTACTAATGTTGTCAATGAGTTTGAGCAAAACAAGTGTGTAACAAGTCTTGATGAGGTAACAGAGATAATTCATCCTATCAATCGTGAAGATGATGAACTTCCCCCTCCTCCTCCTGTAATCAACCTTGCATCTATTCGTTATCCACGCTAATTATGGATTATCTTAAAGACCAAATTATTACCTATATTGGTAACAAGCGTAAAATCCTTCCTTTCATTGAGCGTTCTCTCAATCAAATTGGTATAAAGGATTATACATTCCTTGACCTTTTTAGTGGTAGTGGTATTGTAAGTAGATTGGCTAAGGTTCATGGTGCTAAGAAGATTATTGCCAATGACCTTGAGTATTACAGTATGGTTCTCAATAGAGTATTCCTTCGTAATGAAGAGGATGACAGAGAGTATTTTGATTATTTGAAGGAAAAAGTTCTCAGTAGACCTTTAGTTGAGGGATGGGTATGTGAGAACTATGCACCTAAAGATGATAATAACATTCAGAGAGGTGAGCGTTGTTTCTATACTCGTGAGAATGCACTTTTGATTGATAGTTACCTTGAGGTTTTGAAAGAACAACCTTGTGAGGTTGCTGACCTAGTAATTGCTCCTCTCATTTATGAGGCTTCTGTTCATACTAATACAAGTGGTGTGTTCAAGGGTTTCTATAAGAATAAGCAAGGCATTGGACAGTTTGGTGGTGAGGGTAAGAATGCTCTTCAACGTATTTGTGGAAAGATTGACCCACAATTCCCTGTATTCTGCCCTAACGAAACAGAGAACATCATTATCTGTGCTGACGCTTCAAGTGTAGTAAAAGATACAAAGATTGTGGAGCAAGCGAAAGGTATTGACATTACTTACATTGACCCTCCTTATAATCAGCATCCTTATGGTTCTAACTATTTCATGCTCAATGCGATAGCAGAGTGTAGATGTCCCAAGGAGATTAGTAAGGTAAGTGGCATTCCTAATGATTGGAACAGAAGCATCTACAACAAGAGGGTAGAAGGAGTAATGCAGTTGCTCAAAGACATTGAGAATGTGGATAGCAAGTATGTGTTGCTTAGTTATTCAAGCGAAGCATATCTACCTATCAAGGACATGGTAGCAGAATTGGCAAAGATAGGATTGATAACCAATTTGCAAGAGATTGACTACAATGTGTTTAGAGGTAGTAGAAACTTGAGTAACAGACCTAAGAAGTTACAAGAGTATCTGATAACGATAAGAAAGTAAAATATAGGGACATCCATAAAGGATGTCCTTTTTTCATTTGATAAATAACTTATACAATGGTTATTAGTAAATGCGTTCCAATAGCAATATCACGTAAAAAGTTTTCTGAATTTGAAAGAAACACAAAACCTGACGAAATGGTATTTGTTGGATATAAGAAATATAAGGACGAAAATGGTGTTGAAAAAACAATGAACATACGAATGAACTATGAACTCATTCGAGATGACATTATTGTTGCCATTAAACAAGACCCTTAGTGGGGACAGGGTGGAGGTGGAACACCTGATGTTCCAGTCAATCCTCCTGATGGATTTGAAGAAGTTGTTGTAAATGAAATAGCACCTTATGCATTAGCTGCATGTTTTGATGAATCAGGTTAGTTAATAGTTGGTAAAGACCGAGTTGTTGATACTGTAAATAACGCTGAAACTACAATTATTGATTTGAAAAATAAACAAGGATTTCTTGAAATCAACTCAGGTGGTGGATATACAGAAGAATACATTTATTTTGAAAATCCTGTACCTGGCACAATAACTAACGTGGTTGTTGATAATACAGGTCTTCCATATGTTTATGAAAATGGTAAGTAGTTTACTAATTAGGGGCGTAGATTTGCAAGAGCGTCTCAAGACTTCGTATTGTATTATGGATGGTACACAGAAGATGGAAATTATTGCCAACCTGTACTAATAGTACCACCAAATTATAGAGGTATCGTTCAATTCTTACACACCAAGGATTCATTATTAGATATTGTTGTTCATTCATCGTGTTCAGTAGCATATGACGCTAAAGGTGAAGTTATAACAGGAGATGCTGTTTACTAGCCTGATATTGTAAATGACGATACTGATACTAATACACCAATAGATGCAACTCCACTTTCAGAAGAAACTGAGTTTGATATTGATATGGAACAACAGAAAGGTTTCATTGAATTTGTACCAAAGGGAGCACCTGAATATACATTCTGGTTTAGTAATCCTGAAATAGGCTCTAGTACATATATTGTTATCAACAATTTTGATGAAAATTATAATGGTGATGTGTCAATTTGTTATGGTAAGAGAATGAATCCTGAAATAAGTGAAGATGATGTGAAATATGAAGTTGCGGTTGTAGAAAATGAAAGATGCGTAATAGAAGTATTCCATTCGCTTTCTGCTGATATTATTGTTAAGATAACCAAGGTATAATTATGAGTGAAAAAGATGTCAATATAAAAAGTTCAGATGTTTATCCTTCAGACTTATATCTTGGAGGTAAAAGTTACGGTTCTATAAATTCTGTATAGAATTAGATTTCTAATTCAAATGATTTGAACTATGTATATATAAACTCACCAGGTATAGCAAATAATATAAAAACACAGTTATATATTGACCCATATACACTAAACATTCATTTAGGAACTGCCAGAATAAAACATTAGACAGGTACATGGAAAGGTCAAACTCTTGATTATAACATTTATGTACCAACTTCCATAACTAATGAAGCTTCTGGTTCGGGTGATGATGATACTGGAGGTGATGGTATTCAATCTATTGTTCAAGGAACAGGTATAATTGTAGATACATCTAACTCAGATAAAAATCCAAAGATATCTGTTAATACAAATACAATAGCATCTAAGGATTATGTTGAATCTTAGTTACTAAAAATAAGTTCGATTATCGGTGGTGGAGGTGGTAACTCTCTTTTTGAATAGGAATTATGCTAGTTGCGTTAGTTGTTAGATGTTTTATCAATAGAATATAATTAGGAATGTTAGAAAGAACATGATGCAATGGCTAGTTCAACTTTTAGTGGAGTAGATAAAAATATATCTGCGTTTACATATGTACCAAACTCAACAGATACTAAAATGGATGGGTTAAATTATTTGAGTATAAAGAAAGACCCAAATTAGGCTTTTAGTGATGTATATTGTGTAATAAGAAAATGTCAGAATGTGATTGAGGGATAGACAACAGCAGGTAACGTAATACCAACAGATATTAGTTATTATCTTGAAAATTCAACACCGTTATGTGTGTCTCGTAATACAGGTAATTATGGCAATAATTAGAAATATGAATGGTTCTTCCCTAAGTTATATAATTACTAGTATGAGGAAGGCGTTGTGTATTTGATTACTTTCCATAAAAATAAAACATATTCTTGGTCTGAATAGAATGCGTCAAGTATAAGAACAAAAGTAACAAATGAATCAAGTTCAAAGAGTAAATTACAAAGATTTTGGTAGGACTCCAATTATACAGATTCTAGTATGTATACACCATATGCTATTTTTGGATATAAAAAACCAAAGGGATTTGTTGTAAAATAAGTAAAAGAAAAATATGAGTGCTGCACAGATTGTCAAAAAATACCAATTGACCGATTATCTAAATGGTCAAACACAAAATATAATGAAAGGTGTTATTGAGATTTTCAATAACGATGAGTTCATTCTCGATTTTGATGGTGTTGTTTTTCAAAATAACGATACTTCGATTAAAGGTGTCGAAATTATCAAAGTAAAAATTGATTGGGGTGATAATACTTCTGATACGTATATCAAAAAATTGTACTCAGCATCATCTTCTTTAGGTATTTTCAATTAGTAGAATTGGAAAATTGTAAAACATACATTTAATGTGGATAAACTCAATGTTTATTTGACAGATGATGTTAGAGTTTTACCAAAAATTGCAATCACTTTTTATAGTTCTTTCGATGATAGAGTCACAATATATATCCCTTATAAACTCGTTTATAAATCATTTTACGATTTAGGCATTTAGTACAATTTGAAGAGTGCAAATGTTTCAAATTAGAATAGAAGTAGTTTTGTTCTCAATGATAAAAGAGATGATAGTTTGATTGTAGTCGCTGTAAAGAATTGGAAAAAGATTTATGGATAGGATTAGATTGTCTATATAAGTGACGATTATATTTCTTAGGATTATGCTGATGAGTTTGTAAATGAAGAAAGTATAATATGGAATTGGTCAGATGTACCTATTATTGCTTTGAATGTGGATATTGTTGAATAGGTTGAAGAAAAGGAGAATGAACCTAATAGAAAATATACATGTTTTAGTTGTTCATTTGATTAGAAAAATGTAAACATTGAAAGTAATTGGATACCAAAATGTTACAAAGTTTGTAGTCCTGATGATGTTGAGGTTTCAAACATTTAGAGAAATTAGAATCAAAGAAGTTTTAAGATTTACAATGTAGTAAATGGTATAAAGGAAAACTTGGAGACAGGTATTTACAAAATATACATGTAGGTTACAGGTATCAATGGTGTATCAGGAGTATCTCAGTATGTATATAAAAAGACAAGTGAAAGTATTCAACCTGATAAATTAGAAGTGCCACAATCTTCACCAATAACATAGTGTAAAAATGATGACAAAGTTATTATATTCAGATATTGCTTGCCACAAGACACTTGTCCTAACCATTTGCAATATGCAAAATTGCATTTGACAACAAGCAAATATGATGATTCAAACAGTGGTATTGATATAAAACATGCTGATGATTTCAGAGAATTATAGCCATTATTGATAACATATGACCTTAACTTTGAAAATCCTAAAACGGAAGAGGTTATTATAACTGATTAGAATGGCAAAGAAGATAAAATTTCAGAAACATATTATTAGACTAAAATTCCATTTAGGGAAATACCAAATGGAGAATATACATTTAGTGTTGAAGTAAAGGAAATATGTAAAAGTTCTGATGATATGTATTAGAGCAACGTGTATTAGGGTTCTGAAATTGCAGAAATTCCTTCTGTCACATTATTATACACAAGTGTAGGTAATGTGAGTTAGCCAATGGTTTCAATAAACAATAAAAAGATGGAAACTTCTTGGAGGATAACAAATGAACCTGAGCGAGGTGATGTATTATATCGTGTTTCACAAATGTCTACTAAAAATCCTGAAAAGGTTATAAGTTATATTGTCGATAAAAAGATACCTTTTGATGATTATAAACCAACGACCGATGGATACTTTAGTTAGAAAATTTCTTGTGAAAGCATTCCTAATGGAATTTATAAGGTTGAGATTGGACATATAATTCCAATGAATAAGTATGTTGGTCAGAGACAAGATATTAGAATGTATAAAGAAGTTATTGATGGAGTTTAGAACAATTATTATACATACAATTATCCTGTACCTAGACTTACCATTAGTAATTTTGTATCATATTTGAAAAAGATAGGTAATAGATTTTATCCATATATGAAAGGGCTAATAAATCTTTCCGAAGATAACTCAGAAAGAGGTTTGGAAATTTTATGTGGAACTAAATCATTTACGCCAAACATTGATGGTTCATTTGATTTACCTATTAGTTAGTTTGGATTAGAAACAAACTATGCATATGAAGCAGATTAGAATGGAATAATTGATTTGAAATCTTCTGATATTAGTGCAGTAGGATACGATTCTAAAGATTCAATATATAAAAGAAAAGAACAATATCCTAGAAGATATTGTATCACTAGAACACCTCTTACTTTATATGAAGACTTTTTGAATATTGACACCACAAATGAAAACATTTCATCGTCTAAAGTGTATCTCGATAAAGATAATATTCAAAGAAACGGTTATGAATTGATAAACACAAGTGTTTATAATATAAAGAAAGCATATAAATGGACTTCTCCAAATAACACTAATGATGTATATTATAGTTATGGTAAGGATGCCAATTATTATTCAGTAGATGATAATGAACTAAAGATTCTTTTCAAAGGTTGTCGTTATACTGACATTGACACAAATGCTAAAATCTTCCGTTATTAGCCATGTGTTTAGACCCTTGATGATACTTGGACTGCAACAAAATTGACAGATGTTAAATCTTTCTTAAAAGAAAAAAATATAGAAGTTTCCTCCAATTATTAGAGTGCTTATGACTATATGAGAATAGACGTGAAAGGTATCTTATCACCATCTGAAATTTTAGATACTAATGATGCAATTTGTAAATTGTATGATTAGCAAGGTAAAGAAGTATATCAATCCAACATTCGTTCAAACTTTAGTGTCAGTATACCATATAGAAAACCTGGCAAATATACGATGACTATTGATTATCATTCGGCTAATACTGATAATGTTTCAAGTTCAATATATAAATGTGGTTGGGATGTAAATGATACATCATGTGACCAAATCATTCCACAATTAGACGTAAAATTGAAGTCGAATCAAGCTATGGATTATTCATACCAAGTAAAGAATGTAGCACCTTACAAATATTTCAGTGTAAAATGTAACATTCATTATAAAGATATGACAAATTTGGCTATCAATTACATTTTAGTAAAAATGACCATTGTAACTGAATAGGATGAAAAAGGTAATTAGACACAAGTAGTAAAATACATACCACAGGATGCTAAGAAATGTTCAATACCTATGAGTACAGGTCAATTGTAGTTGAATTAGGCTTTTAGTGCAGGTGATTATATCATGTATTGGTTTACTTTCACTGATAAAAATAAATCATATGACCTTATCGAATGGTAGGGTGCAGAAGGGCGACATACTGCTGATAATATTACATATTACTTCTAATCTCACTAGAACTTATCTGTGTCTTAATCTCAAAAGGACTAACCTCCACTTTAATGTGGGGGTTTTTCTTTTTATAGTAATCCTTTATCATATCAAATCTCTCAATATCCTTATCCTTATTCGCACAGCAAAACATTACAGTTCCCTCCGTAATCTCAGAACCAAATTCATAACAATCACGTACAGGGCTTTGCTCAGAGATTCTTACTTCAATACTATCTCCAAACATTTCATGTAACTTCTCCTTAGCAAACTGTGGAGTAATTACCTGTCCACTCCCTGTCAATCTCTCATTCTTCTTAGATGGTTTAGACACCATTACAATCACCTTACCTCCTGCCTCACTAGCAAGAGATTGGTAATGACTTATCATCTCATAATGTCCTTGATGAGGAGGACGAAATGAGCCAGGTATTAGACAATAAAAAGGGCTATGATTTCTCATAGCCCAATTCTATCTCATGAATCTAAAATTGTCAAGCTTTTTCTCAAGCATTTTTGAGAGCATCATCGTAAGTCATATTTTCATATGGATTACTTTCATCAGTACCATCAAGTTGAAGAAGATTTTTTGCGTATTGAATTACTGCATTAGCGTTATCAGTTGTGACAGTTTCAAATTGAGGAGGTATAATTTCATTTGGCAATGCTTTTGTTACTGCTTTGAGAAGTGTTTTTGCTACTTCTGCATTACCAAGGTCAGAAATAAACGTACCGTTATCTACTTCTGCAATCTATTCAGGATTTGAAGCAGGGTTACTTTCCGCACCTTCAACAGGGGCTTCACCGCCTTCTATATCCATATCTCCCTCAGCAGCAGGGTCTTCCATAGCAGCATCATCACCACCCATTTCAGTATCATCATCCATAGGCATTTCATCAGCTTCATTGAGCTGCTTCATCATGTCATCAATAAATTTAAAACACTTAAACATTCTGTGTATTATTTATCATCCTCAAACACTCAAAAGATTATGAGTGAAATTTATCTGAAAATCATGCAAATGAATAGAACTGCCGTATAATGAAAGGCAGTAAGTAAAGATTACACATTACACAGTTATGATTGAAGGACTACAAGATGTAATTAAAGCGGACTCTGCTCGTGCTACGAAGATGGATTGCGTAGCATCAGTTGAAGAGTATATTAACAAGAGTGATTGGCGTATCAATGCTAATGCTAATACAGGTTATAGTGCAGCAGGGCTTGTGAATAATCTCGCAGGTAAAGCTATTGCTAACTATTGGCTTGATAAGGTTTACACTAAGAAGGAAGGCGATGCTCACCGTAATGGCGATTATCACATTCATGACCTTGACATTCTTGGAGCTTATTGTTGTGGACATGATTTGCAGCGTTTGCTTCAGGAAGGTTTCAATGGTGTTGTAAGCCGTGTATCTTCTAAGCCACCCAAGCATTTCCGTGAAGCACTAGGTCAGATGGCTAATTTCGTAGGTATTCTACAGAGTGAGTGGGCAGGTGCTCAGGCTTTCTCCTCATTCGATACTCTCCTTGCACCTTATGTGTTTTTTGATATGACAGTAGAGGGTATTGATGAACGTGATGTAAAGAAAGCTCTACTTTCATTTGTCTATAATCTCAATGTTCCTAGCAGATGGGGTCAGTCTCCTTTCAGCAATGTTACTATTGACATGACTGTTCCTAATCATATGAAGTATCTTGCTCCTCAGCGTGGTGAAGAACCTTATTTTGTTCGTAATTATCGTGAGTTCTGTGAGAGCGAAACTGATACTAATAATGAGGGTTGGAATAGATTGTTCGCAGAAGCACGTAAGCGTCTCAATGACTTTGAAAGTGATGAGGAAACTATTCTCTATTCCCTCACTTATGAACACTTCAAGAAAGAGATGATGATTATCTCTAAGATGTACTATGAGGTTCTTTCTGAGGGTGATTGCGTAGGACAGCCTTTCACATTCCCTATTCCTACCGTAAACATTACTGAGGACTTTGAATGGGATAATCCTGAGTATGAATTCCTCTTTGAGAATGCTGCTCTCTATGGTTCTACCTATTTCCAGAACTTCATTGGCTCTCAGTATCTCCGTGATGAAAACGGTAAGCTCACTATCCGTGATGAAAGTGCTTACTCTACTGATGACGTAAGAAGTATGTGCTGTCGCTTGCAGCTTGACCGTAAGGCACTTAGAAAGCGTGGTGGTGGTCTCTTTGGTTCTGATGCACAGACAGGTTCTATTGGTGTAGTAACTATTAACATGGCTCGTCTTGGTTATCTTTACAAGGGAGATTTGAAGGCTCTCTATAAGCGTCTTGGACAGTTGATGGACATGGCACGTTCTACTCTTGATAAGAAGCGTGCATTTGTAGAGGAGATGAATCTTCGTGGTCTTTATCCTTACACTCGCAGATATGTTCGTACCTTGGATACATTCTTCTCTACGATTGGTGTAAATGGTATGAATGAGATGGTACGTAATTTCACCAATGATGAGTATAACATTACTGACCCACGTGGACAGAAGATGGCATTGGATATTCTCAAGTGGATGAATGAGCGAATGGTAGGTTATCAGGAAACAGGTAAGGCATTGTGGAATTTGGAAGCAACCCCTGCTGAGGGTACTACTACACGATTTGCTCGTGAAGACATTAAGCGTTATCCTGACATTATTCAGGCAGGTTTCCCTGATGCTCCTTATTACACCAACTCTTCACAACTTCCTGTAGATTTCTCCGATGATGTATTTGCAGTATTGGATTTACAGGATGACTTACAGAAGGCATATACAGGTGGTACGGTTCTCCACATTTATAATGATGAGGATGTAACAGCAGAGGAATGTAAAGTTCTTCTTCGTAAAGTTCTCACCAACTATAGACTTCCTTATGTTTCTTTCACAGCAACATTCTCCACATGTCCTAAGCATGGCAGAATCCCTGGTATCCATGAGTTCTGTCCGTTGTGTGACAAGGAGTTGATGGCAAAACATGCTGATGAAATTGACCCCAATAAGGCATAATGAATCTTCAACTTCATAACTGTGATTCATTGGGGTGGTTGAAAAACCACCCCTCCCATTCTATCGACATCATTCTTTCCTCTCCTCCTTATAATACGAATAAAAAAGGTGGAGCAACATTAGGAAAGCAGAACACAAAGGGACATCCTACTGTTCGTTATGACATCAGACTTGATACAATGACGAATGAAGAATACTCTGAGTGGATGCTTCAATACTTCAAAGAGTTTGAGCGTGTATTGAAACCTAATGGAGTAATCTTATGGAACATGAACTATGGTGGAATGAACACAGAATGTATGTATTTGACATTAGCAGACATCTTTAGGAATACATGCTTCACAATGGCAGATGACATTTGTTGGAAGAAAAGAAGTGCTATTCCTAATAATGTATCAGCCACTCAGTTGACAAGAATTTGGGAGCATGTGTTTGTTCTCTGTAGAAAGGATGAGATAAAAACATTCACTACAAACAAGGCTGTGAAGAGTGTTAGTCATCATGGACAGAAGTTTTATGAGTGTTATTACAACTTCATTGAAGCAAAGAATAACGATGGAACTAATGACTTGAACAAATGCACATATTCCACAGAGTTGTGTGAGAAGTTATTGTCATTATACGGTAAAGAGGGAATGGTTGTACTTGACCCTTTTAGTGGAACAGGGACAACAGGAATGGCATGTAAGAACTTGGGTATGAGTTACATAGGCATTGAACTATCAGAAGCTCAAACTGAGTATGCCAAAAAAAGATTAGAAATTGTTGATTTTTCATAAGTCATTGATGCTACGACAATGAATAAGGAAATTCAACAGAAATTCAGAAATAATAAAAGAGAAATAGCAAAAAGTAGCATGTAAATAGTTATACAATTATGGGCAAGAAAGAATTTTTAAGTAAGTATGAGGGTGAGAGACAGCGTTGTGAGGTATTCTCTCGTGTAATGGGTTACTATCGTAATGTTAATTCATTCAATGTTGGTAAGAAGTCAGAATTCGCTGAGCGTGAGTTCTTTAAGGTCAAGGGTTGTCAATGCTCTTGTGGTTGCTGATTACTAAACCTCGATAACAGAATGTAATAATAGACCCTCCTGAGATGGAGGGTTTTATTTTTCTTCAAAAAAGTATTGACAGAGATTAGGAGTTGTAGTATAATAACTGTGCCATGAAATTTACAGGAGTATTATACGGAATACCTAACGAATGGGTAATTGTGTTGGAAGGAGATTACTTCCGTTACCAAGAGCTTTACAAGACTGAAACTGTCGATTGGACACAAGGACAGATGTATAAGATATTTGGTAAACAGAAATTCAAAAAGATAGTACAGACTTTGGGAGAATTTGCAGGACATCCTCGTAAGTTTGAGCTTGACGAACACAGACTCACTGTGGTAGGATTATGGCGACACATGGAGACTAACGAAATTAACGAATCAGATTACGATACAATTTTATGGGAGGCAAAGCACTAAAGACAGTAGGACGAATTCATAAGGAGGAAATGGAAACTACTTATGAAGTTCTGAGAGAACATATCTATCAAGCCCTTGGTTTGGTAATTGGAGAGTATGTACCTTGTGGTTCATTCTTAGTTCGTGAAAGTTGTGGAGACATTGACATTGCATTTGATGTAAATGTAGCGATGAGACGTTTAGGATTGGATAAGGAAGGGATTACCAAGCGTTTGAACGATTTGTATGTAACACTTCCTGAATACAATTATTCTAAAGGTTTAGACATTCACAGCATACCTTTCCCTATCTTTGATAAGGATGGCAAGCGTACTGACCGTTATGTACAGGTTGATTTGATGCCTGTGGAAAATGTAGGTATGGCAGAATGGGGAATGATGACAGATGGTGATACTCCGTGGAAATCTGCTACACGTAATGGTCTTATTCGTGCTATCTCCAAGTACAAGGATACTGTTGTTCATACAAATGAGGATGGCACAGTTCTTTACTTTGACCGTCTGTACTTTGACCAGAGACATGGGTTGTTCCGAATGACTCGTTCTTATGAGGGTAAGAATGGACGTATCAATAAGACTGTCAAGACTATTGAAAAGAAACTCGTTACAAATGACCCTGAAGAAATCTTGTACATTCTTCTTGATGTAATTGATGTAAGACACAGTTTCAGAAATGTAATGGATGTATGGTCTTTGATTAGTGACCCTGAGCATCCCCTCTTCGATAGGATTGACTTCATTGTTAAGGAATACATTGATGAAATGGAACGTGAAGGTTTTGATTATCCTTCTGAAATCAAAGAGTGGTGGAATGAACAATTAGAAGATGATTGCAAATGAATAAAATTTCTACAATAAAGATGAATAAGGTAAGTCGTAAGCGTTTGAGAACTCAATTCAAACCACGACTTATTGATAACCGTAAGGAACTTCACCTTCTTACCCTTGGTATTGGAGGTGGAGTTACTGAAAAGATTGATGGTCAATGTTTTGCAGTCAAGGTAGGAGATGATAACAGAATCCTTATCAAAACTGCAAGAGGTGAGTATGATAACATTAGCAGAGAACCTAGTCACCAAGCTCTTGTAGAACACTTACAGACGCACATGCTCATGGAACTTTTGAAGATGAAGCGTAAGTATGGTGCTTTTGAGTTTGAGGGTGAGTTGATTTATGCTCCTCAAGAATACTATGATGCTGACAATACTGTTACCATAGTAGCTACCAAGTATCATAAGGTTCGTATGGGCAAAAAGGGTGCTGTTGTTATTCGTAAGTTCAAGGGTAATGTTGAAGATGAGGATGTTGACTTCGTTTTGAAAGAACTTCAGACGTACTTTACAATTACTGCTGACAAAGGTTTTAAGTGTTACCTCATTGATGAGATGATTCCTACTGAGGACATTGATACAGTAGTTGACATTCCCAAGAATTGTGAATTGTCAGATATTCCTAATCTACTTGACAAATTGGCTGAGAGTTCCAAGTCTCTTATCAATGGAAAGATTGATGTAAAGGGTTGTGAAGTAGAGGGTTATGTATTCTATGTTGCAGGTATTCCTTATGCCATTATCAACAAGAGATGGAAGGCTTTGAAAGAGAAATACTTAGAGAAGTATACTGAACTTGCGGAGTTATATGGTATCTATAAGAAGAGTGAGCAGCCTATTGGTTACGATGAGATTAACAGATGGGTGAAGAAGTGTGAGGATTTCTTGACAGATAAAGAGATTCCAAAGGGGGTGAGATACACCAAGGGAGAGAGAATCACAAACATGCTCAATACTTTATGTTTTGATAATGGCATTACAGTAGGAGATTATCTAAGATTTCACAACAGATTACTCAGTACAGTTGAATAAATAATTTCAACATGTTCGAGTATAAAGTTGAAATTAGAAAAGTTAGTGGAGTATTGACGGAAAGTGTACTCCCTAATAAAAATCTTGTAGTAAAGAGCAAGTCACAACTTGATGAGAACACTTTGTATAACAAGGTGGCAAATTTCTATGAGCAGAAGTATGGTTTGGTTGTAGAAGAATTCTCAGTAAGTGGATTTGACAATGAAGAGCCAAGTAATGTAACAACAGGGAATACTCAAGGTGGAGCTTCTTTCAATAAGCCTACTGCTAAGAGAAGAGGTAGACCTGCTGGTTCAAAGAATAAGGTAAAGGAATAGCCCACACAAACTGCTGAGCCACAATACTTTGTAGCTGATTGGGGTTATGAGCAGACCAATATTGATTTCTTCAAAGTGTTGAAAATGACAGATACTTCTGTTACATTGATAAAGGTAAAGTCACAGAGAAAGGAAGATGGTAAGCATTGGGGACATTACACATGTGTTCCTACTCCTGAACCTGTAGAAGGTGCTCAGCCATTTAGAAGAAAGATTTCTGATTGGAGTGGAAGACCTGGTTGCAAAATCAAATCTTACATGTATGCAACATTGTGGGATGGTAAACCTCAAAGTGGAACAAGTTATTATTAATGGTTATGTTTGAGTATAATATTACAATTCTAAAGGTTAGTGGAGTATTGACGGAAAGTGCAACTCCTAAAGAATCATTTGTAGTAAAATCTAAAAAAGTTCTTTCTGAGCAAGAGGCATTCGATAAGGTGAGTGAATACCTCAAGGAAAAGTACAATCTCGTATTAGAGCAAGCTGCAATTGACAGTCCTATTGTCTATGAGATGGTAGATGGCGAACAAATCGTAATCAATGGTCATAACAATCCTTCTGACATTTATGGTAAGGAAAGAGAGATTGCTGATGCTCACGGCCCTTCTTGGATTAAGAGAGGTGGCTATATCGAAGAAGCAGACATTGACTTTGCTAATAAGTATGTTCAATTGGAGACACTCGAAAAAGAGGTATTCGATGGTTGGGCAGAAGTTTGTGGTGAAGATGTAACTGACTACGATTTTGAACAAGTGCTTGAGATGGCTAATGATAATTGGAGAGGTAAAGATGAATGGAAGAATTTCGTAATTGATACTGTCCAAGAATCAAACGGTGAGATGAATGCTAACGATGTACAGATTTATTTCACTCAAGCAAAAAATGGTAACATTTATTACACTTACGGTTGACAATTTATAAGAACTAATGTATAATGGGCGTAAGGGAAACTTTACGCCTTTTTCTTTTATTATGGAATACGAACTTAAACATGACATGTGCTTACTCTGTGGTGATATTCATGGTTGCCTTAGAGATGAAGAGGAGCACAAAGGATTTTTTGATAGTGTTGATAAGTGTGGTGGTTTCGAGAATACAGACATCATCATCCTTGGAGACATTGGTGTAGGATTTTATCGGTATGATTACAAAGATAGTGATTATAAGCCTTATGGTGATGTAAAGTGGTTGAAGGAATTGGATAAGTGGGCAAAGGGTAACAACAATGATGTATGGGTATTCAGAGGTAATCATGATGACCCTTCCAAGTACGCAGAAGATAGTAAGTTGTGGGATTGGTTTGATAATATCCATTGTTTAAGAGATGGCGATACTGTTATTAGTCATAATGGTAAGCGTTATCTCGTAGTTCCTGGTTCTATCTCCATTGACAGAAGTGGTAGACATCGTGTATTAGGCTTCACTTATTGGGATGACGAATACATGAAGTATGATTTGTATGATAAGATGGAAGCATCTGAATTTTACGGAGTATTTGCTCATAGTGGGCCGACACCTCCTGAATGTATGAAGTCACACTTTGTAGAGAACTGGGCAATCCGTGAGAAAGAGGGTGACTTCTGGCAACCTAACAAGAAATTCCCCAAGGGTTTGAAAGAAACTATTGAGGAAGAACGTGAGAACATTGATAAAATCATTGCCAAGTTCAATCCTAAGTATTGGTTCAACGGTCACTATCACGAAGATGCACACTTTGAGCGTAATGGTTGTGAAGTGTTTGCATTGAGTATTAGTAAATTCTTGGAGTTAGATAGATACGAATAATGGGAACTAGAAATACATTAAATGATGCCAAAAGAAGAAAGGCAGATGAATTTTATACTTCGTATGAAGATATTGAAAAAGAAATGAAGTATTATACTCATTTCTTCAAGGATAAAACTGTATATTGCAACTGTGACGACCACTATTCTAATTTTAGAAAATACTTCTTTGATAATTTTGATAAGTTAGGGTTGAAGCGTCTTATCTGTACTTCTTATCCTCATGGTACATTAGAGGACATCAATAAAGATGAAATGCAACTAACTGTAATGAAAGGTAATGGAGATTTCAGAAGTGAAGAATGTATTGAGTTTTTGAAGCAATGTGATATAGTTGTTACTAATCCTCCATTCTCTTTATTCAGACAACATTTGAAGTTGATTATGGAACACGGTAAGAAGTTCATTACTCTTGGAACGAATAAAGGAGTGGTGACAAAGGAAGTGTTTCCATATTTCAAGAGAAATGAGGTGAGACTTGGTGTCTCAATACATAGTGGTGACAGGGAGTTTAGAGTTCCTGATGATTATCCTTTAAGTGAAAAGGCAAGTAGAATAGATGAAAAAGGTGTAAAATACATCAGAGTGGATGGTGTAAGGTGGTATACTAACTTTGACATCTCACAAGATAATAAAGGAATTGAACCTGTATGTCATTATAATGAAAAAGATTATCCTAAGTATGATAACTTGGATGCTATTCATGTGAAAAACAGTAAAGACATCCCTGTTGATTATGATGGTCTGATGGGAGTTCCTGTTACTTACATTGATAGGCAGAGAGAGGATTTATTTGAAATTGTAGGAATTTTCAATAGGTTTTCTCAAAGTGATTATGTGAACGGATTTATCTGTGGTGAAAATGCAGAATACGAAGAAAAAAGTGGCAAAGTTTTGAGAACAAGAGGCCCTGTTCTCGATAGAAAAGCACTTTATACAAGAATTCTAATAAAGAGAAAAGTATGAGTAATGTGTTTAGTAAAGTATGTGGTGTGGAGAAACTTTCCATGATTGACATGAGAGGTTATACATCTTGTGTTCTGTTTAGCAGCAGATGTAATTTCCGATGTGGCTATTGTTATAATGTTCAATTATGGAAAGGGCAACTTCCTGAGTTAAACCCACAAGAGATAAAGGATTATCTTCTCTCTCGTAAGAATCTCATTGATTATGTAGTATTCAGTGGTGGTGAATGTACCCTCCACAGAGACTATCTAATTGACAGTGCGAAGTGGTGTAAAGAGCAAGGGTTCAAGGTAAAGGTAGATACTAATGGTTCTAATCCTAACTTGGTTATTGAGATGATTGAGGACGGATTGATAGATTATGTAGCCTTGGACTACAAATACCCTGACCTTCCTAATGAATACTTGAAGTTCCACGGTAACAGTATGCTTAGATGGCATATGGAACAGTTACTTGAATACATGATTAGTAATAATGTTCCGTTTGAGACAAGAACTACAATTCACCCTGAGATTACCAATGAGGAAAAGGCTAATAAAATTCTAAAAGAATTAGAGAAGTGGGGTTATAAAGGAACTCATTATTTCCAATTCTTCAACGAATGCCCTGAGACATTAGGAAATGTAAATCAAAGTCCTAGAAGATTTAGAACAGAGGATTTGATTGAAACAACATTCAAGGTAGAGTTTAGAAACTTGAAGAATAACGATAAAAGAATGTAATAAAAAAGGGCTGACCTTTATTGGTCAGCCCCAATACATTTATGGTTAAGTTATTAATCTACAAAGCGTTCACCTAGTTTGCCCATGAACTCAATATAAGTTTCATAAGGCATACCAATCATTCCTGCTAAAGTGTAAGGGCCGTCTGCTCTGAGAAGAGAAGCGAGAACTCGTTTTTCTTCAGGGCATAAATCATGCTCTTTCCAAATTTCGTGTTCTACTTCCATCATAGACTTACCTTCATGAATACATTTCTGATGTTTGTGAAGAGTGCAGTAAAGTGCTTCCATTGGTGATTTTTTATAAGTAAGACTTTCATCGTCATCATGCTTGTAGCAAGTTTTCTTATGCTTTTCAAGGATGTGACAAATATATTTCTCAAATTCGTGGTATAACTTCTCGTCTTTACCTGCCATTACTTCATCAAGTCTATCATCTACATGTTTTCTGATTGTTTTTACAACATCATCAGGCATAGGAGGTATAGGCAATAATGGATGTGGTGAATAAGGTTGAGTAGGTATCATATTTCCTTATTTCCTTTCTATTGGTTATGCAAAAGAGGGAGTGGAGAACTCTAACATTCTCACACTCCCTCAGTTATAGGTTAGGGTGTAGTAGTTGTGGTAGTAGTTGTCTTGAGAGCGTTGATAATCTCAGCGGTCTGAGCAGCCTGTGAATACTTGAAGATTTGACCCTGCAAGTCAGCGATTTGCGTATTCTTCTGGGTGATAATATCTTCTGTATGGAGGTCACGCATCAACTGTCTTGTGGCGCAACCTTCACTAGCAATCAACTGTTTGATACCACAGTCTTGCTGAGCGAGTTGGAAGCCCAAGTTACTGATACCATTACCTAATGTAGTGAAGCCGTTGTTCATTGCGATGGTCTGATTGAGAATACCCTTCTCAATACTGCATCCGAGCATGTCTAACTTATTCTGTGTAGCGCAGCAACAATCTTTTACAGCAGCAACAATACTTGCTGTTTCCTGTGAGGATTGGAATGCGATGTTAGTGAGTGCTCCGAGGATAGCAGTTTTAGCATCACAAATGTTTCCGCTTACATCAGTTATAGCAACGCCAAGTGCTCTAGCATCATTAGCAATCTGGTCGAGTATTCTCATACCATTTGCATTACCGCAGTTTACATCGGAATGAATCTGAGCAACTGTATCACGGATGGCATCAACCTGTGCAGAGTTTAATGTTTGACCTGCAACATTAGGGTCTGTGCCGTTTCCGAAGAACCCACCCTGTCTGAAAATGGCAAGCCATATCAAATACATAAATGGGTTGTTCCATACGTTGTTACCGTTACCGTAAGCATCTCCTGCCGTAGTGACAGGCATCGTCATCATTGGATTACTGAATTCCATAGTTATTGTGTCTTTCTATTGTGTTATGTTTGTGTTTGGTAGACTTACTACCATGTGTGTTTCGTGTTTGTTTTGTTATGTTTGTTTTGTTTAGAGCGACCAGTTTTCCTAGTTCTCTACTTCTATTTACAAATAAAACCTCAAAAATCCCATTTGGTCGAACTACTTGAAAATAAATCACTTATGGCTTTCGTTACGAAAATGATGAAAAATAATTGAAAAAAGTTTCAAAATTAACTTGACAAAAGATTAGAATTTTTGTATAATGTCCGTGTCATGAAGAAGCTCACTCAGAAAGAAGTTCGTAGTTGGTTGGTTTCACTTGCTCAGTCTCAGGGTTTTTACGGAAGACTGCTTCGTGATTTCAATAATGCAGAGGCTTATGTTCGTAGAAACTTCATGAGTGCTCTACATGAGAATAAAGTTAAGGACATGTTTGATTTTGTGATGTACATTGAGGGATAAATAATTGAAAGATTATGTTCAAGTACAATGTAAAAGTTCAAAAAGTGAGTGGTTCTCTCAATGAGAGTGCAATGCCTTCCAAGAGTTTGGTTGTAAAGTCCAAGACGGAAAAGTCTGATAAAGAAGTATTTGCTGAGGCTTCCAAGTTCTATAAGGAAAAGTATGGTCTCGTAATTGAAAGTGCTGATGTGGAAATGGTTGACGATTCTTTTAAGAATCAATACTTCAAATCATTATCAATAATCAATAAAATGTCAAAGTCCATCGAGACAGGAGAATATGATGGAAGCACAATAAATGCACTACTTCACGAAATGCAAACTGCAATCTTGTCTTTGAAGCGAATTCCATATGGACAAGATGGCAAAACAATAGGTGATAATTACGAAAAGTTCATTAGATAATCACAAAAAACCCACTACATTATTAGTAGTGGGTTTTTTTGTCTAAAATTTTATTAGCCCCAATGGGTTGCTTGAACGTGCATCCAATCGTAATCTCCTCTTCTACCAAGAGAGTTGAAACCGTGGTATTCAAGGATGTCAAAGAAAGGTTTATAAATGTCTTGTGAAAGACGTGCTTTAGGAGCTGTCATCTTCATTGTATTATTACCTGCATCGAAGTCAATAGCAACGCCCCATGAGTGAACAGATTGAGATGAAGAACTTCGTGACTGACGGAAGTTATAAGAACCGTCATACACACAAGCACCAGGAGCAACCTTTTCAATATCTTCTCCATAGTGATTGATAATATCTTGAAGAGCTGCTGCCAATCTATCTGCAACAAGTTTATGAATTCTAATAGACTTGACAGGCTTACCATCGTACTTGAGAGGATAATTAGCAGGAACAGGAACATTTACTAACATATTCTCACACCCTGCCTTACCAAATACACTGTTACCACTTCTCAATACACTCTGCTTTACAAGGGATGACTTATAATTCACATCAGTATACTTGATAGGCTTGTCAATGTACTTTTGTACAAGAGGGTCTACCTCTTGCTTCTTAATAACACCATTACCCAACTTACTAATAATTGCATTCAATGTCTTACTACCAATAACACCATCAGCAGTAGCTCCTACTGCCTTCTGAATATTCTTTATTGTTGTAGCCTTATAGGAAGAAACCGTTGCTCCTAATGCTGTGGCAATGGCTGCTAATGTCTGTGAACCTATTACACCATCAGCATCCACTCCCAACATCTTCTGTAAAATAATCGTCAATTCTTTCATTAGGATTATTTACAATCATTTCCTATTCTCTAGGTCTTTTTCAGTAAGAATGTGAAACTCCCATCCATTCTTTTTAGCGTAATCTGTGGCTGCTTTCCACTTGGCTTGGTTCTTTGCCCACTGCTTAGCCTCATACAACATACTCATTTGCTTCTTTCTTTTAGACACCTTTGGTTCTACCGTCTGTGAGTAAGGTTTAAGTTCAATAAAGTATTTCTTCACTGATTCACCAAACTTGAATACAACAAAAAGGTCTACGTAATACTTGTGCCATTTGTTTTCAAAGAAGTAAGGTACAACCACTTCTTCACTACCCCATTTCAAAACATTAGGGTTTTTGTCAAGGATTCTAAAGTATTCTAATTCTAAGCCACTACGATATATTGCTTTGTTTTCTTTACCAACGAACTTGTCTAAATTTCTTGGATAAAAGAATCCTTGCTTATAATTTGTATTTCTATTGAGATTGAGAGAACCCATGTGAAATTATTTATAAATAAAAGAATACGTATGTTTGAGTATAATGTAAAGATTAAGAAAGTAAGTGGAAGACTCAATGAGAGTGTACTTCCTCAGAAGAACTTGGTAGTAAAGTCCAAGTCTGAGTTATCAATGAGAAATGTATTGAAAGAAGCTGCCAAGTATTTGCTTGAGAATTATGGTTTGTAGATGAGAGATGCAGAAGTAACAAGTAAGCCTGTTCGTAAAGCTCCACTTCAAAGAGAACAATTTTCAATAAATGACCTCTTATCATTGTGTAAGTCTAACGGTCGTGAATATAGTTACGGTGAATACAGAAATACTCCAGATGGCAGAAGATATAGACTTGAAATTTCAAGTGCTGCAACAGGTGGTAGAAGAATTTGGGTATGGGCATACTCAGGAAACACACTTAATTCTAAGTCATGTGCTGTATACGACATGAAAGAAAAACAGTGGCTTGTTAAAAAGCGTAATAACTTTATTAGCATCGTTGACTAATTTATCTGAAAACAATTTATTCATTGGCTTCCTAAGTTATTGGGAAGCCTTTTGTGTTTTATAGAACTATGGTAAAATATATACATGATTGATGCGAAGAATGTACAAGGAAAGAAGAATTTATTTGGTCAATTCTTTACGCCTGACGAATTATCTAAAAGTATAATTGATGGTATTGAGAATGAAGATGCCATTTATATTGAACCTTCTTATGGTGAGGGTAGTTTTCTAAAACTAATGGAACAAAAGTATGATGATGTTTTAGGTATTGAATTGGATGAAGAGTTATTTGAAAAGTATAACACACCTAATACAATCTGTAAAAACTTCTATGATTTTGAATTGGAGACTGACAAGAAGATAATCTTTATTGGTAATCCTCCTTATCGAACCCCTGCATATTCCCTCACTACACATAAAGAATATGTTCATGCTCTTAGGAAGAAGTATGGCATTAGTGGTATTAGAGAAGAATGTGTATTCTTTATCCTCAAGACACTTGACATCATTTATACAAATAAAGTTCAAGGTGATATTCACTATATTCTTCCTAACTCTATTATCAAAAATAACTCTAAGTTCTATAACAAGTTCAAAGAGTTTATGCTTTCTAAGTGTAAAATTGTAAAGATTGAGGAAATTAATGGTGATGAATTCGATGGCGTTGCTCAAGATTTGATGTATATTCATTTCAATACATATGAAACGCCTACAACAGAAACTTTGGTAAATGGTACTATTACTAATCTCAGAGATTATTTCTGCATGGAAAATAAGGATGAATTTGTCTATAATGAAATATTCAAAAGTACATATCTTGGTTCTGTTCCTTGTGAAAGTCTTTTGATGTCTGTACATGGTGAGCCTTTAGAACATTTCAAGAATAGACTTGTAAGTATTATATCAGACAATGATATTACTATCGAGACACTTTATGATAGACTTAGTTACAATGGTAAGTT
This sequence comes from uncultured Clostridia bacterium, assembly GCA_937877675.1. Lineage (GTDB taxonomy): Bacteria > Bacillota > Clostridia > Oscillospirales > Acutalibacteraceae > Fimenecus. The sequence goes on along the minus strand of CALEIS010000135.1, from coordinate 216,863 downwards.
TCACTTGAAAGTATTCTCCAAGCCATTTGAAAGTGAAGCAGTACAGAAGAAGTTGGAGATTATTCTTTCTTATGTAAAGGTAATCCAAGGTAGAAATATACTAGACAGACTTAAGGACGAAAGTTACTATAAGCCTATAACTAATCGTGGAGATAAAGTAGATTGGTATTATAGAGATGATAGTTTGAAGAATGTAAAGGAATTCGTATATCAGATAAATCCTAATCCTTGTAAATCGTTTTACTTCTCAGGTAATCCGTCTAGTAACTCAGGTGATTATTTTGGTTTCTGTGATTATGATGTGAACCGTAATATATCACCTGGTGCTGCAAGATGTGTTCCTGTTGATAATTTGGAAGATAATCTCACAGATGAGTTTAAGGAATGGTGGAAAGAAAATACTGATGAACCTTATGAGAAAGTATTTGATTACATAATCAAAGTCTCTAAGAGTGATTGGTACAAAGAAAAAAAGAAGAATAATAAGAGGTTCTATTTCAGTATACCAAAAAGGTGGCTCAAATGAGCCACCCTCTTTTTTTAAAAATTATTTCTTCTTTCTAGGTTTTGGTAGAACTAGACTATTAGTCTTTAAACGTTCCTACACTAAATTGATTGCATCTTGAAGATTTAGAATGTCATCTGTGATTTCAAAAATGTGAGCATTCTTTTTAGCAATAGTGTTATTGTTTACAACCCCCTCATCAGGTGATGGATGTTGTTTTCCAAGACGTATGACATCAGATGATTCTTCATAGATATTGCTTGCAATGCATCTCGAAGGTACTACAAAATACCGTGAACCGTCCTTGTATAATGCGTGAAAAATAAAATAATCGCAATATGTTGGCTTTACCTGTTGCCAAGGAGAAGACCATTCATATTTCTTATCATTGATTGATGCAGCATCTTCCCAAAATGATAAACCAAGTTCTTCACGTTTTGTAGAATTATTACGAAGAACACGTGAAGACTTTATTTCAATACGCAAATTGTTACAAGTTGCATCGTAATCGGTAATAGAATTATCACTTGGAAGTGTATCACTAAAACGCTCATTGATAATCTTCTTCTCAATTACATGTCCGTATGTTTTCCCTACAAGAAGAGTATACAGTTCATAATTTGGAAAGTTGGTATCAATGATATTTTCTCTAAGAACTTCTTGAGGAATATATTGAAGAAGAATATTCTCAGAAATTGCAGATAGTGACTTATTGTCACCCATCATAATAATATGTTTGTTGTTTTGCATGAATAAAGACTAGCACATTAGAGTTCATTTGTCAACTATATTTTTCAAAATTTCATAAATAAATTATAACATGATTACTAAAAGTTTGAAACTTATCGTAGAAGAACCTAAAGACAGACATGAATTCTCATTCCTCAATGAGAGTGTAGAAATGCCTGACGGTTCAAAAGAAAAGAGATATTATATTGAAGGCCCATTCACAGAGGCTAACAGTCGTAACCGTAATAATCGTATCTATCCTCTTGATGAGATGGTACAGCAGATTAATGAGTTCAATGAGAAGTTCGTTCTTCAACACAGAGCAACAGGTGAATTGGAACATCCTGAGTATCCTAACTTGAATGCTGAAAAGGCATGTCACCTTATTACTTCTCTCAAGCAGGATGGTAATGTATTCTATGGTAAGTCCAAGATTTTGAGCACACCTACAGGTAAGATTGTAGAAAGCCTTTTGAGAGACGGTGTACAATTAGGTGTTTCTTCTCGTTCACTTGGATGTTTGGATGAGAGCACAGGTATTGTAACAGATTTCCAACTTTGCACATTTGACATTGTTCATGACCCTTCTTGTCAGAAAGCATTCGTAAATGGTATTCTTGAAAGTAAAGATTGGATTTGTAACTACAATGAGAAGTACGTAGAGCAGTATGAGAGCTTTGATAAGAAGTTGGCTAAACTTCCTAAGAAGGATGTAGAGAAGTATCTTTTAGGTGCTGTTATGGATTTCATGAAGAAAATGTAAGAAAATCCTCCCCTAAACATCTTTTCGTGATAAAATCACTAAATACTAATTGAAACTTATGTCTGATAATTCTAAACAACAAGAAGCAGTAACACTCAAGCTTATTGAGAATGTTCTCATGGGCAATAAGGAAGCTGCAAGAGAAGAATTAAACAAACTTGTGGCTGCACGTATTGGTCAGCAGATTCACAAGGTAGGTAAAGAAACACTAATCTAAAATTTTTATAACAATGGATAATAACGACACATCTGTAAATGTAAAGGACTTGCTTCCCAAGGAGTTACTTGAAGCAGTTAGTGAGACTGGTCTCGCTACTCTTCAGGAAGCTTTCGATAAGTTGGTTGAAAGCAAGGTAAGTGAGCAGATTGCTACCGCTGTTAAATCCGCTGAGGTATCATTGGATGCCGCTCTTACAGAGAGAATGCAGAAACTTGTTACTAAACTTGATGAGAATGCTAAAATCAATCTCGTAAAGGTTGTAAACAAGCTCAATGAAAATCATCAGGCAGAGATGTCTGCTGTAAAGGCTAAGGCTGTAAAGCGTATCAATGAGATGAGAGAGAATGCCAACAAGGCTATTGCTACTCTCAAGGAGTCTTACGAAGTGAAAGCTGCTCAGGAAGCAGAGTCATTCCGTGAGAGCATTACTAAGGAACTTGGTAAGTTTATCGTAGAGAATGTTGATAAGTGCATTCCTTATGAGCAGATTCAGTCTGCTGTAAAGAACACCAAGGCTATTGAACTCCTTGAATCCTTCAAGCAACTCCTTAATTTTGAGGAAGTTTACAACAGTGAAGCACTCAAGCGTCCTATTCTCGAAGCATATAATCGTATCGAGAATGGTAAGAAGGAAATCAGTTCTCTCAATGAGGAAAATGAGTCACTCAAGGCAGAACTTGCAGAGGCTAAGGCAGTTATTGCTGAAGCTGAACGCAAGGCATATCTTGCTAAGAGATTGGCTGAGATTCCCTCAAAAGACCAGAGAATGTTTGTAGAGCGTGTATTGGAGAAGGCTTCCTTGCAGTTCATCAAGGATAACTTTGAATATACTGTAAAGCAGTATCGCACAAACAATCTCAAGGAGAATGCTGTATTAGCTGAGAGAACACGTGCTAATTCAAAGAGTCAGCAAATCGCTGCACATTCTCGTAAGGAATTGAGCAGAATTATGACAGAAGGTAAAAAACCTGCTATTGAAAAATCTTCTAAGAAGCCCCTCAATGAATCCAATAACTCATGGCTTACTAAGCTCGTAAAGAATTGGGAAGATAATTTTGAGGGATAAACCCTAAAATAAATACAAATAACTAAATACTTTTTATACAATTATGGCTATTATTACTAAAACAAAGCGTACTGCACAGGCTGCTCCTAAGGCTCGCCTTACCCAGACGCAGAAAAATGGTCAGCGTACTCGCAAGGCAGTAAAGAACTGGTCTGAGCTTCTTGAGTGTACTGCTGGTTTCGCTCCTATTCGCTCCAAGGCTGTTCGTAACAACACCGCTATGCTTCTTGAGAACCAGATGCGTTGGCTCAATGAGAACAGTCCTGCAATGACAACCGCTATGTTCGGTCCTCAGAATGGTCTTCACGGTGGTGAGCTTGGCAACAGTGACTTCTATGCTCCTGGTGACATGCGTAACCCAACGACTATTCTTCCTATGGTTCGCCGTATCTATCCTGCTCTTATGAGCAATGAAACGGTTGGTGTTCAGCCTATGCCTGGCCCTGTAGCTCTTGCATTCGCTATCCGTTATCGTTACCTCAAGGGTGCTAACGCTCTTGGTGACAGCTCCACAGAGCACGTTCACAGTCCTCGTGTTTCTGGTGAAACAACTGAATATGCTCAGCGTGATACTGTATACAATGGTTCTGCTGCTACTGAGTATACCGCTCAGGGTATCCGTGGTGTAGAGACCAAGGCTAAGCTTACTATTACTGACGCTACTTCAACAGCCGAAGGTAGTGCTACTCTTGTAACTGTTGTTGGTAATGGTTTCCCACAGAGTTTCCCTGCAATCGTTGCAAACCCTGCTTTCGTAAGTACAAAGGCTGCTTCTGAAAAGAATAAGAAGTACATCGTTCACCCTGTTCTTACACAGATTATTGGTGAAGTTGATTATGCTACACTTACAACCATCACAGAAGCCAAGATTAAGGAAGCTGTTGTTGTTGCTGCTCAGCGTGGTGTTGATTCATCCGAGACAGAACTTCTTGACAAAATTTAGACTGCTGCTGAAAAGCGTGTAGAGGATGCTACAGATGGTACTAAGATTGTTGGTATCTCTGACCCTGCTAAGGGTGACGTTCAGATTTCTGACATCAAGTTCAATGAAGTAACTGGTAAGTGGGACTTGGGTAACTCTGAAATGGGTTATCAGCGTCTTGATACCCGCTTCACAGGTGCTCAGGACAAGCAACTCCTCCAGCCTCTTGCAGGTGGTCGTTGGCAGTTCCGTCTTGAGGATACTGGTATCGCTGCTCGCGTTCATGCTTTTGAAGCTACTGGTGCTATCGCTCGTACCTCCTTCGGTTTCGAGAAGCAGGCTGTTGAAGCTGGTACTCGTAGACTTTCAACCTCTTGGACACTTGAAACTCAGGAAGACCTCAAGAACACCAACGGTATTGACATCGACACCGAAGCTACTCAGCAGATGAGCTATGAGCTTCAGGCTGAAATCGACCGTGAAATGACTGTTCGTATGCTCTTCACAGCTCTCAAGCACAATGAATGGTCTGTATGGTCTGGTAAGCTCGCTGACGCTCGTTGGATGGGTGAGCGTGCTCGTGCATTCTATCAGTTCATTATCAAGATGGCTATGAGAATGCGTGTTCGCAACCACCGTGGTGCTGCTAACTTCATCGTATGTACTCCTGACGTTGCTGCTCTTCTTCAGATGCTTGAGGACTATGTTCCTATGCAGGTAAACAACACCATCGAGCTTAACAATGCTCAGACCGCTGCTGCTGGTACTCTTGGTGGTAACAAGTTCAATGTTTACATTGATGAGAGAACTGCCGTTTACAGCACTGATGACTACGGTATGGGTTATGGCGATATGTTCGACACAACTGAGCAGGAAGTTAAACTTCCTAACTATTGTATGCTTGGTTATAAGGGTGCTGATACGTATGATGCAGGTATCATTTACTGCCCATACATTCCTATCATGGTTCAGACTGCAACCGATACTAACTCCTTCTCACCACACGTAGGTCTTATGACTCGTTACGGTGTAATGGACAATATCTTCGGTTCTCACCTCTACTACCATGTAATCCTTATTGACGACTTCTCCAACCCTGGTGTTCAGAACGACAATAAGATGTATCCTAACGGTTATGCTGCTCATGCAGAAACCACTGGTACTGCTCCTTCCTATGCATTCCCAATCAGCCCTGCTGTACAGGTTACTGCTCCTACTGCTGTAACAGTAACTCCTGCTGAAGGTTCTGTTTGGAATCATAACGCCTAATCTAATAGGATAAAACAAATCTAACTTCAAGGGAGACTTCTTCGGAAGTCTCCTTTTTCTATTAAATAAAACAGTAATGAAACGCTTTAGAGTAAGATTTATAAATGAGGAAGCAATTATGCAACCTGCCACTGTCCCTGGTAATGTAGATACACAGGAAGAAACTACGGAAGATATTGCTCAGGATACAGACCTTGTTGCTAATGCTACACCAACTCTTCAAGAGAAAGATGTAGATGGATTAGAAGATAAGGATGTAATGAATTATGTATACTTCAATGCTCCACAAGACATTGACGATGGTACTAGACAAGCATTATTCAACCGTGCTGACCAAATTCGTCAGAAGCAAATGAGTGGTTCTACTACTCCACAAGACCAAGAAGATTTTGCTAAGGGTGTTATCGCTGCTGCTTCTCAAACGAAAGATAAGGCTACATTAGGTGAAGCATATTCAAGTGGTAGAGTAGATGGTGGTGATGAGTATGATTTCAGTGGTGCTATAAGTGCTCATTATGACGATAGAAAAACTCTTGAAGAATTCTGTCTTGAACTCGCATGGGAATTAGAAGCAGATTTAGAGAATCAGTTTGCATTGAGTGGTAAAGAAGTTTGGAATGTTATAGAACAGTGGATTGAAGAGAATAAAGAGTGGGTAAGAGAAAGATTTGGCTTACATGATGACGTTACTGAGAGTGATGTAATTAGAGCAAGAAAGATGATGTTGCCAATTTTATAGAAAAAATTTGGAAAATAATGTAAAAATTTCTACAATTTTAATTTCAAGTGTATAAATAAGAAAAAGACGATGACAAGTATTCGCATAGAAAAGCACATTTCACTCAGACCATTTTACATGCTCTGTGGTAAATGGTGTGTACTCTGCCCTTGACATCTATAAGCTTTGCATGTAATCTCATAAATGGTGAAAGGGCAGGACTAAAAAAAGTTCTGCTCTTTTTCTTTCTAAATCAATGAACAAGAATTTTTCTGAAAACTTTTTTCAACTTTTTTCAAAAATTTGCTTGACAGTGAGGGAGAACATGTGTATAATGTGCCTGTCGCCACCAAACAGGAGGAACGAAACAAAGACAAGCGAGAAACAGAACTGAGCGTCCGAATCAGTAAAAGAAAATCAAGGACAGCGAAAAAAAGTTCAAAAAAGTTTCAAAAAGTGCTTGACAAAGTTTCAGAACTCTGATATAATGTGGTCACACAAACAAGGGATGCCACATCCCACTACTAAATCTGATGAGAATGCCAATCATCAGTAGGCAGTAGGAAAGAGATTGACAGAATCAGTAAATTTTCCAAACTTTTTATAGTTGGAGTGGGTTGGAGCGTAGTTCAATTAGAACTTCATGCGAAAACGGATGATGTGTAAAACATATCTAACCATGTGATATAGACCGTTAGTGTAGGACGAGCCTACCGTATCCAATGATAACCATTATCTGACTATAAAACAGTTCTCATGAGTGTGAAGAGAGTAACAGGAACACAGGGATTAGCAACAGCTACGGATTGTGATAACAGGAACTCTTCATACTCATGAGAACCAAAACTGTAAATTATCTCACATGAGGGTACACTCAAACTGTTGGGACAGGATGAGATGTTCATAATCTTAGTCATGTTGTTCGATTCACATTATACTACTGGATATGGTGTAGGATTAAGATATGTCGTTATCATGTGTAGGTTCAATCCCTAATGAGAGAACAATGTATTCTCATGTGAGATAATGAAATAATGGTTCGGTAGCCAAGTGGTAAGGCAAGTGACTGCAAATCTCTCATGCGTTGGTTCAAATCCGACCCGAACCTTTCGTTCAATAACAAACTCATTATGTATGTAGCCGATACCTTGGGTCGCAAACCCCTTCATAATGAGGTAATGCCGATAAGAAAGTACCCACTTTGGGAGGGACGTATCGGAGGGCGATAGACTGCAATCTATCCAATGGTCAGGTTCGACTCCTGAATGTATCAGCGTTATAATAATTGAACAATTCTAATCGGATGTGTAATTATAAACTATAACAAAATTATTCATCTGATTTTATAAGAGAATGAATGTGAGTGGTGGAATGGTAGACGCGCCGTTAAAGGGTGGGGTTGAAATCCCGTGAAGGTTCAAGTCCTTCCTACATTTTGTTCTCAAAATTTCCAACGACTTGAGGAAGTAAAAAATAAGAGCCGTGTGTTTAGCGACTACGATAATTCGCTTTTGGTTAGGTTGTTAGTTCCTTTCCAACCTAGGAAAATAAGGAACTATCAGGTAGGCAACGGTTCTCTCTGACTGGTAATTCGCAGGGGACGCTCTGCGGGTGAGAATCACTACCTAAGCGAAGGGTTGCAGGTAACAATCCTTCCGACAATTTTTCATGAAAATAGGCTGGAGGAGTAATTAACCTCAGGTCGAAGGTATCCATGTGGTGTAATGGGCAAGCCCCCTTAGTGCTTGGGGGAGGTAACGGTTCGATTCCGTTCATGGATTTTCTATCATACGGTTGTTGTGGTGGGTATTCATAATCAAAGTATAGGTTACATCCTCCTGCTAAAAGGTTGTTCTGCGCTATTCTGACGGTGGAGATAATAAGTCAGGATTTACTATTGTATTTTCATTTTGTCATAATTTTGTCAGTTTTTTTATAAACTGTCTTGCTCTATAGGAGGTTGTGAAACCCTATGGGATACACGAGGCTAGGGGTTGTATCCGAATGACAGTTTGACCAAACAGTAAAATGGCAAGCGATAGACAGAATTGCAAGCCGCCTACGTTTTGATGTCATGAATGTTATTCATATTTTTGCTTTCTATCAATAATTGGGGTGGGAAACCACCCCTTAATGCGGAGATGGTGGAATTGGTAGTCACGTAACACTAAGGATGTTATGAGAGAAATCTCGTGCAGGTTCGAGTCCTGTTCTCCGTACTTTGTCTGCCAGACGTAAAACGGTGTTCTGATATTTGTTGTTCATTGGGGCATTGAGGTGATGCTCCTCCTTTCTAACCTGAGTAGTGGCAGGGTAATACCACTACAAATGCACGAATAGCTCAATGGATAGAGCACTTCGCTACGGACGAAGGGGTTGTGAGTTCAAGTCTTACTTCGTGTACTCTCATGCGGATATAGTTTAGTGGTAAAATAGGAGATTTCCAATCTTTAGTTGTGAGTTCGATTCTCACTATCCGTATTTGTTTCATGACAATTAGAGGTCTTTGCATTAGATGGTAAACCGCTTTCATGGTAGTTTTTCTTTATTTCCTACCATGACTGCCATCAGTAATAAGGTCTCTCAGGAGTGTTTGTCGGTAGTGGCACTTGAAAAGAAACCGTCATGCTCAAAAATCAATTAGCATCTATTTTATTACTTTGGGGGATGCTAATTGATACCATCATACGAGACGAGGTTATGATGATTATTCTAGGCTGATAATTCAATGGTAGAATGACGGTCTCCAAAACCGTTTATCAGGGTTCGAGTCCTTGTCAGCCTGTCTTCTTGCTTGATTTATCATCAACCCTTTGGTAATTGTGGGTTATCAATTACCGCATAAGTCCTTGTAGCTCAGCGGATAGAGCACGTGCCTTCTAAGCATGGGGTCGCAGGTTCAAATCCTGCCGAGGACGTTTCACAAAGGGTGTTTAGCTCAGTCGGTAGAGCAGCAGACTTTTAATCTGTTGGTCATGGGTTCAAATCCCATAGCACCTATTCTTTATATGGGATTGTAGCTCAATCGGTTAGAGCGGAGGACTCATAATCCTTAGGTTCACAGTTCAAGTCTGTGCGGTCCTATAATTGGTAAAGTAGCTCAGTCGGTAGTAGCACAACACTGAAAATGTTGGTGTCGGTGGTTCGATTCCACCCTTTACCACTAAATCAGTAATAAAATCTCTCCTTTATTTGTAAAGTGAACTAAATAAAGATATGGAACGAGAAGAATTACAAAAACTAATTGACAAGAATCTTTCTATCCGTGACATCTGTAAAGAACTTGATAAAAGTTTTAGTTCGGTTCGTCATTGGTTAGGAAAATATGGATTGAAAACTAAATATAGACCTTTCAATGTAAAAGATTATACGGAGGAAGAAAAAGAATTTCTTCGTAAAAAAAGAAATAAGCGAATAACTGTAAGTAATCGTAATCGTGCAAGAGAACGCAAACAACAAATAATTGATACCAAGTTTGGCGGTAAATGTATGGCATGTGGTTACAACCGTTGTCCTCAAGCATTGGAATTTCATCATAAAAACCCTGATGAAAAAAGTTTTGAATTGAATATAGCAAAACTTGGTCAACTTTCAATGGATACTATAAATGATGAAGTATCCAAATGTGTTCTTTTATGTGCAAACTGTCATAGAGAAGCTCATTATGGATTACTTGATGTCAATAAATTATAAAGCCTCACTAGCTCAAATGGTTAGAGCAAATCACTCTTAATGATGAGGTTCTAGGTTCAAGTCCTAGGTGTGGCATTTCAAAGGGATTGTAGCTCAGTAGGTTAGAGCACACGCTTGATAAGCGTGGGGTCACAAGTTCAAGTCTTGTCAGTCCTATTCTAAAGGCACATACAGCAAATCAAATTTACACCGACTAAAGTATTGTCATTCTAGGGTTAGATTGAAGGTGTCTTGTAAAAAACTAAACAAATATACGAAAAAAATCTTGCCAAGTAAAAAGAACTATGATATAATATACTTGTTGCGAGGATAAATACTACAACATACGGCCCTTTAGCTCAGTGGTAGAGCGGTTCGTTTACACCGAATTGGTCGGCAGTTCGAGTCTGTCAGGGGCTACTCCACTTATGAAAGATGAGAGATAAGCACTCATCATACTAAGTAGACTGTTTATGAGGTTCGCAGTAAGAAGTAACCTTGGTAGGCAATACCTGAGCTTCCCTGTTTGGATAGTATAGCAGTAGTAAAACTATCATTCTTCTCATGGAAGTTAAACATGAGATGCTGCACCAAGTCCTCACCTGAATAGGGTGTACGATAGCAATCAAAAGTTCATGATTGGCATTATCAGGCTTAGATAATGAGATACAGGTGCGAAGATAATAAATGTGTATCTACGGAGACGAAGATGTGCATCGTCTTATAAAACGAGGTAGACAACGTGCTACCTGTGCAAGAGTCACACATGCTCAAAAGCGTTTCATTATGAGTAATGAAGCATAATGTACCTAGGTTGTGTACAGACTTAGGTGTTCTCCGAGTGGTAGTGAGAACCTCAGTTCAGGGTGTAGCTCAATGGTAGAGTGCTTGATTTGGGTTCAAGTGGTTGCGAGTTCGAGTCTCGCCTCCCTGATTAAGGTTTGCAGAAATCCTTAGCGCAAAATTTCTGCTAGTATCGGTGATGTTTGGGGTGAGATTCCCTGTGCCTGTCAAGACTTAGAGTACGTACTAAACGGTCGTGGGTATGGTGTAATGAGAAACACGTTATCGGTATCAAAATGGCTGGGTAGTTCAGTTGGTTAGAACACACGATTCATATTCGTGGAGTCATAGGTTCGAGTCCTATCCCCGCTACTTTCATGCTCCATTCGTCTAGTGGTTAGGACAACGGTCTCTAAAATCGTGAAGGTGGGTTCAAATCCCGCATGGAGTGTTTTTCAAGAAAAAAGTTCAAAAAACTTTCAAAAAGTGCTTGACAAAAGAAAAGAACTGATGTATAATGTTCTTGTCACCTGCCAAAGGTGAAGAGGAAATAAAAACCCTCTAATGAAGATTGACAGCGATGTTAAAAACACATGAGGCATTCGTCTAGTGGTTAGGACAAGGGATTTTCATTCCCTAAACAGGGGTTCAATTCCCCTATGCCTTGTCTCCTGTGATGAGTAGGACACCACCAACTCATCCCTTATCAGTAAAGGATTTTCTGCTTTCCCCTGATAATGTATAAAGAGCAGTCGCCCCAGTAACCGATGAGGGGGCAAGTAAGGAACATACTCATTGGGATGATTACATCCACGTCAAACTTCTATGTACGATGTAATCTAAATCTTCAGTAACTAGGATAAAGAACTTATGAAACGGTTCTCCCTGTGGTGAGGGATAGTTACAAACTTGGGAGTGTGTCCCGAGCGGCAAAGGGGGGAGACTGTAAATCTCCTGACTTCGGTCTTCGTTGGTTCGAGTCCAACCGCTCCCATTCTTAAAGACCCACACAGCAAATCAATCAATTATAACATATGCCTTGTAAGCCTGATGTCGCAGGTTCGAGTCCTGCCTCCTGTTGCAATGATGGGAGTAGCTCAGTTGGTAGAGCGCAGTAAAAATGTAATAATGGGGTCTTGTTAATTCATTCATCCTTGTTAGGGTAATTCCTAATAAAAGTCACATACAGCAAATCTAATCACATTATATTTGGGTTATAAAACGTGGAGAAAAAGTGACTTGTTCAAATATGAAGAGTTATCCTGACAAGGGCGAATGAATTGACCATTTTTATCAATAATAAACATAGAAAGAATAATTATGGGAAACGCATTATTTGATGCAATCAAGGAGACGGATAATTTGACTGAGACTACAAACGGCATGGCTGCTTGGAAGTCTACGTTGAATTCAGTTCTCGATTTATTCGCTAAGGGTGCTTCTTATCGTAAGAATCCTAATGGGATTCGTACTATGGTAAGGAGTGCATGGTTAGAGGACAAGTTGTCCACAGTTCGTTGTTTGTTCTATCTTCGTGATGTTCGTGGCAACGGTGGACAGGGTGAGCGTGAGGTATTCCGCAAGGGTATCCATGAGGTAGCCACACTTGAGCCTAAGACATTTATTAACTCTAACATCATCTCTCACATTCCCACTTATGGTCGATGGGATGATTTGTTCTGTTTGTTTGGAGTTCATGATGACCTTGACAAGCAGATTATTCAGTTCATAGTTGAACAGTTGAAGTCAGACATTACTAACTATAAGTCTGATAAGCCTATCTCAATTATGGCTAAGTGGCTTCCTTCCGTAAATGCTTCTTCTAAGCGCACTCGCCTTTATGGTAAGATGTTGTGCAAGGAGTTGGGAGTAACAGAAAAGCATTACCGTAAGACGCTTTCCATGCTTCGTAAGCGTATCAACATTCTTGAGACTTATCTTACGAACAAGGATTACACCTTTGACTATAACGAAGTTCCTTCTAACGCCAACATGAAGTATCGTAAGTGCTTCCATGAGAAGGACGGTGAGCGTTATCGTGCTCACATTGATGCAGTTTCCAAGGCTATTGAGCGTGGAGATGTAAACTGCAAGGAGGCAAAGGTGAATGTCAAGACTCTCTATCCTTATGAGATTGTCAATAAGTTCTTTGACTATTCTGTAGGTAAGACTGAGGAAAAGCAGCTTGACAACATGTGGCGTTCTCTCCCTGATTACTTTGGAGATGCAGCACATAAGAATTGGCTTGCAGTAGTAGATACTTCAGGTTCAATGACTTGGGGTGATAATCCTAAGCCTATTGGTGTAGCAATCTCACTTGGTATGTATGTGTCTGAGCATAACAAGGGAGTGTTCAAGAATAAGTTCATTACATTTGAGTCTAATCCTCATCTCATTGAATTTGATGACAAGTGGGGACTTAAGAAGAAGGTACAGCACATTGCTTCTGCTGATTGGGGTGGTTCTACAAATCTAATTGCTACCTTTGAGTTGGTACTCAATGCAGCAAAGAGACATAATCTTCCTGCTGAGGAGATGCCTGAAGCAATCGTGATTATCTCTGATATGCAGTTTGATGCTTGTGTATATGGTGGTAATAATGAAGCAGCATATGACCGTATCAGAACTATGTATTCTTGTGCAGGGTATCGAGTACCTAAGTTGGTATTCTGGAATGCAGCTCAGCGTGATTACGGTAATCTTCCTGTAACTCAGCATCAGTACGGTGCAATTCTTGTTGGTGGTTGTAAGCCTGGTATGTTTGAGCAAATTCTCTCAGGTAAGACTCCTGCTGACTTCATGTTACAGGTTCTTAATGGTAAGCGTTATGCTGACATTACGCTTGTTGACTAAATAATCTTAGAGAGGGGGTAGTCCCCCTCTCCTTACCTCTCGTTGTGAAACGATGGGAACACCATAGTCATTGTGTTGATGATTGTGGTTCGTGTTTTGTTTGTTTATAAAAAGGTGCAGCCCCCTAAATAATGGGGGTTGTTCCTAATTTTGGGGTTGTAGCTCATTTGGTAGAGCATCTGCTTTGCACGCAGAGGGTAGCAGGTTCGATTCCTGTCAGCTCCATTCTAAAGGCTCATACAGCAAATTAGCATAGCTAAAGTTCATTGGTTCAAGTCCAATTGTTTTCGGTTGAAAATATAGAGAAGTTGGTTATCTCATTAGTGAAAGAGCCTTGTTATTGGAGGCGTAGCTCAATTGGTTAGAGCGCAGCCCTGTCACGGCTGAGGTTGAGGGTTCAAGCCCCTTCGTCTTCGTTCAAAAGACACTTACAGCAAATCTAAATGGATAATATAATGTACTGCAACTACATAAATTAAAGGTGGTTCAAATCCACCGCTTGTGTCTTGAATTCGGGTGGTTGGCAGAGTGGCTGAATGCGGAGTCCTGCTAAGACTTTAATCGTAGTTAATACGGTTCGGAGGTTCAAATCCTCCACCACCCGCTAGGTTTGAGAAATTATTTCTCTTATAATCATGATAACTATCATGCGGACTTTAATGGAACTGTTTTAGCCGTGACGGAGAAAATGTTCCCCTATTGACAACAGTTGGTAGGAAAAAAGGGTGTAATCTGGCTGGATGAAGACACAATCTTGAAAATTGCTGGGGCAGGGATGCCCTTGGGGGTTCGAGTCCCTCTGCACCCGTAAAAAAAGTTCAAAAAAGTTTCAATATTTGCTTGACAATTATGGAAAATTCGTGTATAATCCCTGTGAGCTGCTACGGCTTGCATGAAGTCAAGGTTCGTAGGGAGGTTTTATAGGAGTGTTCCCCTCTGAAAGCAAAATGAACACATTTTTTAGTCATGGGGCGGTCCGAAGTGGATGTCAGCCCCTTAATTTTTTGCGGACGTAGCTCAGCGGTAGAGCGTCACCTTGCCAAGGTGAATGTCGTGGGTTCAAATCCCATCGTCCGCTCTTTTTGTAGAACATAGTTATAATATAAACATGAAAGAGATTACAAGTTACGATTTGAGAAGTGATGATGCACTCCATCAGTTTCTACATGAAGCATATGTAAAAAATCAGGGTGTGGTTATTCCTGCCGATATGTTGAAAGACTTTGTTGAAGTTGGTTGTAGAATTACAATTGCAAGAGTTGCACCATTCAATAAAAGTAAATAACAATCATGGATAAGACAGGTATTTTAGTAGTATTAATTTTCATGGCAATTGTAGGAATTATGTGTGCTTTGACATCATGTTGTACAAGCATATGTGAACAAGGTGCTCCTGAATTGAGAGATATGCCTGAATGTGGTGTATATGTAATTGAGGACATCATTGAAATTCCTGTAGAACAAACCACAAAGTAATGGTGAAGTTAGTTTAGTGGTAAAACCTCCGATTGTGGTTCGGATTAGAAGGGTTCAATTCCCTTACTTCGCCCTTCTAAACATAGTCTCGTGGTGTAATGGTAGCACTAGGGATTTTGATTCCCTCTGACAAGGTTCGAGTCCTTGCGAGACTATTTCATCTAATAGATGCCTGTGCCAGCGACAGTCTATCAGTATCCCTCATAGATAATTCTTCGTCTATGAGGGATTTTTATTTGAATTTTTATCAAAAAAGTCTTGACTTGGATTATAAATTCGTGTATAATGTCCGTGGACAAAGAAAGGAACACAAACATGAACATGAATCGAATCAACTTTGACAGTATTGTACATAGGGATGCTTATCGTAACGGTTTTGATGTCTATGAACAGACGGATGACTTGGAGGCTATGCTTTCCTCTACTTTCCACAAGGGTGAGGTAATGGTATCCTATCGGCGGGATGAAGGTTACATTGTGTATGATGTGGCTGTAGGAGTAGAGTTCGTAGTTAGTTCTGAGCAAGGACTTGCTACCAAACTTCGTGAGTTGGCTAACTATTACATTGGATAAGATTATGGAAATGATTGAAAACTTAGTAGAACTGCGTAATTTTCTCAATAGTAAGACTGAGGAAGAACTCGAAAAGATGAGTTTTGAATTTGAGTTAATATATTGGGATAATCATTGGTTGCGGGAGGAGTCAGAAGACCACGAAATTTCACACATGACATTTGACAATGGAAATTTGGTTTGCCATGAGTATAGAAAGGAAGAAAACAATGCCTGATTACATGCAAGAAATTGATAACATCATGGATAACAACAAGGATGTTTTACAGAGACTCAAACATAATTATCAAGTAGATTACGATACATTGGAACTGTTTGCACGTGCTAAGAGTGCTTTAAGTAAAGGTTATCCTGTGTATGCTATTATTGAGACTGATAATGTGGCAAAGAATGTGGAACTTGTAGATAGTTGGCAATGGTCTGCTTCTCATGTTCTCGTAAAACTTCAGGATGGAACTAAAGTACGTGTTCCTATGAACTCAGTAAAGATGATAAAATGTTAATAGATTGGAACAGTTATAAGAGAGATTTGCAACACTTGGGTAAGGTAATTCCTTTAGAGGAGTTACCCAAACCTTGTATTAGTGTTGATGAGTTTGACATTGTAGGTATAAATGATGCTTATAATGTAAATAATTATATCTTGACATACACAATCCCTGACGATAAGCAAATCTTCTTAGTTGGAGACTTGCATGGTAACTACAAACGCTTCAAAGAGGAACTTCTCGAAAATGATTATCGTGATTGTGTTTTCATTATGCTTGGAGACCAAGTAATGCTCTATGATGATTCATGGAGACAATACCGTAAACTTGATAATCTTTTTAGGGAGCGAAACTGCATAGCATACTTTATCAGAGGTAATCATGATTGTGCTTATTATCATACACAAGAATACTATGCCTTACATTTCACTACCATCTTCCCTATGAACAAGGGAATTATTGAATACAGAGGTTATAGAGGTTTTGTATTTGGTGGTGCAATTTCCTTGAACAGAATGTTGATGAAGGAAGGTCAGAACTATTGGGCAAGTTTTGATTACATTGACCCTTGGGATAATTATAAGAATTCTTATCAGTTTGATTTCATTATTGGACACACAGGCCCTATTCCCAACGGTATTGTATTCAATAGTAACTGTGATAAGTTCCTAGTGATGGATAAGGAATTGAAGAATGACCTGGCCAGGGAACAAGAGGAATTGACAGACATGGCTTGCTATCTTACTCCTAAACATTGGTTCATGGGACATTATCATAAGAACTTGGAATTCACTATCACTCCTATGGATGGTTACGAATGTCAATGTCACATGGTTGATGTAAATTGTGTGAAAGATTTTTCTCAATATTTTGTAAAAAAGTCTTGACTTGAATTACAGATTAGTGTATTTTGTCCGTGTTATGATAGACCTTATTGAAAATAACATTGCTGAAACGATTGAGGAGTACATTGATGAATTTGAGGTGGATGACAATCATAAGTTTACAATTGAACAGATAATCATGATTTGTGATGCAATCAATGATAAAATGTGTGCTGATTATCATAATGGTAATCTTCCTGTAAATATTCGTATCGCTGCAACTCTTCATAAATGGATTGATGATGAAGATGGTCTTGGTATAATTAGTGAAGATGCTGAAAGTTGGGATGATGCTGAAGAATTGGTATTATACATGGCGATTGAGCGTCCACGTCCTAGAAAAGATAAAAAATACCACGAAGCAATTATTAAAGAGTGTATGCCTTTGTTGACTTCACTCGTTTCTATGGAACATTTTGTGGATACATGTGATGAGGGTATATCTCAATTTAGTGGAGGAGATTATTTTCCTCATGAAAGCGTAGGTTTTTTCAATTTCTATAAGCAGAATTATTACGATAATCACAAGAATTTTCACGG
Source organism: uncultured Clostridia bacterium (assembly GCA_937877675.1). Classification (GTDB taxonomy): domain Bacteria; phylum Bacillota; class Clostridia; order Oscillospirales; family Acutalibacteraceae; genus Fimenecus. The sequence goes on along the minus strand of CALEIS010000135.1, from coordinate 199,402 downwards.
AATTGTATAAAAAGTCTTGACCTAAATTAGAATTTCGTGTATAATTCTCGTGGAAAGATAAAGCTTATGTGCGAAGGATACGAAAAGTTACAGAAGTTCGTGGATATGATTGGTAAGACCAAGAATGAGTTTGATGCTCTCGATGTGGTTGCCAAGATTATCCTTGCCGTTGAAGAAGATGAAACTCTTATTGATGACGCTACAAAGTATGTGAATGAATGCTTTGAGCATGCAGCCATTGATAATACAACTTATTACGCTTAAAGATTATGGGATTAGACATGTACATGTATAACAGTAAGCATCATAATGACATCAACTTTGAAGGTGATGACAATCGGTGCTTGTATTGGCGTGGTCAGCGTGACCTTCATGACCTCTTTGTCAGGTTTGGTAAGAGAACTGAGGTTGAGGGTAAGTACATTTTCACCAAGAATGATGTAATTTATATGGTTGCATATCTCTTGGAAAGTGTCATGAACATTCATAAGGCTGCAATGGTGGCTTATGATGACATGACGAATGCAGAGGAGAAAGAGCTTCCTAATGATGTGCTTCATCGTGAGTATTATGTAGCAGGACGTGTATTCCTCAAGGTTTTTGATAAGGAACTTCGTTATGGAAATTGTCACAATGCTGTGAACATCTTTGGTGACGAAGATGGAACAATGATGGCAGACCTTATCAATGGTATCATGAATCTCCTCAAGAAAATGAAGGATGATGAACTAATTACTTACCTTGCTTCTTACTAATTTTATGTATCCTATTTGTTTTATTCATTTGGTTACTCACCGTTTTTATCTCGTATGAACATTAATACAATCAAAAAGTTCCTTGAAGAGACTAAGTTCAAGGCAGTGAATTATCAGACCTTTGGTTATGGTAAAACCCTTCATCATTACGAACTCTATGAGTTTATGACGGAAGATGGTCAGACCTTGGGTATTGCTCTTCACGAATGCTCTCTCTGTGGCAAAATTTCTATATATAAGAATAATAAGTTCGTTGTCTGCTTCAATACCCTTATTGGCAAGTGGACGCTTCACTCATATATAAAGAAAGCGTTTTCCAAGCACTTTGATGAGGTGATTGAGAATTGGAAGAAGGAGGAAGAGAAATGAATACTATTCTGCTAATTATTATTGGAATTCTACTGACCGTGGAATTAGGTATGATTATGTTCTGTGAGTATTGGCGTGAGAATAATCCTTGGAAGTGGTTTGTTATCAAGTTGCTCACTACTATGTCAATAGTTATCTACATCGTCCATGATAAGGAACTAATTACAATGTTTGATTTAATTATTTGTGCTATCCTTGGTGCATGTATTGGTATTGATTTCGCTTATACTTACATTGACTCTAAGAAGAAAGATAGTTATGGGGCTTGATACAAATTTTTATTACGTAACTCAGAAGAAAGTTCACAATCCTAAGACAAAGGAAACACTCTTCACTACTTCTACGGACAGTGAGTGTGCTTATTTCCGAAAGAACTATTGTCTGATGGAGTGGTTTGATAAACATTGGGGTATCAGTGTCGATAACTGTGAGTATTACTTGGTTGACAAGGAAGACATTGATGCACTACTCAAGGATTGCCAACTTGCCATTGACCTAGTAGATGATGCAATAAGGAACGAACCAGTTAGCATATATAATGACCTCACTACTATTCTTGAGAAAGTTGACGAAGATGTGCAGAAGCAATTATTAAAGTTGTTTCCTATGAATGGATGGAGATGTGGTAAGAAACGATTTGATGAACATGATTATAGCGAAGTCAAAGAAATTGTCAGAAAGTTGGGAAACATCTATTGGGAAAATACAGATAAATTGATTTTCACAAATTGGTGGTGAAGAAAAAAGAACTGATGTATAATAATCTTATGAAGACAGTAATGGTAATGACGATGATGGGACTTGCCCTTGTGGCTTGTCAGCAGCAGCAACAGCAGAAGATTCAGACGGAGAAGGATGCTCCTGTCAAGATTCTTCCTGTGAAGAAGTAAATAAAAAGACCTGTTGCGTGCGATTACAAGGGGTAGAAAAAACTACCCCTTATTTCAAAAAAAGTGTTGACAACGAACAGAACTATGATATAATAGTCTCGTCAACACGAAATGGGGTGATGATGGAATTGGTAGTCATGTCGCACTCAAAATGCGATGAGAGAAATCTCGTGTGGGTTCGAGTCCCACTTGCCCTATAACTAATGTCACGGTGTTGTAATCGGTAGCCAAAACGGTCTTAAAAACCGTTGCTCTTCGGAGCGTATGGGTTCAAGTCCCATCCGTGATACTCAATAAAAATCAATAATTTACATAAATCTGAACCCTTGCGGAATGTTTAGCACTAAATAAGTGTATGGCATACGATATAGAAGAAAACATAATACGAGAAGCACTTGAAGAAAGAAAAACTATAACAGGTGCAGCAGGTTCGTTAGGAATTTCGTATAACGCATTTGCACGCCTTGCTAAAAAGTATGGGTGTTTTCAACCAAATCAAGGGGGAAGGGGATGTAAAAAAGTTTCAAGTCAATCTTTTACTAGGGAAGATTTGGAAAAAGTTTTTAGAGGTGAAAAAATGTTATCAAGTTATCATCTCAAAAGACGAATTTTCCAATTCAATCTTAAAGAAAAAGTATGTGAAGTATGTGGCTTGAAAGAGTGGCAAGGTGTAGAGATACCACTTGAACTACATCATAAGAACGGCAATCGTTTGGATAACTCATTTGAGAACTTACAGATTGTTTGTCCTAATTGTCACGCATTAACAGAACATTACAGAGGTGCAAATACAATTTCTCATAAGGAAAAAGCAAAAGTTGTAAAGAAGATTACACCAACTATTGAAAAACCTGTGAGAAAACCAAGGGAGAAAAAAGTAACAGTTGAAGCAGAACCACGTTTTTGTGAAGTATGTAACAAACAGTTATCTTCTACTAAACAGAAAAGATTTTGTTGTAGAAAATGTTATGATAATTGGAACGCAAGAAACATACCAAGTGAGGAAGAATTACGAGAAGCGATGAAAATTCACAAATCTATGTTGGCATTGGGCAGACATTTCAAAGTATCTGATAATGCAGTTAGAAAGTGGAAAGAAAAATATAACATAAAATGATAACAATAGCATACATACTAATCGGTATAGGTCTATTGCTCACATTCCTTCTATGGAGAACGTGGAAAAGCACTGACAGACTTATTGAAGAGTTTGGTGTTTCCCCTGATGAAATAGAAGAGTCAATGAAATCACTTCATTATAAAATCTACATCTGTTACGGTTTAGCATTTTTCTTGAAACTTCTAGCTTGAAAACTTTTTCAAACTTTTTTCAAAAAATTATGAAAAAATGCTTGACAACGAACAGAACTATGATATAATAATGGTGTTGCGAGCAACAAGAAAGAAAAAAGATAAAAAACTTACAAAATCTTCAATCTTTCTGACCTCAAAAGTATAAATAATAAAAGAGGGACAAACGGCTCTCGACAATGAATCTGACACAGATTCCATCTAATGAATAGAACTGATGTATAATAGTTCTTGACAGCAGATGAAAGTAAATTAAAAGATAGTGAAATAACTAATTCGGGTGTAGCTCAGTGGAACGAGCGGGTGACTGTCAGAACATGTTGATTATAAGCGTGTTATGCAATAATCGAGGCACAGGCAGCCTTCATTGGAAACTTTGAGGTGAAAACATCGCTAAGTCAGGGAACGGATAAGTGCCTATAAATCTTATCCCAATCCTGAGCAAGATTGAACGAGCAATCGTTCTTTTATGTGCAGAGACTTTACACGGTGCATCTAAACCATCATTGATGGCATGATGAAGAGAAAGTCCACGGAAGAAAGATAAAACATTTATCATTCTTTTGGGTAATCACTAGGTCGTAGGTTCGACCCCTACCACCCGAGCTTAAAAAAGTAAAAGTTTTAGTCCCCTGCATTTTCCATTCAACTAAATAATAGTATGAACATGAAACAATGTGAAGTATGTGGTAAAGAACATGATGGCTCTTATGGGTCTGGTAGATTTTGTTCTGCGTCTTGTAGGTCAAAAGCCAATCTCAATAAGGTTAAGAATCGTGTGAGTAATTTACCCTCTATTGTGAATCGTAACAGTATTCACGAAGCAAACATACGAGCAGCAAAATGGAAGTGTGTTCATTGTGGAGAATGCTTCGGCAGTAGAGCAAAACTTTACGAACATGTAGCAAATATCCATCCTGAGTTTACTAAAAATGGTGGCAAAACATCATGGAATAAAGGATTAACTAAAGAGACAGATGAAAGTGTTCGTAAAGGTAGTGAAGAACTAAAACGAAGATATGCTAACGGAGAAATTGAAGTTTGGTGTAATGGTAAGACTTTAACAGATAATACCAAAAACAAAATCTCTGAGTCAATGAAGAAAGCACATTCTGAAAACAGAGCACATAACATTGGCATGAGTAGATGGAATAATGAACCATCTTACCCTGAAAAATGGTTTATGTCAGTTATTGAGAATGAGTTTGATGACAAAGACTATATTAGAGAATATTCGTTTGGAAGATTTTCGCTTGACTTTGCATGGGTTGCTAAGAAGAAATGTATTGAGATTGATGGTGAGCAACACCAAAGATTTCAAGATTACAAAGAACGTGACATGCGTAAGGATGCTCTTCTTAAAGAAAATGGATGGGAAGTATTGAGATTGATTTGGAAGGATGTGTATAACAATCCAAAAGAAGCAATCAAGAAGGCTAAAACTTTTATAGAATAATTTATAAATCGCAGGGTAGAGAAGAGGTTATCTCATCTGGCTCATAACCAGAAGACCGCAGGTTCGAGTCCTGCCTCTGCAATCCTTAAAGCCTTGGTCGCATAGTGGTCGATTGCACTCGACTTGTAATCGAGACCCGTAATGGGCACGTCAGTTCAAATCTGACCCAAGGCTCTTATAATCAGTTAGTTATGTAGTTCAGTGGTAGAACTGAATACGGTGATGCGTAGGAAAGTCGTGAGTTCAATTCTCACCATAACTGACAAAACTAGGTTATACTTGGGCTTCAACATTCTACTGGTCATGAACAGTAACAATGAATGCGGAGTTTCACTACTTCGTAAGTGAAATTGCGGAGTTATTAGTAATCCGTTAGGGAAGTACCCTAACCCCCCTCATGGGAACTACGCTCATGAGGGTTATTCTTAAGCAACTTAAACAAAACACATTTATGAAAACGATACTAATTACACTAATTACGGCAACGGTAGCACTCGGTAATTCCTTACCTCCTACTCCAGAGTTTGAAATACAGAACTCTTTACCTCCGACTTGGGAATTGGTTAGCCAAGACGATTTTGAAATAACACCCCACCTTGAAGTATAATGATTTCTTGGTGGTTTTTTGTTTTATAAATTTCACTTGACAAATGATTAGAACTGAGGTATAATAATCGCATGAAAAATACAATCGAAGATGATGATTTTGATTTCTCATGGGCAGAAGACTTCTCAAAGAGAATGACCAAGTTTGGTGAAAAGATGTCTAAACTTGGGGAGAAGATGGCAGATATGGGAGGTAATACAGTTTTTAATAACATTGGTAACATTGATGAACCTATTATTCAAGGCAATCATGTAGTAGGTGACATCGTTTATGGCAATTCTGTTGTTACGGTGAATGGCAAAACTCTTATCAAGAAGAATGGTAAAAAGATTGTCATTGATAAGGATGGCAATGTCACTATCAATGGTAAGAAAACAGCACCGCTTGATGATAGTTGTTACAATAAGACTGCTAGTAGTTGCTATACTAAAACTGCTGCTGAATGTAATGCAGATAAAGTTACTGTTGAAATCCATGCTGATGCAATGGTTCATAAGGATTTGGAATCTGACATGGAAGTTATCAGCAGAGGTGAATTGAAGAGAGTTATCTATGAGAACAATACCAAGTTTGAGAAAATCTATTGGTACATTGGCTTTGCATGTGTAATGTCATGTTCCTTGGCAATTCTTATTAGTTCTTTGATTTGTAATTGATTATGAGAAAAGAAGAATTAGAGAAACTGTTGTTCATCGAGAAGATGGCAGCAAGTGAAGATTTTGAGAAGATGAAGAAAAGTTCTGACCTTATTGGTTGGATTGGTCTCACTTTGATGATTACTTTCAGTGTATTGTTAGGTATTGGATTTATAGCATTGATGTTCTTTTTATGAAGATTGACAAAGAAAAGGTAAAGGAATGGTTTCATGATAGATGTGAAGACATTCGTTCATGGTGGTATTGGAATCATGAATGGTTTTTATTTGTAGTAGGTTTCACTATCCTTGGTATTTCAATTGCCATGTTTGGTATATATGTTGAAGCAGAAGAAGACAGAACCTATGATTACGAAATTCATTGGGGGCAGAAATATCATTTGAGATGTAATGAAGAGGACATCACAAGGGATGGCTCTACATTGATTATCAAACGAGGTGAAACTACTTATGTCCTCACTAATTATACACTTGAAGATAACAGACACATAAAGTAATGGCTTGGCGTACACTTAAATTTAGAGAATCAAAATTTGAAAGTTGGTATGATAGAAACTTTTCCACTATCATGGTATGTATAATTGTATTTGCTTTTCTTTTTCTTTTCTCATTTGCCATTCATTTATGTTATGAAAAGATTAGCAATGAGGCATCGTATAACTATCGTTTAGATGTCAATGGTTTGAATAGCATCTACTTGAATGAGGGAGAGTTTGAATTGAAAGACGGACGCATTTCATTTGAGAAGGATGGGACGTTTTATTACTTTACTAATTTTAGACTCACAGACATTAGTAAATGAAATACCATTCATGGTATGAATTGGTAAATAAGATATATGTTTAGAAAAAGTTCAAGTGAAAAATCATTACAAGGATTACAAAAGGGTATGAATTTACATTTCTACTCTCATCTCAATAAGAACCCTCAGTTAGTAGAAGCTTCTGAAGAGAAGTTAATGAAGAGTGTATGGGATGACCCTTATGTACAGCACAACTATGTAATGCCTATGGCTTCAAGAATGGGTGTAGATTACGCAAGAAATCAGTTCGTAGACACCTTGGGTAAAGTTCGCAACGATGTTCGTTGTCGCAGAGGTAATTACTAATTTTTTTTACAAATAAGTGTTGCATCGTATGTGGTCATGTGCTATAATAAGTGCATGACCACTAATCCTTTTGCAGCATTGGACAAACTGAAACCTACTATCAATCTGAATGAAGCCTATGACAAGGAACTCAAGGCTATCAATGAGAGACGAATGATGGTGCATAGTTGGAAGAATGAATTGAAAAAGATTCAGAAACAGCGTAACAAGAAAAGATATAACGGTAGAGATTAATTATGGAATTTCCTTTTATGAGTAAAGAGGGAAAGTTGTATGAGGCTTTTCCTATGATAGTTCTTCATCTTAATAATGGTGAGAGAATTGAGTTAGATTATTTTGGCAGCAAATCGTTGTCCTATATTCCTACACGATTTATGACAATGGTTGATTATAGCATTATCCCTGAAGTAAAGTATTTGAGCAAGTTTAAGACGGAGAAAGAAGTTGTTCAAATTTTTATGTCAGAAGTAGTGGCAGAGATGAGGGAGAATTACAAAAACATTTTCAGTATAAGTGGCAATGTATTTGTGAATTGGGACAATGTATGTAAGGTAGAGGTAGTAATGAATCATTATGTCTATTGTTATGACAATCCTATTATTGTAGGAAACAGTAAGCATGTGAGGAGTGAGGAGAATGCGAGATGGGTATGTTTGAGTTCTGAATTTGAACTTGAGGATGAGATGGAGATGATAGAAGGTGAGAAGAAAGAAGAAGAGATTTCGTATGGATTCTTGAGTTGTCCTGCATTAGAATAAATAATCTCATGAAAGAACCTGATTTTCTTTTTGAGATTGCTGATTTTCCATTGGACAAACCTGTAATCATCACTCACAGCGAATTTGAATGGGACGATGAAAAGAAAGAAGTTGTGAGAGTTGAGAAAGAACACATTTACTATGAGAATAAAAAGGGAGACAACTGAATAAGTTGTCTCCTTAAAAATTAGTTTATAGATGTTGATAAAAATTACTGAGCAAGACCGTTAAGCCACTTCTCAATAATGACAAGGATGGTATCACCGAAGTTTGCAAAGAGGAATGCAAGACCGCCAAGAATAGTAGCAGCGATGTAGAGTCCAACCTTTGTATACCAAGGGTGCTTATCGTCCTTAGCTTTTTCGATAACAGCAGTGGCAGCGTCTTCCAACTTATCTGTCACTTCGTTTACAGTAGGATTAGAAGAAGGCAATTGTTCTTTTGTCTCTTCTACTTCAGTTGTTTTAGTTTTCTTTGCCATAGCTAAATTTATTTATCTCACAAAAATTAGAGAGAGATAACAGAACCATCTTCGTCAACTAATTCTAACAAGTGTTGTGTTGCTTCAGGAGTTTGGATATTCTTATCCCACATTGGAACATTCAAGCCTAATTCTTTGAGAACTATAATGGCATCTTCCTTAGAAATAAAATGACATTGAAGAAGTTTGAAATGACGAATAAGGTCAGTTCCTTCTTCGACTGTAATATCTTCATACTTTGATTCGTCCATAATCTCACTCCAAGGGCAACCAAATGTGATATAAGCATAATCATCTCTGAAATACAATCTCAATGAGAAAGTAACAGCAGCAGAAGCCTTATAAGGATTAGCAATATCACTAGGAGGAGTATCATTCCAAAACTTCTTATTAGGAATGTTGAAACGATTGAGAGCGATGGTAGGAATGGTTTGAATACCATTTTCATCTTCAGGTGTGAGAGGATTACCAATACCAAGTTTGGTAGCAATGAACTCATCAGTAATTTCAACACCATAGATTTCTTGAAGTTTATCCCTATCAAGTCCTTCACCACCTAATGCAACAATTACCTGTTTTGCAACGTCTTGTGGTGTTTCAAAATTGCCACGGAAGAATAATTTATCTGCTCCGTATTGACACTCATCGAAGAGGTCAATACATCTGATAACAGAATTTCCACGGTCTTTAAGTTTTATAGTATAAGCCATATTATGTAATTATTTATTTTGTTTATGTGAAATTATATGGATTTCTGAAATTCACGAACCAACCTTTATAATTATTATAATCCCATGAATCACCATAGTGAGTGAAATACATAGGATACCAACCACCATCCCAAAGTTTTTTCATGTCTATTTCCTGCCCATAATACACATCATTGTCTTTATGCCAATTTTCCATAGCCTTTGTATTGAGATTGAAATACTTCACAAGTTTCTGTTTGATATTTGGCTCATCAGGGTCAAAACTAAAAGTAATCGAATAACTGGATGGAGAAACGTCATCGACCCTAGTATTACCTGTTCTACCTTTCAAAGGATTGGGATTTTTAGGGAGAGATTCAAAAATCGTTTTGATGTCATTGAATGACAATGTTCTATTGCCAAACATACCTGCTCCATTTGTCAAATTTGGGAATTTCAAATTATGTGAAATTGTAAGAGGGGATGCAACATCAGGATTACAATAAAACATTTCATATCCCTAAGTTATTTTTTCAAAGAACCCTGATGGTACAAATTGGAGATTTCCACAATTTTTGAAAGCTTGTGAAGCAGTTTGTACATTTTTTCCAAACCATCTATAAGGAAATTCTGTAATAGCAGAAGTAAAGAATGCCGTATTAATTTTTGTTATAGAATGTCTATTATAATTGATAAGTTGTACATCATCTATCAAATTGGCTTTTAGTTCGGGATTTTCTTGACAACCCATACCAAACATTGCATTGATTGAAGTTATATTTAAACCGTCAATACATGTATCTGGGAATACTAATTTGAGTCCTTTTACATTAGTGATATTTTTATTGAGAACAAACAAATTACTAATCACTGTTCCTGTACCCTCTAAAATAATAGTTCCAATAACATCAGTAAGTTTTTCATATACACCTAAAATACCCATAGAACCATCTACAATTACCGTAGGTTTGATAAAATGAAGAGCGGTTGTTACAGTATCTGTTGTTTTGCTAGGGCCTGGTACTGTTGTTTTTACAAGTTTTCCTTTTACGAAAATTGTATAAGTTCCTGCTGTATTATAAACATGAGTAAGTTCTGTTACGTTTTCTTCTGTTCCTGTATTATACGTTGAAATACTATCGTCATCACCCCAAGAAACGTAAATGATTTCATTATCAGGTGTTATGAAATTAGTTCTCAAATTAACAGTAGTACCTGCTTCTACATTCACTGTCATTGCTAAACTTGACTAATTACGAAAATCTTCTGTTGCTGTGACTTGTCCCATATCAGGGAAATCCCAATTTACAACTTCACCATCCCAATCAACTTTTCTAATGTTTACATAAATCAAAGGATTAGCAACATGATAACCACCACCTTCAAGGTCTGTTTTATCTGTCAACCCTAAAAGTGAAATAAGAGAAGCAAGACCTGTTGCATCTACTCTATAATCAGGTTTAAGACCAATAGTCACTTCTCCACTTTTACCTGTATCAATGAGTTGTTGTAAAATCTATGTAGCTTTTGTAGGACTAACAATTTTCATAATTTCTTCAATTATTTATCAAAATTTTTGCAAAAAGAACTTGACATTATTCGTGAAATCATGTATAATCCTCTCAGAACAACAAACAACACGAACATGTACGACAAAGACTTCGTTAAGGAATCACTCGCTCAGCTTCTTTCCAAATCTTATGGAATGCTTCAAAATTGCACAGGTTGTGTAATCCGTGAAGTTGATACTAAAAAGTTCTCAATGACGCTTAAGTTCCCTAAGAGTTCTGTGGGTTCTAAATGGAATCTTCTCACTCTTTCCGTCAATGGTTGGGATTATATTGACATGACGTTGGAAAAAGAATCCAATTATAAGGGCGTAAAGAAGGTGAAAGAATTTTACAGTCTTGAAAACATCCCTGGTGATTGTGTGCTTCGTATTTTCCGTGAAGTTACAGGTGTTGAAACTCGTTATCCTCGTTTTGCCTAATACTATTATGAATACTCAAACAGGAATCCTTCGTCTAACATACAATGCAGCATGGGGACACTATGCTTATCATTGGGAATCTAACTGTGGCTCATTCGTAGAGGATGATGAGGGTGAAGTTCGTGAAATCATTGAGAACTTCAAGGGTAGGGTAAACAATCCTAATTGGTTCATTGAAAAGGCTGAATCAGAATTGGACTTTGCAATGGCAGAAGGTGATGTCAAGAAAGGTGACAATTGGTGTTGCACTTGGCTCATGGAAGGTGGCTACATTGAAGATTGGTGGTTTAACTAATAAATTTTTATGAAAACAGAATTCGCAAACAGTGATGACGTAAAGGCTTACATTGATAAGCGCAATCTCGTAAAGGTGGAGTTTGATGATGATTATTATCATTATCGCTGCGCTAAACTTTATTTTGATGATGAGACTTCCGTTACTCTCCATCTTGAGGATTGTAACAAGTTCAAACTGTGGAAATGGACTTGGTATGATGGTTGTATGATTGTCAAGTTTGTCCATTTCTCAAAGGTTAATTATGAACTCAAACTCTTTGATATTGCCCTTCGTAACTTCCTTATTGATGGTTTTGCTCTTGAGGAACAGCGTTTGAAAGATGCTTGGTCTGAGGGTTTCACTAATACTGTGAGAGGTACGGATAATAAGAAGTATGCTCATAAGACGATTCTCGAAGGTGTTGAATTCGTAAAGAATAAAGACATTTACTAAAAAATGAAGAACGCAGAAATCAAAGAAAACATTTTCATCCCTAAAAAGCTCAAGTGTGGGTTCAACCTCAAATATGTAAAGGATGATAGTTATGTAAAGAGATACGTTCGTATTGATGGTGAGTATGTAAAAGTTGAAGAAACAACAGAGCCTACTTACAAGATTGGGTTTGTCTCTTATTATGATGAGAAAGGCAAATTCCGTCACGAAACTTCTTTCAATAATTGGATTTCTGAGAAAGTTCCTACAGAGGAACATGATAATGTTCCTACCAAGGGATTCAAAATCTTTAGGCAAGCAAACCGTTTCACTTATAACAGATTTGCTTCTTATCGTAATGTCTCTTTTGAAATTCAAGACCCTAGAGGTTGGGTATTTGAGATTACACAAAATAATCTTGCATGGATTATTGACAACTGTTCTATAATCAAGGGTGACATTGAGGGTGAGTTTGTTTATGGTTGGGATGGAAAAGACAGAGTTCTGATTCCTTGTTCTTCTGAGACTTTCAAGGATAACATTGCATATTCTAACATTCTTAATTCTCAAGGTTACATTACTCCTAAGAACTTGCAGATGTGGCATGTCTATAAGAGTAAGCAAGGAGAGAAGATGATGTTCGTAGGTCGCCATGATGTCTATTCAAGAAGCTCTTGGGTGAAAAATAGATACTCATGGAATGGCGAAGAAGAAACGAAGAAGAAAGAGGGTTACATCAAAGACAGCGAAGGTCGATGGAGAATTTGTAAGAAAAAGAGTAAACAGTATCTTTTCGCAATTCTTAATGATGATGGAACTTATTACACTGCTTATCTTCATTCATTCTCAAATCCTAAAGATAAGTTCATAGAAGATTGTTTTGAGGAGAAGAATGAGGAAGTGAAAAAGGCTGTGGAACATACCTTGGCTACTGATGTTAGGTATTATGAGACTTACTATGCAGAAGAAAAGAAGTATTATCTCACATATGATGACATTATTACGTATGTTCTTAATGCTATGAAATATAAGAATGTTGATTCCATTACTTGTTATTTCAAGTCTGATAATTCTTGGGCAGAAGTCATGGGCGTTAAGGATGAAGCGTACCATCTAAAGAAAATGAACGAACAGTATAAGAGCATTGAGCTTTATGTTGAAAAGGCAGAAAATGGTAAGTTCATCTTTAGAAAGCAAGTAAAGAAGAAAAACTGTAGACTTTTCAATGATACAATTTCTGAAAAGGAATATACAAAGATAAAAGATTTCATTGAACATCATAAGCCCTATCTTCTTTATTTTGAAACTTCAAAGGGAACTAAAGCATTCAAGTCAGAAGCAGTAAGAAACTACTTACAGAACGATTACAGAGTCATTTGGGATATGTAAACAGTAGAACTACTGTATAATACTCTCATGGCAATTACATACACAGTAGAGCCTTGTGAGAGAATAGAGGTGAGAGACTTCATTGAGAAGTGGCACTACAGTCACAATATCAATGGTCTCTCATCCATTTATTGCTTCAAACTCATGGATGGTGACACAATGGTAGGAGCAATGATTTATGGAGGATTAGGTATGGCTAACTGTTGGAAGAAATATGCTGACTCCATAGATGACATCATTGAACTTAGACGCTTGTGTTGCATTGATGATACGCCTAAGAATACTGAGAGTTACTTTATAGGAAGAACGCTCAAATGGCTAATCAAGAATACCAATGTGAAGAAGGTAATCTCCTATGCTGATAACACTTATGGTCACAAGGGAGTGATTTACCAAGCATCCAACTTTGAGCATTTAGGTCAGACATCCAAGGGTAGGGTTATTGTTCATGAAGGTAAGAGACACCATGACAAGGCTATCAGAGCAAAGTATAAGGGTGAATTGAAACCTTTTGCCAAGAAATTGAGAGAAGCCCTTGAGAATGGTGAAGCCCATTATGAGCAGACATTAGGTAAGGAAATCTACCTATATGACTTGGAGAAGAGGAGAAAGAGTAAATAATAGAGCATGGAGTTCGATAACATTTTGTACTTCTTGTTGAATCAGACAGCAGAAGAAACCCAAGAAATAGGTGAAGAATACGCCAATGATTTGATAAGAAGTGGTTGTTTCGATAAGCATACATTATCACTATACTGTGGAGAGAATTGCAGTAGAATGTGGATTGATGAAGATTTGAAGCAATTTGAGACGATAGATTTTTATGATGAAGCAGCAGATGTACTTGTAGAAAAGTTTTACATTACAAGGACTGTTGCGCTTGAAATAATAAAGACAGCGATTGAGGAGACCAAGACTAATGTACATACTCAAATCGTTCTATTCAAGACTTGTGGAGGATGATGATTGAATTATACCAAGGAGATTGTTTAGAGGTAATGGATGAGTTGGTGAAGATGGGTGTCAAAGTTGATGCTATTATTACTGACCCTCCTTATTCATCCACTAGAAGTAAATGGGATAAAATAATTCCTGCTGAAAGGATGTGGGAATTATTGAAACAACTCCGTAAAGATAAAGCACCTATTGTTCTTTTTGGTAACGAGCCATTTAGTTCATTGCTTAGAACAAGTAATTTGAAAGAATACAGATATGATTGGAAATGGGTGAAAAATCATCAGACAGGTTTTGCAAATGCTAATTATAGACCTATGAATAAGTATGAGGACATTATTGTATTCAGTAATGGTAATGCTTCTGCTGGTGGAAAATCATTTCCCATGACTTATTTTCCACAAGGTCTTACGCCTATTAACAAAACAAAGAAGAATACTTCTAAACGACAAGGATTGATTTCTTATTCCAATACTAATCTCAATAAGGATAACTTACTCATGCAAGATGGAAAGGAATATGTGCAGAAATTTACGAATTACCCTGCCAATGTATTGTTCTTTGATTGTGAAAGTAAATATGTTCACCCTACACAAAAGCCATTATCATTATTAGAATACTTGGTGAAAACTTATACCAACGAAGGTGATACTGTCCTAGACTTTACTATGGGGAGTGGAACTACAGGTGTTGCATGTAAGATTTTGAATAGAAATTTCATTGGCATTGAACTTGACGAGAACTACTATAAAATAGCCAAGGAAAGAATAGAAAATGCCTAACATAGAATTATACCAAGGAGATTGTTTAGAAATTTTACGAGACAACCCATCGTTGTTAGAGAGGGCTAACTTGATTTTGGCAGACCCTCCTTATGGATGTTTGAACAAAAAGGCAACATGGGATAACATAATTGATGTAGAAGAGATGTGGGGATTAATAAATGACAATACGATGGTCAATGTTCCTACAATCTTATTCTGTCAAGAGCCTTATAGCAGTCAAGTGATTAGTGCCAACATAAAGAACTTCAAGTACAAGTATTATTGGCAGAAAACACAATCAGTAGGATTTTTGAATGCAAAGAAACAACCTTTGAGAAACATTGAGGAGATTGCTGTGTTTTATAGAAAACAGCCTACATATAATCCTCAGATGTGGAAGGCTGAAAAGTTGTCTCATGCTAATGTAAAACGAAATGATGTGGCAACTAAAACCAAAGTGTATGGTGATATTTTGAAAGATAGTGTGTATGTGCCTACATATGATAGATACCCTACACAGTTATTGACTTATAAGAGCGAAAAACAAACATCGTCATTACACCCTACTCAAAAGCCTGTAGCATTGTTGGAAAATCTTATTAAGACATTTACCAATGAGGGAGATACTGTTTTGGACTTCTGTATGGGTAGTGGCTCATGTGGAGTTGCTTGTAAGAATTTGAATAGAAATTTCATTGGTATTGAACTAGACGAGAACTATTTTAACATTGCAAAAGAAAGAATAGAAAATGTTTGAATTATACAATGATGACTGTTTGAAAGTATTAGGGACGATAGGTGATGATACTGTTGATTTGATAGTAACTGACCCTCCTTATAACTTGGGAGAATTTGCAAAGAGCAGAGCAGCCAATCTTCAAAACATGCGTGACAATTTCTTTGTTGCAGCAGGTTGGGATAATGTAGGCTACGATGAATGGAAAGAACTTATGAATTCTTTTTTCAAGGAAGCTGCAAGAGTTAGTAAAGTAGGTGGTTCATTACTCATGTTCATGTCTATTATGAAATTGGAAACAATTATTGAAATGGCACAAGAGCATGGATTTTATTATAAGACTGTAGGTGTATGGCATAAGACTAATCCTATGCCTAGGAACATGAACTTACACTTTATCAATAGCACAGAGCCTTGGTTATACTTCGTCTATAAGAAGAAAACAGGGACTTTCAACAACGATGGTAAAGCACTTCATGATTTCATTGAAACGTCTGTTACTCCTAAGAGAGAAAAGGAATGTGGAACTCACCCTACACAGAAACCACTTGACCTTATCAAATTCTTTATCAAAACACTTTCTAATGATGGTGATTTAGTTATTGACCCATTCATGGGAAGTGGAACAACTGCTCTTGCTGCAAAGGAATTGAATAGAAATTTCATTGGTATTGAATTAGACGAGAACTACTATAAAATAGCCAAGGAAAGAACTTATGGCAAGGAAGAAGAAAGTAGTTGAAGAGGTAAAGCCTATTGTAATTGTCAATGAACCTCCTAAGAAGAGGACTAGGAAAAAGAAAGAGGAAGAACCTAAACTAGCATCTACTCCACCACCTCCTCTAAAGGAAGAGCCTAAAAAGGTTGAACCTCCTAAGCCTAAGAAGCCCAAGAAACCTATTCTCAAAGTAAAGGACTTTTATGAATTTGAAGAGGGTAAGTATGTGTTAGGTGATGTGGAAGAGTTGTTTGATGAGAAGTTACTAAAGAAGATGAAAACATCTATTAAAAAACTCTCAAAGAAAAATCATGGCAAGGATGACAAGTTAGGCATACATTACTTCAAGGTAGGTGATAAGGTATGGGACTGCATTGAATATAACAGTAAGATACTCACAGCAAGTAATAGTCTAATCTTATGTAAGAGTGATACAGTTACCAAGGAGGGTAAGTTACGCTTCTGTCGGAGATTTGAAGCAAAGGAGAAGTTCAAGGTATTTGTAGATTATACCAAAGATGACTACTGTTTGTATTTCTATTATGAAGATACGCCTAGTCCTTTTATGATGTTAAATGATGAAGCCCTTATCTAAAGCGATAAGGGCTAAGTTTTTAGAATTCAATGTTAAGGTCAGGGAAGTTATCTTCAAACTCACGGCGAGCATCTTTAGCCTTTTTCATTGAGCGGTGATTAAACCGTGAACTATCAGGGCGAACTCTGCCCTCACTTTGCTGGTCATCCCAAGGCTCAGGGGGAACTGCCCCTTTTCTCATTTTAGGATAATCTTTATCAGTTTCGCAGAACTCTCTGTAAGCTCCACGGTATGAATTAGGTCGCCAATTGTGACCATACTCTTCACCTTTTCCACGCCAATTACCAACATGCTTACCATGTCCGTCACGCTTCTTCCATGTCTTGCCCATAGTATGTGCTAAATTTATTTACATGGGAAGTATAGCATTATTCTGTGGGATTGTCAAGAATTATTCTGTAGGTTCTTCAGGATTTTCAGGTGATTCTTCTTCATCCCCTTCTAAGTCATCCTCTTCAATGGCAACCTATTCAGAAAGATAGAAATAAATCTTTATAATACTTTCATCTGTAAGACCTCCATATATATCTGATAATGAATCACCATGAGAATATAATGAAATAATCCATTCATTAGCCTATCCTCGATGAATTGGAACTAGAACAACTTGTCCGTTTACCAAAACTTTACTTGGAATCCATTTTTCTGTGGAATCTACATTTTCTCCTTTGAATGAGAAACTTATATTACCCTCTTCTTCGTCAATATTACAAGTATAATTTTTATTAGAAACACCAACAATAATATTACCAAGATTTAGTGTTACTGTTTTTACTGAATTATGTTTTTCAATAACAGTTTCTTTAATGATTTCAGTTGCACCTCCACCAATTATGATGTCAGGATTTATTGGTGGAATTGGAGTAGGAGTAGGCTATGGTGTATCTCCACCCTCACCAGGATTTTCAGGCTATTCGTCAGGAATAGTCTACACTTTAGGTGGGGTAATACTCAACCCTGCATCATTGAAATTTACTTCATACCCATTTACCCTAAGAACATTCGTGTCGATGACAAGTGCTTTAAGTGTTGCTGTTTCTGTTGTATACTTAGACATTTTCAAGTATTATTTATCTTATTTTCATTCCCTTATATAGAACTGATGTATAATTATAGATGTATGGATTACTTTACAATTACAGACCATAGCTTTGAAAGTTCTAAGCCTGTTGATACGTTTAGAGCTACGATGATTGTTATCAATAATCGAAGAATTTATGCTGATGATTATGATGACGATGAAGATATTGACATTCGTATTGACAAGGGTGTAATGACCGTTGAATTCGCAGGAGGAATGGTCAGAAGTACCCATTGGACTTTCATGGACGATTGGGATATGACAGAAGATGATAAGATGTATTACAAAGACTTTACAAGATTATAAAAATTATGGATTTTAATAAACCTTTTACTTATGACGCAGCAAGAGGATTGTGGCACTTAGAGTTGCACAAAGCTCCTAAAGATACGTATGCACAATGTGGTGTAAAAATTACAATTGACCCTGGTTATCCTACAGGTGAAAAAGGGGCATGTTATCAATCAGATGAACCTTATGGATTACAAGGAGCTTCCCTTGAGATTAGATGTTTCGATAATCTCAGTGGTTGGACTTCTGCTGTAAACTTTAGTCTCAATACTTTCCTTGAGAAACTTATTGAACTAATGCCTTCTAATGATGTTCGTACTGATACTTTCGTGTTGGCAGAAAAAGATGTCAAAAGTATTGAATTGAAAAGTAAAAAACAAGAAATTAATTCTTTTTGGCATGGTGGTTAGCTTTCTGATATGGAAAACATTTGCATAACATCTTTTATCAAATTAGGTTTCCAATTCAACTTATGGAGTTATAATAAATCTCTTAAAGTACCTAAAGGATGTATTCTCAAAGATGCTTCTGAGATTCTTCCTAAAGAATGTGTTTTCAAACATTCAAAGAATAATTCATATGCTCCTTTCTCTGATTGGTTTAGATTCAAACTTCTTTATGATAAGGGTGGGCGTTGGACTGATTTGGATGTCGTTTGTATGCAGCCATTTGAATTCCCTATTAATTCAGTTTGTGGTCAAGTAGAAAATACAATTTCTATTGGTATGATTTCTCTCGAAAAAGGTCATCCTCTTGCTAAAGCTGTGGTTGACGCTTATGAAAATCCTTCCATCATTTGTGATTATGATACTGATGGTAGAATTTCAACTAAAAAAGAATTGGCAAAGTTGTCTGTGGAAGAACAACGTATTCAAGCTCCTTGGGGTTTCCTTGGTAATGATTTGGTAAATCTCATTTATTCTTCTTATGACTTCAATGTAATTCCTTCTAAAGAATTATATCCTATTCCTCCTCTTTATGCAAGTGGTATCTATAATGGGATGCTCAATATGAATCATGTCTTTGGTGCAAAGTGTATTCATCTTTATGGAGAGATTTACAGAAACTCTATAAAAAAGGAATCTTGCAAAGATGAAAGCATTTACGGTTTAATCAAAAAACATTATATTTTATAATTATGTCTAAGATTGCAGTTTGTTATTTTAGTTATTGGAAAGATATAGACTTCCTTAATAATTCTCTAAAAGTTCTCTATAAAACTATTGATAAGTTCAAGGATAAGCATGAGGTTAGAGTTTATGTCTTCGATGATGGAAGATGTTAGAAACATCTAAAGAAAAAGGAACTCTTTGGAAGCCCTACTCTTATCAAAACTTCATTTGATAGAAAAGGTAATCTCAATGGTTATGATTGTATCGAAGGAATGTTCAAAGAATATAAAAAGATTATGGATAAGTTTGATTGTGATTACATAATCAAACTAGATTCAGATTGTGTCATGAACTCCTTTGATTATATCACTGCTGCTGAGAATGAAATGAATAAGTTGAAAATTCCTAAAGCTCAAATTGGTGAGATGGGAACATACTTTGCACAGATTTGTATTGTGGGATGCTGTCAGACTTTTGGTAAGATGGGTGTCGTTGCAATCAATAATTTATTCAACATGATGAACGAAGGTAAAACTAAAGATGCACAGATTCTAAAGAAACGTGTAACTATGGGTTACAATGAAGACAAGGTTATTAGTGTTCTTATTGAAATGTCTCCTTTGGTGAAAATCAATGTCGATTTGTTACCTAATATAAAAGGTAATTGTAATGCGTTCATGATGCCTTAGAATATCAATTATAAAGAGTATACTTCTGTTGCATTCAAACCTAATTTGTTCATTAGTAATGCAAAATGGACAAGAGAGGATAGTTTGAAAGTAATGGAGAAATACGTTGATAGTTATGTATAAAACTCCTAATACAAATTCAAATATTTGATACTAAAAAAAGAAACCCTCTCGTAATTGAGAGGGTTTCTTGATTTTTACTTATTGAGAAGATTATTAGATTTCTTCTTCAACAGGTTTTACATACTTTGTCAAACGCATGTTAGCAACAGCGTCTTCAAGGCTTACGAACATTCCGTAAGTATCAGGGTCAGTTACATAGATGAATTGACCACCTACAACCTGATAGAACTTACCATCTTCACCCACGAATTCGGCTTCTTCCTCAGTTACTTCAATAGGCTTAGCCCAGTATGGTTTAGGAGCAACTGTTGTTTCACCTGTTTCATCAAGTGAAGCTTCACCTGTTCTTGGAACATACTCAGTATTAGAACCATTTACATAAACCTTCCAGCCCTTGACTTGCATCTGTTTGAATGCTGCATCTTCCTCATCGTTTGGTGTAGTATTGCCAATCTTAATGTCAATTCTCTTGGAAACTCCAGCTCCCTCTGCAAACCCTGTTACATCATTGATAGTGTCAGCAATAATTTCAACTGATTCAGTATCAAGTTTACAATTTAGGAACATCCAAGAACCATCCGTCAAACTAGACAAGTCACCACAGAATGAAGTGAGATAAGCACAATCATTGAACATACTTCTACCATCCCCCAAATTAGACAAATCAGATGTAAATGAAGTAAGAGCAGTACAACCCACGAACATCTGATAACCATTCATCAAACTAGACAAGTCACCACAGAATGATTTGAGAGCAATACAACGATAGAACATATTCTCACCATACATCAAACTAGACAAGTCACTGTTGAATGTGGTGAGATAACTACAACGATAGAACATCCAATGACCATCCGTCAAACTAGACAAGTCACGGTTGAATGATGAGAGTTTAGTTGAATTGAACATGTAAGAACCATTCGTCAAATTAGGCATGTCACTGTTGAATATTGCGAGATAATTACAAGTATCGAACATATTACTACCATGCGTCAAACTAGACAAGTCAGCATTGAATGCGGTGAGAGCACTACAATGATAGAACATACTATAACCCGTAGTCAATCTTGATACGTCAGAGGAGAATGAGGTGAGATGGGAACAGTCTTGGAACATACTATCACCATTCGTCAAATTAGGCATGTCAGAGGAGAATGAGGTAAGTTCAGAACAGTCTTTGAACATATACTGACCATTTTTTATCATGTCAGTTTGAATGTTCACAATTGAGCTAGAAGAAGTATAAGCCCCATTATCTTCAACTTTAGTAATTGAGGTATTCCAAGCAACACTATTAGAAGCATTAGGATTAGTTACCCAATTATGAGCAACGGTAAGATTACCATTTTCATCCAATGTTGCAGTAGTACCCCACAAGTCATTTTCTGTTACATTGTAACCACGACCATCCTTGACAGTAAGAGCCTTTTGAGCATAATCCTTTACAGCCTTAGCAGTAGTAACGTCTGTTGTAGAACCATCTGCAACATTAGCAGCGAGTTGTACAAGACCCTTACCATCAGCAGAAGCGTCAGCAACACCAATTTCCATTATGCCATTATTAATACCTGCATATACAGAATTGGCATTTACAAGATTAACACCAGTAACACTAGTAACACCAGTAGGAAGTGTATTATACAAACCTGTTACAACAGTACCAAGGTCAAGAGCACCTGAATTAT
This sequence comes from uncultured Clostridia bacterium, assembly GCA_937877675.1. Lineage (GTDB taxonomy): Bacteria > Bacillota > Clostridia > Oscillospirales > Acutalibacteraceae > Fimenecus. The sequence continues at coordinate 177,487 of CALEIS010000135.1, read as the reverse complement.
CAGCACTTGCAGCATAAGTTGAACTATTAATCTTTACAGACTTAGCATAACCAGAAAGGTCAGCAGTAGTAGTACCAATTTGTTCCCAACCCCATACGCCATTTTCTTGGACGTACATGTATTCAATGCGGTCGCCATCGGCGGCAACTACTCCATCAAGACCTGTGAGAACAAGATAGATTCTACCCTTATATTTCTCTTCCTCACCTGCTGGAACAGTTGGGAGTGTATCGGTTACATGATATGTTACGCTTGTTGTGTGAAGACCGTTAGAGTAAGACTTAGCGAGAGCCAATACCTCATCAGCAACGGTCTTAACAGTTGTACCTGTTACAACACCACTTGCAGAAGCATCAGTAAAGTTACCAAGTTCTTCATCAGAACCAGCTTGCCATTCTGCGGTAGCTTCAACAAACTCCTTAGCAGCCTTTGCTTCAGCAGCAGCACTCTCAGCAGCACTCTGAGCAGCTTCAGCAGCGGTCTGAGATGCAGATGCAGCGGAAGCAGATTGAGATGCAGATGTAGCAGAACCTTGAGCAGCAGTAGCAGATTGAGATGCAGCAGTAGCAGATGCAGAAGCTTCACCCTTAGCAGCTTCAGAAGCAGCCTGAGCAGCCTGAGCAGCGGACTGAGCACCCTCAGCAGCGGTTTGGGCATTCTGAGCAGCGGTCTTAGCAGCAGCAGCTTCGGACTTTGCTCCTTCAGCAGCAGTCTGAGAAGCAGAAGCAGCACTAGCAGAAGCAGCAGCATTAGATTCGGCTTGACCAACACGTTCTGTAAGAGTAGCAATTGCACCACCAGTAGCAGAAAGAGCGGCGATAGACGTATCAACGATAGTCTTAGCATCGGTTGCGCTTACAGCCTTGTTTTCATCACCTGTAAGAATCTTACCGTCAGTACCAACAGTAGCCTTAGTAAGAGTAGCAGAGTAAGTTACCTTACCATTTGCATCCATTGCAGCAGACAAGGAAACATCACTACCAGTAGAACCTGCGAATTCAAATCCTGTAGAAGTTACATCAGTTTCACCAACTGTTACAGTAACCTGAGCATTCTCAGTTACATACTCCTTGACTTGAGCAGCCGTTACGAGCTTGTTAGCAGTATCACCAGAAGCGTTCTGAATCTGATTATCACCCTGTGTACCGCTATTAAGAGTAGCACCAGAAACATAATCATAAACAGCCTTACCTGTTACAAGTTTCTCACTAGTTGCAGTAATATCGGAAGCAGCAGCAGAAATTCTATCGCTAATAGCTGTTACAGAAGCAGTTGTAGCGATTGTAGCAGTATCGACACCAAATGTTACAGCACCAGTTGATTCATTTACTGCTACAGTAACACCATTAGAACCACCAAGAGTAAGTGTAGTAATACCTTTTTTCTGCTTCGTTCCATCAGTTACGGTAATACCTGCACCTGCTGTAATTTTAAGGTCTTCAATTGTAGATTCAATTTCAGCAGTTTTTGCAGTTACTGATTTACCAATATAACGGAAGCAGGTGATGGTAACATTTTTACTCTTTACGTTTGAGTCCCAGAGGATTGTTCCTGAAACATTGTAGTCATAAAAGTGTGTACCTGGTACTTTCTGTGTTCCATCAATGTAAACGACAGGATTCAAAATACTGGAAGTAAGACCGTTTTTGATACTATCGGTAGCAGCAGCAAACTGGGGAATAACAGAACCTTGACCTACTGTAGTTACAGCGGTATGAGTTGATTCGTCAACGAAGAGACGAGTTGCATAACCCTTAGAGTCAATACCAGCATTGTTATCACTCTCAAGAGCTTGCATCCTCTGTTTCTCATAATAACGAAGAACTTTATCACCATATTGGTTAGCCAATTCCATACCATTTGTAAGAGTGATTTCTTTCCAAACGGTATCCCAAGTAGCTTTGGTGAATGTTTCTCCACCTTTACCGATATAAATGTAATCTTTACCGACATCATTTATACGGATAAGGTCGTTTTTATTTGTTATCCCAGAAACACGAGTTGAAGCAACATCTTTGTTAGGAGCGAAACCGAACCAAGGAAGTTCAGATGCCCAAACTTCCGAGCCAAGAACGGTGTGACCACTCTTTGTTGTGGCATTCGCAAGTGTTGTTGCAGCATAACCAGTTGCAGCACCATTTTTGATTTCAGGTTCTACAGGAGTCTTACTGAATCCGTGATAGAATGAGAGAACATCCTGTGAAATTTGTTTAGGATAAACTTTATTATCAGTAGTAGTATTTGTACTAATCCAAGACATAATTTATTATTTTTCTATTTGTTTAAAAGTTATTACGCAAGAGTTACAGCACTAATCTTAGTTGAATTGTTTGAAGCAAACACAATAGCAATAAGAGGAATATTAGTTGAATTAATCTGTGCGTGAAGGTCTTTGTTCCATTGTACTGTAATTGAATTATCAGTCTTTTTATAAGTAAAACCGTCAGCAGAATTTTGCAAGATTTGATTCCATGATGCTCCGTCATACCAATATACAGCGGTAGCCTTACCGAGATTTGTACCTGAGAAACTAAGTTTCTGGTCAGATGTGTATTGGAACTTACGGATGAAAATTGCTGGCTTGGTTGTAGATGTACCATAAGAAGTACCATTAGCGTCAGCAGCAGCAGCATTTGGGTGCATCAACTGACCGTATTGACATACAGCCTGTACACAATCTTCATAACCACTTACAGGAATACCTGTTTCGACAGAACCATCAAGAACTGATGTTGCACTTGGGTATTTGTTTGCAGCAGTAGCCGTTGTTTGACCAACTTTAAGGTCGGAATCAGTAGGAGTATCATAGTTCTTCATACGATAGGTTTCAACACCGAAGTTTTCTTTCGTTGTTGATGATGTAGGAATAGAACCCCAGAACTGACCCAAATACTTAGCAGTAGTGTAATCACCATCAATCAATCCATGAGGTTTAACTTTGATTTCAGCACTACCATTACCAGTGCTACCAAGTGTTACATCAACAGAACCAGAATAAACAGCAGCAGAATCTGCACCAGTCTTCGTGAGGCTAGATGCATTGAAAACATTACCATCAGTCTTAGCAGCAGCAGATACAGTCAAACGCTTATCGCTTGTGTTAGAAGACTTCCACTGAGAATTATTAAGAGCAGAAACCGTAACAGTAGCGGTTGAACCTGCTGTGTTATAGATAAGACCTGAAACAGCAGCAGATGGAGTCTTGCTCTTGTAATCGACAGAAGCAAATGTTACAGTTGGTTTCTTGTGCTGTGTATAGAACATGTTTACAGAAGTCCAAGCAACACTAGGAGCATCGAGAGTAGCTTTGTCAATTGCCCAGTTGAATACAACACTACCACCACCCAAAGTAAGAATATCACTAAGAGTTTGAGTAATCTTGATTTCAACTTCTGCCTGACCAGGGATACGACCGAACTCTGCTTCAGCATCACCGAAAGGAGCACAGAAATATTCAACCTTTGTACCCTTGCTATCAGTCTTACTGCTCATAGACCCAGAGAAAGGAGATGTTGTAGCAGCAGTTACACCATCTTCATACTTCTGAGCGATACTAAATTTACCAGCAGCAACATTGAAAGGAACTTTGATTACTGTACCTGTACCCCCATTATAGTCTGTACGAACAAAGAGTGCAAGAGTCTTATCAACTGAGAATGTTGTGTGACCTGTCTTAGCCTTGAGATACATTACATTATTAGACCAAGAGTTTGAATTCAACTTATTAACAGTAATCTGTGAATATGTATTACCAGAAGTTACAGGAATGTTATGAGTCTGATTTGCATCCGTGCAAGAGAAAAGTTTTGCAGAATCAGTTGAAGTAGGAGCACCTACCAATGCCTGATTGATTTCAGGATACATTGTGGACTTCTGAATCCAAAGGTCAAGTTCATCTTCACCCTTAGAAACAACTGTTACGAATTCACCCTTGAAGTTGATTTTGGAAATACCACCATAAGGTTTGATTGCATCACCAGTATCATTATCAGCTTCCGTTGTCTTAGTACCGACATCAATACCATTCTTCATGGTAGAGAGAATGTCCATTACATCTGTTCTCTTACCTTGTGTTTCAGAACCCTCACGAGTATCTGTTACATATACTTTATCAGTAGATACAAATGTAGAATCCACAGAAGTACCACTTACAGGCAATCCGTTTTCATCCTTGGCAACTGCACCAATTTCAATCTTTTTGTTTACTGCAACTTGACGAGTATCGAGCTGGCGAATTGTACCAGTCGTAGCCTTCAAGGCAGCAGTTTTTGTAGTATAATTTGTAGCCATAATTTGAAATAAAATATAAAATAGTTTGTTGTTTTAACTTGGAACATTCACACTTATGAAGTCCTTATTAAAAATCGTCATTATTATTTATGAATTTTCAAGTCGTCTCACCTTTTCCTATAAATCAATTATTCTCTATAATAAGTTGTTCAAAAGCTCTCCTAAGCCAAATACTTCCTTTCTCATTTTGAATCTAAAGTTCATTGTGGAAGCTATTTCATTATTGTCTTGGTCAACTGCACCCCAAGTAGGAGTTGACGCAAACCCATAACACACAATCTGATGTGTTTTCTTAGTTGTTGGTCTTTGTGGAACTCCCCATTCCTTAGTCATTCTGAAACAAAGTTTGTGATAGATTTTTCTTATATAAATTTCATCAAACTACCAACATGCTTCACCACTATCTGCACTTTGACCTTGATTATTAGTAGAGAAGAAAGTATCAATTATATTACCATTTTCATCTAAACAATCAACGAATAATTGTAAAGGCTATTGAACAGCAGGGTCACTATTCAATAAGATATTAGTAGGATATGGAACTATTATCTGACTGAAATATTGTCCTTTATAATTCTAAGCATTGAGATACCAAGCATGCATTCTTGCATTAACACCATTACCTGATATTCCAAGCAATTGTGTAGTTGAGTAATCAGTTATTATATTTTCATTTTGAAGATATTCCTATTTGAATTGGTCAAACGAACGCACAGAATGTAAAATATCAGATTTCTATGATGATACAAAATGTACATTATTATCATTTTTGTGATTTGTCAATTCTTCATTTATTGCTCCAAGTCCTTGAAGAACATTACCTTCTGATACCTATTTCAAACTTTCTAATGTAGTTCTTTCTTCAGGAGTAAGGTGAATATCAGTATCTGACATGTGACTTCCAAATGATGCAATATATTCTTTATCAGATTCATCAAGATGAATTGAATAATCCTTATAGTGTTCCAACATCGCAGGAACTTCTGTTACAATCTTTACATCAACTTTAGGACTATGTGGTTGCCAATTGTTGTAACCATTCCATGATATTTTCAAATTATTTGCAAGTAATTCACCACTTCCTCTATTGTTTTTCAACCAACAACCAACACGGATATCATTACCGTTCAAAAATCCTGCATCATCAATAGGTTGTCCTTCTTTATAACATCCTATAATCATTTTTGAATAATAGGATTTTAGAGGCACATTATCAAAAGTCCATGTGGTTTTGAACTCTCCTGATTTTTGTTTTGTCAAGTTTGAAGATAAAACGGAATCAACTAAAGAACCATCCTATCTATAAAAGTTTATCCTAAGATGCATGTCAAGGTTTTTCAATTGTGCATTATCACCATCAATTCGCACAATTGATATTTCTTTTATATATCTACCTGCACTTATATAATTATCTCCCTATACAGTAGTGTAATTCTAGTCAATAGGTATAGAAATACATCTACAACTATGTGCTTTATTGAATGTTATTGTATCCTCCTATCCCAATTGAATATTTTGAAGATATTCCTATGTTGAAAAATCTTTTTCAAATATAGCATTTGTGAATAACTAATTATACAAATTTCTATCATTGATTATCAACTTATTAGTTTCAACCTAAGGTGTCTAAACTTTTTGATTTAGAATTTTTGTTTGTGTTATACTCATTTTCAAAAATTATTTATTTCCCCTGTAAATGACCACTTTGTAAATAAAATCAATGGCAAAATTGATTGATAACATTGAGGAAGTGTTAGCCAATACTGATACCTTGGAGTTTCCCAAGATGAAAATTGACTTCACGAATGACATTGAAAAAGTTCTTATCACATCTGACGTAGACGGTGAACATCTGCATATAAAGACAATAGATACTACTATTGAAGCAGATACTTTAAAAACGGATAGGATTGTTATTCGTGGAATTGATGTGACTGATGAAATTCTTGAACTTTTTTTGAAAAATTCCTTGACAAAGTAATTAGTGTCGTGTATAATGTGCTTGTCCGATACGGAAGGACGTAAAACAAAGTTTGCATAAAGAATAAAAAAGCGTTTATTCATAGGGTAGTTGGGACAGGGGTGGTCGAGAGACCACCCCTTTCTTATTATAATAATTTAGCCACCCCTTATGGAGTGGCTTTCTTTGTATATCGTTTGTAGGTAATTATATTCCCAATCTTGTCAAATTGCATTACTGATGTAGGTTCTCTAAATCCATTCTTTGTAGGATAATCAATCAAATGGCAAAGATTGGCAGACAAGTACACCTTATCCTCATCAGTGAACTTAGGCATAACGTCTCTATAAAACACATCTGATAACCTCAACTCATTCCAATAAACTTCTGTGAAGTAAGGCATCAATGCTTTGTAAATCTGTCTACCTCCAATACATACTAAGTTCTCCTCATGAATGTATTTCTTAATAAAGGTATTCAAATCCATGAAACGAACTCTCTCATCATCATGAGTCAATCCTTTCTTCCTTGTGATAATGTAATGAGTCTTTCTACCTTTTAGAGGTTTCTGTCCCATACTTACCCAAGTATTGTAGCCCATGACTACATTGGCTTCTTTTGTAATCTCCTTGAAGTAACTCATGTCCATCTTGCTTATCTCAGCAAAACATTCATGATGACACCAAGGCATCGTTCCCCCAAGCCCTAAGAGCTTCCCTTGTGTAGTTGCGAATATAGCTTTCATTTTTAGTCAAAGAAAAGTGTAGTATAATATGCTTTTTGTCTAGCAGTAGTAGGATTTCTAAATGTTTCTATGTACCAATAAGGTATTTCAACATTGTCCAAGTATGATTGATACAATGAATACAAGTTCAAATATTTTTCAATCATAGGATATCTCATTTTTGCATCAATATCATTCAACTGATTGAGATTAATACCATTCATTGAACACAAATCATTGAAATGAGTTTTATCAATAATAGGAACTGCAATATAAGGATTAGCAAAAACATGATTATTTTTATGACCTACTATAATCCTGTTTTTAGGTAGGATATTTTCATCTACCAAATACATTTCAAGATTTTTTGCCTATTTGGCGGTGAATAATCTTTTATTATACAAGTCCAATCGTGATGTGATTATGAAATTACCTTTCCCAATAGAAATATAATAACGTATTCGTTCAAAATAATATAAAAGTGTTTCTTTCAGTAATTCATCATTTTGTAACAATGTATCTAACGGTACATTGTGTTTTAGTGTAAATGAATTATTGAGTAAAGTATCAACTATACGTTTATTAGAATCGTTTTTATGAAAAATGTTTTTCAAAATCTAATCGTTATCTTTTCCTAACCTGAATTTCATCATATTGTGCATAGAACCTGCGTGATTTTTACAATTTGCAACTCTATACACAAATCCAAGAAATGACGAATCAATAAATCCCTTTTCTTGAAATACAGGTTGAATTCCCAAACAGTTCAATATACTATTATTGGGAACTCTTAGTGAAATTACAGGGGAGGGCATTAGATTCTAATCTTTTTATTAAAACCCTTAGAGGGTAAATCATACACGCTCATGTATGTTGAACCACTTTCAGTATGAGTGACAGTAACGGTTGTAGGAGTAATAATAGGAGTACCAATAATTGCTCCTGACGTTACATAGATTACGCCCTCATAACTCCCTGTTTCTGCATCATATAAACTTACTGAATGTGGGTCATGTACTACTACTGTGAAATTCTTAGCCATTATTGTTATTTACTTTCCAAGCGTCAATGAAAGCAGCAACATCCTCATCCGTCTCAATTGTATGTGTCTTGCTCTCTTTTCTTTCTAACTTTACCAACTCTTCCTTACCATGAAACTACACCAATTCCTCATAGTAACTCTCTTTCTCCTTATCGTATTCAAATCCATGAAGAACAGAGATGTCATGTATTGTAGAACCTCTCTTAATAAGAAGACTAATCTCTTTCTTTACATAATACTTCTCCAAGTTCTACACAGAACCGTATTGATTAGCTAACTTCTCAAAGAGTTCTTCTGATACATAACGGAAGTCTCCTGTCAAATTACAGGTAAGTTTGATATTCTTTGCCATGCTCTTATTATACAGGAGTTCTACAAAAAAGATGAAGAAAAATGAAAAAAGAGCTTGACAAAAATTCAAATCTTTAGTATAATGTGGTCACACCAATAAGGAAAGGAACTAAGACATGCTCAAGAAAAATCTCCTCAAAACCTCCACATTCTTCCTCAACCTTGGATGCCAGTGCTGTGCAGAGCGTGAGTTCGTATCTGACGTTGAAGCAGGTGAACTTACCGATTGCGCTCACGCTTGGTGGCAGTTGGAATACTACATTGACCGAGTTCTTAACTAATCACAAACAACAGAAAGGAAACAACAAGACATGCTCAAATCCATCATCGCCAACCTCAGCAACTTCATCCACTCCCAAATCCTTCTCTGCAACGACTACGCCAAGCACTCTGAGTGCCGAGAAGAATACGAGGATTGGCGAGAAGAAATCTTCATTCTGACTGCATTCAAACACTACTTGGATTTGGATGTTCTTGGAGAACGAACAACAATGTGGCGATACGTCTAATACAACATGAGGACTGATTACTCAGTCCTCTTTCTTTTTATCATCAATGTAAGCATCCATTACTTCAAGAAGAACGTCTCCAAAAAACGAGGTAATAGACACAATAAAACCCAACAGAACACAAATGTATACATCGTAAATACTATTTATTCCATTGGTAATCAATAGGGAACAGAGTTTCAGAAAGAACCCTACCCAAAAACCCATGCACATACAGCAGTTGGTAAACTCCTTAGTAGCTTCACATAAAGAGGACACCCAATTTCTTGGGTGTCTCAAAATGTAAGAATACTTGAGGATGAACGTCATGCCAATACCTGCTACGACCATCCAAATTGTATCCATATTAGTCAAAGAGTAACTGTTTAGGTTTAGCTGTACTCTCATCAAGCATGGTCATACCACCACTCATAAGAGCTGCTTCTTCTTTTGTTACAATGATGCTGTTACCATAGTCATCAGTAATCTTGACACGATGTTCATCAATTACCTGCATTGTAGGACAGCACTTACCATCTCCTCTACCACAAAGGGTTACAGAGCCGTTAGGATTTCTTCTAATAAATTCTTGATTCATATTATTATTTATATTAGATTAGTGGGATTTCATCAAATGTAACACTATCGCCCTCAAGGATTTCCACTTTAATAGAATGGTAATAGAGGTCGATGAGGTATTGTTGAACATCTTTATAAGCAATACCTACATTAGACATAAGGTGCATCTTATAAAGTTCGAGAGCTTCTTGAAGAGTAAGAGCAGGAACTTCATGGAGAATAATCTTTACGCCATTGAGATGAATTTTAGGGCCGATAGAGATATTATTATAGAAGCCGTAAAAACGGAAAATCTTCTTCTTTACTTTTTGTTTAGGTTTAGTATTAGCCATAAATTACTTTTTTTCACGTGCGTTACGAACAAAGAAAATTGTACTAATATCAGCAACAGATGTACTACCATCTTCTGCAACCATAGTGAGAGCCTTTTCTTCATTCTCTTTTACTTTTTCGATATAATCATTGATTTGAGCAATAACTCTTTGTGGAAGAGAATTGATAATCTTATTCTTCTTATTGACAGGGCAACGCTCAAAGTTGAAAACCTGACCATTCAATTCAATTTCAGTTATATACTTCATGAGTTCATAAACCTGATAAAGGTCTGCAACCTTACCATAATCTGACTCAGTAAGATTCTTCTTAAAGTTACCAAGTTCAACAAGAAGTTGTCCATTCACAGATGTTTCTTTATTCAATGTTGGAACTTCAAGACGAATAATAAAATTATTGAAATTGATAATAATAGGTTCAATAGGATTGCTCAAATCCTCATCAGTAATATCATAAAGAGTATATTTCTTCTTTGTTTTACTATCAACATACACATCACCAAGTGTAAGATTACGAAGCTGAACAATCATAAATGGCTTCAAATCAATAGTCACCTCATCAAGAATATCAATGATTGACTCTGTATTCTTAACACCAACCTTGATATATTCATTGAAAATATTCTCAATACGAGCAGGGATTTCGATAGGATTGAAACCCATGTTCAAAATTTTTCTCTGTTCTTTCATCGTAAGCTCTTGGAACTTATACCCTCCTTTAGTGAGTGTATTAGAGTTATCGGAAAGTTCCATCAACAAACTGTCAAAGTCTAATTCGTTTTTCTAACTAGCCATATCTATGTATTATTTTATCATCAAAACAACAGTCAGGGGTAAATAATTTTGATATTTCAATGAATAAGATAAAACAGACAGGTATACGAATTTCTGAATATCCGTATGGCCCTATAAATGACGCACACCACAAAAAGCGTTTGGAACTACATCATAGTTTTATAACCTGGGCTCCATCATATTACGGAATAAGTACAGTCAATAAAAACTATCAGGTAACTTTAGCATCTTTACGTTAGGACTTGTTAGGTTATATTGGCGTGAATAACTCTAAACCAAGTTGGAGAAACTATATTACATTTTGGCAAGGTAATTGGAATGATACCGATAGAACAAAATCATATGTATATTCTTGGTCAAAAAGTTTATAGGGAGATGATGATTACATCTTTAATAAACATGGATTGGAATTGGTCAATAAAGATGGTTTAGAGGTGTCGTATGATGAGGTCAATAACATCAATAGAGTATTCCTTCTTACGGATGCCCCTATTCCATTTGAAGCAGAATATACAACAGTAAATGGAATAAACTCTGCAAATTATGGTAAAGACCCAAATCCACATAATTTCAAAATTGTTTCCAAAAAATATATTGACGATAGACACAACGGTATACGAAAAGTTTAGAAAGCTGCTATCACAAGTGACCCAAGACCAAATGGTAGCACATTACAAATACGACCATATACTTGTTTCTATTAGTATTCTAATCTTCCTGCAATTGACTCTAATACAAATTATTATACTATCAATATTTGTTCTGATGCAACACTCGAAGATGGTAGAAGTATAAAAGACACTATCAAACATAATAGACTTACATTCTACATTCGTCTTAGCAATAATCCTGCATATTACGAAAAAGACGGAAAACATGAACATAATTTAAAATTGTTGGTCGATGGTAAAGATGAAGTGTTGTGGAGTTATAAAGATGAATTATCTGAAATTCTTAGAGAAGCAAGACAAAAGAAAGTCAATGGAACTATTCAAAATACTTTCAAAGGATATATATTCATTCGTTGTGAAGCTGAATACATAAATGATGTTTTCACAGTAACTTGTTCAAGTTTCTGGGGTAGAGGTAAAAATTCAAAAAGAATTGTAAAAATGGACTTTGAAACAATCGAAGGCATTGAACAAATCAACTTGAAATTATCTTTACATTAGAATGAATCATTCATTACGCAGATATAGCAACAACAATCAACGACACCAAATAACGTCAAACAATATTATATCAAACTTGATGCGAATGATGATAATGCGAAAAATGATTTCCATGAATATACTTGGAATTATTATATAATTACTCCACCAAGAAGAAGTACCCAATATGATACATCTACATATGAATACGATGATATTATATTTGAATCAGGTAATACACCGATTATGTGGGCAATGGAAGATGGATATAACTTAGCTCCAAAATTGTAGCCAAATAAGTTATATTGTTTCTAGTTTACAAAGATATTCGATAACATGTTGATAGGTAGAATCAAATACTTTGTCAATATGGTAAAAAAATCTTAAAGCCATCACTTCAGTTCATATTCAATATTCCTAATGATGGATACAATATGAACTTATCAAGATGTTGGTTCTATACTGGGGATTTTCCAAACGGTTCTGGGAAAAGAGAAACAGCAAAGTATGACTTCAGTATAGATTGGGGTGATGGCTCAAAGCTCGATTATTATAATGATAAAACTGGTGTAAAAAATAATTACTTACCTGTGTCGCATAAGTATGACAAAAAAGGTGTCTATACTGTTACTTTGACAGGTACATGTGATAATTTATACCTTGAATGGAACACAACCGACAGTTATAAAAATGGTGCAATGAAATGTCTTAAAGATTGTTTATGGGGAATTATGCTTCCAAAAAATGCAACTTCTCCTCTCAAATATGCTTATTGCTCTTTCTTCGGTTGCGAAAATATGGCATACTTTGGAAAAAATGTTTTTGAAAATCTCAAAAATTGTAAAGTTCTCTTCCATACATTTGACGGTACTAGTATTGAATATTTCCATGAATATACGTTATACGGTGCTTCAAATCTTGAAAGTATAGAATACGGATTTGAAGCAAGTAAAATGACAGGTATTTCACCAAACTTATTCAAGTGGTCTCCAAAAATAATAAATGCTGAGCACGCTTTCCATAGATGTGATAAACTGTTGGAAATTCCAGAAGGATTGTTCGATAATTTACCAGAATTAGGAAAGCTACATTATTGTTTCAAAGCTTGTACCTCAATAAAAACAGTACCCAAAGACTTATTCAAATATAATACTAAAATATACGATTGTTCATTTTGTTTTGCAGGTGGTCACATTGATTCTAAGGGTAGTCCTAATGGTGACTTAGGTTATAAAAAAGAAATGGCAATTACTACTGAACTCCCAGAATTGTGGTAGACAAAACCTAATATAACACATGGTTATTACGCATTCGGATGCTATAAAGCTAAAAACTATAACTAGGCTAACTAGAATGGTTGGGCATAAAAAAGGGTGGTAGGATTTCCTACCACCCATAATACTTTACCGAATTCCTTTCATCGTAGCAACTATTCGTGAAGACCACCTTCTATCAGTTGCCCATCGTCTACCTATACGATTAATCGTATAATTACCACGAGCAAAGTAATAACCATTAGGCTTACTGATGTTCCTTGCAGCAGTCATTATACACTCTCTTGGAGTAGCAAATGATAACTGACCTCTTGAACCCATTAGTCCAAAAAAGTTATTCTTTCGTCTCGCAGCAGCACTTGAACCGTTACCACTCTCATGAATGGCTATAGCAGCAAGGAATTCTGCATTGACACCGTATTCTTCCTGTGCATCAATGAAATGTTGACCACAGCCCTTCAATCTGTTCTGCAACTTTGCATCTAACTGCTCTGCTGTGATGTCAGACTTAGTACGGACATCGTAGTTTTGAGAAAAACCATACGCAGCATTGCAGAGTAGCATTACGGAACAGAGTAATGTTGTAATTAGCTTTCTCATAAAATTTTGATTATTTATCGGAATATCCACCTATGCCATATCCTACGAGGAACAAACAGACGATTAGGGGTAAACCCCAAAATCCTTCTATCTGCCAATCCCTAGGTGCAAACGTATGCCACATTACCATTAGCATACAAAATGCAGCAACTACTAGCATTACTTTATCTACTGCCCTCATATTTTCTCTGTTATTACTTTGTATACAAAATCGTCCATGAGTTTCATCTTCTCCTCATCCTTCTGCTTGTAATCAAAATCTTTCACACGATTTTTGACTATTTCACATTTTTCCTTGAAGAAATCCATCAGTGCATCAAGAAGAGGAAAATAAGGAATTGCATTCTTATCTTCTACTCGTGCTTGAACCAAATCATCCATTATGGAAACTTCCATATCGGAATGTAATGTCATCCTAGTCAATGTACGGAAATCAACAGGAGGATAGGTCGTATGTGTTACACAATACATTGCAGACATTACCATTCTTGCATAAGAAAGGAAATACTTCAACTTCTTGTTACCCTCTGCTTGCTCATACTTTGCCAAGTCACGAGCAGAACAGCCTACCATTGTCTTTGCTACTTTCATTGGCTCATAGAAGTCACCATGCTCTGCAAGCCAACGAAGATAGTTAAAGGATTTAACATTAGCATGTCCATTCAAAGCATAACATTCACGAACATGGAGAGCTTCATAAGCATTCCAACCACTCTTGGAAAGTATGTGGCAGAACTTACGGACATCCCAACCCTTGACATCCTTGCCCTCAACCTTTATCTCATCAGGAAGAGGATGAACACGGAGATAATCAGCAAGTGGACGCTTGAATACGAATAAGGTATCATAATCACTATCCTCCTTATTGTATCCATAAGCACGAGACCCTGTGAAGAATATATAAAGTAATTCTACACCTTTTTCCCTACACAATTCCTGAACTTCGCTGATTATCTCCATTGTCATAACGCAGTTATTATACCACTTTTAGATTAGTTTGTCAACAAAAAGTTGTGGATTTTGGTAATTCTTTTTCCTCTTCTTTTTTCTCCTCAAATGGCTGAATGTCTTTACACATTCTCCAATCAACAATTGAGAAAGGACGATAACCATAATCCTCAGTTCGATAGTTGAACTTGTAATACTCAGTTCCTCTACCTCCATCAAATCGTCTCTCCTTGGCTATTAGTTGCAATGGAACAAGATAAGTCTTTCCTACTTCAAGGGGACAATCAGGGAGAAACTCAGTGTGCATAGGCTCACCAAAATCATTTTCCTCATCTCTCTCATCGTAGTCAAGGATTTTCTGAATGTAATCTCGGAAGAAATCATCACCATCTTTCTCTTCACGAATGGCATACTCCTTCTCCAAAATCTGATAAATCTTCTTAATGGTCTTGGAGTATTTTTCATAACGTCCATTTGTTTGTGCTCCCCTAATGCGAGAAATGTTATATCTCGCAAAACAAGGAAACTCTTCAGTCTTATCAACATGGAAATTCAACTCCTTGTCACCATTACCAATACTAACTGAATAGGTATCTCCCCATTTGTTGATTTCAACTCTATCAAGTGACTCCACTACAAATGTGTGGAGTTCATTTACTTCATCTTCAATCGTTTTCATAAATCTTTACAAAGTTTGTTTCCTATAAATTGCAGTCCAAGGATTTGCACGCTCCACGCTATTACCATTAATAACAGTAGACTCACGAAAGTAGGAGACTAGCTCCCACCCTAGATTTGACATCCCATTTGCATCCACTACAATTTCATTAAAAAATTCGTAACACTTTCCTTTGTATTCGTACTTCATTTTACTTCATGCTTGCGTAGTAATCATCAGACTTGGACTTGTAAGAGAATGTGTGACCATTGAGAACAACACCCTCACCAAAATCCTTATCCATATCACGGTACTTCTGTAGAAGCTCAATGGACACAACACTCTCCTCAATGATAGGAACAGTCTTGAACACCTTGATTCTGTCTACCAAATCACCGTATACACCACGGTAGGTTTCCTTGTTAGCGATGACATCAGTAAGGAACTCATTTACACGGAGGAAGTGAGTAACCTGTCCCCATCGTCCCATACGCTCTTCCTGAGTCTCTGCATTAGGGAATCGTGTTCCATACATGTAGAATCCAAGCTGACCCTTGGCATCCTTATTAGCCTTGTTACCATTGATACCTACACCACAGACTTCACCACGGATTGCTACTGGACCGTTAGTGTAAAGAGCAAGGAACTTCACAGTATCAGCATAAGGAAGTAGAGCAGCCGTGTAGTTGTTATGACACTCCAACTTCAAGGAAAGAGAACGAGAGCAAATCTCAAGGTTATCATCCTGAGGATTGTAGTAAATCACAGCAGAAGAACCGTCCATCTTCTTTGTTACAAGGCAAGGCTCGCCAAGGTGCAAATCTTCCTCTTCAAGAGATTGCCAGTTCTCTTCATCAGACTTCTCTACACCATTAGGCAGACAAGCACGAAGAGCAGACAAATCCTTGGGAGGAGGTGCAGACCAGTGACCAATACCAAGACAGTCTGCAAGATTCTCTGCATGTAAATCAATTCCCTCAAAGATAGGGTCATTCACACTAATGAGAATACCACAAGACATCTGATTACGGAGCTTCACAGTCTTTACTCGACCACCACTTCCAAGATACTTGATAAAGCCCTCAGCCCAAGGCTGTTCCTTATCAATGAGAGCATCAGGGACAATGTATACTACCTCATCTCCCTTTTGGAATACTCCTTTCTTCACTACACATTGCCAGTTCTTTACGTAGGCAAGTTCGAGAGCATCAGCATTAGGATGCTCCTTTACATGCCCAATAGTGGCAATAAACACATCTTTTGGTTTAATAGTTTCCATGCCTTTATTATACACTTGTTCTGTAATTTTGTCAAGAGAATTTATAAAGAAAAAGGAGAATTCTTTTTCAAGAATTCTCCCAGTTGTTATGAATAATGATTTGGGGGAAATTATACGTTGTAAGTATCTCCTGAAAAGTGACTTACAGGCATACCGTTGAGCATATAAAGCTGGTGAGTGCCTACAGTTACATCAGAACCGTCCTTGAAGTAGACCTTCCAAATCTGTTCCCAACCATCCTTTTCATCACGAGGATACTTAGTAACGTGGCTGATACCCTTATGCTTACCAATGAAACGCTGGAATTCACGCATATGAGGATAAGCAGTATTCTTAGTGGAATAACACTCCATCTTATAAGTAGTCTTACCGTCAACAGTCTCAAGAGGTTCACGAACAGTAATGTGACCTGCACGACCTGCTGCAATGAGGAAATCATGAGAAGCAGTAGAGAGAATTACCTTACCATGCTCATTAAGAATGCGAACAGGCTGTGTCTCAAGTTCACCATACCCTGTTCCCTCACCAGGAATCTCTGCCATCTCAAGGATGTAGTAAACTTCCTCAGTAGTCCATGAACGAGAGGGTAGAATTTCATTTACACAAGTAGTCTTATCCTCATCATGAGTAATCTCAATCTCATACTTAATCTCATCCTTGGTCATCACAGCCTCAGTCAGCCAGTTGTTAGACTTCGTGTGACGCTGTACCACCAGCTTCTTAGGTTTGCTATTCAGTTCAAACATCATAGTTATTATCAGTTATTGTGTTTATAAGTTATTGTATATAAAGTTGTTGTAATTTCTTCTCCGTTCTCAGTCTTGAAAGTTACTGCTCCTGCATGTTCATAAATCTCAGATTTCTTCATTTTGAATTCACGTCCATCATGGAGAATGATATGAGCATCAATTTTAGATGCAGCGAGTTTTTCTTGTTGAGTAAGGAGAACTCCAAAGGGGATAATACTAATGAGGATAATGATGCAGAACACAAGCCAAAACTTAATGTCTGTCAAGATTGTCCAAATAGCATTGAAGAACCCCTTTAGATTGTTATAAGGTTCTTCAATGTAAGCTTCTACAAAGTCATGTAGAAGCATTACAATTGAATAGAGGAACATCATTACTTCTTATCAGAATCCTCAAGTTCCACCTTGTAGACAGTCTTAATCTGCACATCACAGTGAATAAGACCCTCACCGTCAGTCCAGAAGCTAATGCTGTCTACACCTTCCTTAGCCATGTATTCTGCAATACAACGGAAGCAATCAGGATTGGTATCCTCATCAGAGAAATCATCCTCAGCATTCTCATAGATAGCACTCTCTACTGCCTTAGTAACCTCATCCTTTTCAATGACATCTTCAACAGGTTTCTGACGCTCTGCCACAGAAGTAGCTACGGCAGCAGCTACAGCTTCCTTATTCTCAGGCTTCATGAACTCTACAAAGGTGTCCTTTCCTACCTTACCACTACCCTTGGCATCAGCAAAGTCCTTCATAATGTCAGCAATAAGGGGCTTCTTAACATCATGAGGACAATCCTCAAATGCACAAGTTTCAGGAAGATTACAAAGAGTAGTCTTCTTATCCAACATTGGAATATCAATTTTTGTAAGAGCAGGTTTTACTGCATCAGCAAAAGGAAGCTTCTTCTCATTAGACTTAGACTCCTCAATACACTGTTCAATCATCTTAGGAAGCTCAGAAGTCATACGCTTACCCCACTTACGGTCATCCTGTACAATGTCAGTAGGAATAGTGGCAGGACATGACAGCTCATCAAAGATAATGAATCGTGTTACACCATTCTCACCAAAGATGAAATCATAACCATCCTTACGATTGATAGACATACGGCACATACCATTCTTCTCATCAAATACAAGGGCGTTGATAGAACCACGCTTCTCAATAAGATTCTCACGCTTTTTGCCACAAGCAATAGAAGCTTTAAGAACACTAACAACTCCACCTACATACTCCTTAGCAACAATGGTAGGACGAGTCATTGAACGAATAGTTTCCACAACACCCTCCATCATATGATTAGGAGCAATGAAAGCAAGAATGGGAATATTAACACCGTAAATGTCTTGGGTCATAATGTTACCATCTGCTTTGCTTGCATCAGTAATACTATTATAACCAATCATTCCACCACTAAGGTCTTCATTAGAAATGTCAATACCAACAGTACCATCCTCAGTAGTAATCATTTCAGGTTGTTCATCTTCTTCCTCAAAACCTGCTTCACCATTGACTAGAGACTGAATCATACTCCTGATGTCCACAGCCTTAGGGTCATCCTTACGGCTACCAAACAGGTTATTCAGTTCACTCATCAGTCCATCGAGCGTCAAAGGCTCGCCATCTTTCTTATTACTCTTACGCATAATCATAATTAAAATTCTTATTTGTTTGATACCCAAACTACACGTCCGTCACTCAGAACTTTATGAATTCCTCCTTCGTATCCGTCCCTATAAGCGTCAGCCATGTCCTCTGCTATGTAAATCTTATCTACTAGCTTCTCTGTAATCTCCGATACAGCAGCAATCAACTCCGTATCGTCCATACAATTAGAAAACTTTATCTCTGAAATCTTCATAAATCTATTATACAACAGTTCTTTTTACTTCTTGTAGTTTGGATTCACATGAATGTAAAAGTAAGGATAAGGAATCGTCCACAGTAGTCCATCATGACCTACAAATGTAATACTATGGTCAACATTACGTGTGTACTTATCAATATAATGGAACATTACCTTACCGTCACCGTTATAACCGTCCTCAATACAGAACTTGCACTCCCAATCATGCTGAACAACCTCATCTGTTCCTCCTACACTTGTGAATTGTGCTGATTGTACAACATGCTCACATTTATCTTCTGCAAGAAAACAAAAGGTCAATGATGCTACTGCTACAATTCCTCCTACTACTGTTGCTACGATTTCTGTTCTCATGATTTTTCTTGATTTGTTACGAGAGAATAATACCACATTGGATTTCTAATGTCAAGAGTTTTTTGATAAATAATTTAGAAAATGTCAAAGAATTATACAACGAAGACCGCAAGTTTAAGAGCAACAGTTGCAGACATTAGAAATGCAAAAATAAAATAGCTCACTGTTGACAAATTGATAGTTCAAGGGGAAACAAATGCCGATGAGAATGGTATTACTTTACCTGAGTAGTATTACAAATTGGTTGGACGTGAAAAGATTGACCCATAGTCTAATTATATGATTATTGATGATTATGCTAATGAAATCTATTTCACATATAAAGCTACTAATAAAGTTCTCATTGATGGCTCTAAAATGTTCATGAATGATAAAACATTATCATCTTGGACTGAGCCTCTTGACCGTCTCGAAGTTTCAGATAACATGTTTACCAACAGTTCATTGGTAACTTTTGAAATCGAAGAGCTTCCTGTACTTCAAGTAGCAGATGAAATGTTTTTGAATTCTTCAATTGAATCATTTACTCCAACAACATTACCTGAATTACAAAGTGCTAATGGTATGTTCTCAAATGTAAATTTGACATCTCATCTCAACATATCTGCTTCTAATCTTACGGAAACCCAAGGTATGTTCAAGGATTCTCAAACACCTTCTAACGGTCTTAACTTGGTACTTTCAGTAGGTTCATTGACTAATTCTGCTGACATGTTCAATAATTGTTATATTAGTAATGTAAAACTTAGAACAGATGGAGCAAATGAAATAATCGCTGATAAAATTTTCTACGGAGCAAAGCCAATTGATACAACTACATCAACTATTGACACAAGCCTCTTTAGTGAAAACATTACATCTGGTAACAATGCGTTCTATGGTTGGAATGGTAAAGTTGAACCTAATTATTTTAGAATGGCATCACTTGTTCATGGTCAAGGAATGTTCAGTACAACTAACATTTCAAATGAAAAAACTGAATTCCATTTCTCATAGAAGTTGAAAGATTGCTCAAAGATGTTTGCTCAAGCAACTTTAAGAAAACCTTAGATTACATTGACAGATTGCTCAAATCTTACTAACCGTGACCTTATGTTCACAGGTACAACATTTACAACAGGTGGTAGCGGATACATTGTAATTTCAAATTCTACACCTCTTACATTCTCTGCTGATTTTGGTTATATAATGCTCCCCAATTATACCCACAATGCAAACTACTCAGGATTCTTCAAGGATTCTATTTTTGATACTGAAATGAAGTGTGGCTTGAAGTCTCTAGTTGACTCTGATACTAAACCAAACTACTCAAACATGTTTGAGAATGCTACGTTCATGTCAAGTATAATTCTTGAAAATACTTGTACCAAAAAAGTATTAGATAATCCTACAAAGGGATTGAATCTCGACAAATTATTTTATAATTCAAATTTTCAATCACGTGGAAATATCAGTGTTAAGGTATAGGTTCAAGGAAATGATAATAATGCATAGAATAGATTATCATCAGGCGTTACTACACGTAGTATGTTTGAAAATGTAAACTTTTATCCAAAAACAGCATCAGTAGTTGAATCAATAAATGTTCGATTACTTTCTCCCCACGAGGATTGTTCTAAAATATTCAAAAATTGTATTTTTTATAATGAACCACAGATTCATTTAGGTTACATAGGGACAGCAAATGAGGCATTCATGGGAAGTAATCTAAACTATGTATAGACAATTCTTCATCGTGAAAATTACCATACTACATATCCTGACGTTGCTTCTGTTATTGTCAATGCGAACTCAATGTTTGAAGGATGTGTTGAATTATATTCACAGCCAGATAATTCTAATGATGGAAAATTGTTTGACATGAAGAGCTTAAAGAATGCAAACTCAATGTTCAAGGGGTGTACAAAGCTAGTTGGTTCTAAGTTCAATCTTCCTGTAATCCAATCAGCAAAATCAATGTTTGAAGGAATAACAAATGGAGCACATGGTGGTTTTCTTTCCGCAACTCAAAAAACTACATCATCAGGTTCAACCGTAAATCAAGCGATTCTCAATGAATTGAAAGATGCTTATGCTATGTTCAAGAATTGTACAAATATGCAACATCCTATATATGAAGCAGTTGCTTCTGACGGTACTGTACTTCATAGAACAGGGGAATCCGCATTTGATGCAGTCAATGGTATTATTCTCCCTGTGGCAACTAATCTTGAAAGTATGTTCTAGCAATGTACTAACTTGAAGTCAATTGACATTTATGCTCCTAATGCTACAACTGCCAAAAATATTCTTAGTAATTGTGGTAATATGACGCATGCAACTTTACACTCCCCTAAATTACAGAATGCAGATGGTTTATTCAACCGTTGCGTGAAACTTTCATAGGCAAATCTTGATTAGCTTAGTTTGACAGGTAATAATGCAACAATCGTAAATGGTTCTAATATGTTTGTTTATACAACATCCACATTTTATAAGGTAACAAAAACAAATAATACTGTCAATTTCAATTCGCTTGAAATAGCTGAATCTATGTTTGATTGTGCATTCTATTATGTACCTACACCAAATTATGATTCTGAAAAACATCTCACAACAGGAACAACATTCAACTTACCAAAACTTGTAATTGGTGATAGAATGTTCTACTCCAATTACTATTTGAGTGCTGCAAATATGATTTTGCCAAAACTTCAAAGTGGTAATTCCATGTTCCAAGCGTGTAACTCACTTGAACACTTCGACACTTCACCAGAAGGACAATTGAAAAACTTAGTTGAAGCATCAGATATGTTTGCTAATTGTATCTTGAATGAAGATTCTGTTATTGGCATTATCAATTGTCTTAGAAACAATCAAGGTTTAACACAAGAAAAATTAGATAATAAAACATATGATTATCTACTTACAACTACTGCAAAAGCAACACTAAGAGAAAATAAAACTCCATTTGCAATTGGTAGAATGGCTATTGGTTATAATTCAAATATTCCTTTCAAAACAGGTTTATTACAACAAATTCTCTCAATGGAAGGTGTTGAACTCATAGAAGAAACACAATATACTACAACAATAACAGTAACAAATGCCAATAACG
Organism: uncultured Clostridia bacterium; assembly: GCA_937877675.1. Taxonomy (GTDB): domain Bacteria; phylum Bacillota; class Clostridia; order Oscillospirales; family Acutalibacteraceae; genus Fimenecus. Next base: position 154,950 of record CALEIS010000135.1, on the reverse strand, counting down.
CTAAATGGACTGTCAAGCTTTCACCACAGACACCATTCGCCTAATCAAATAAGTAAATTCATATAATATCATGTATAACGTACTCTTTTACAAACAGAATAATAACGGAGAAATCGAACTCTCAAACGATTCAAACGTAAAGACTATCAGAAAAGGTGATAATCTTTTCAGAGATACAAACTTTACTTCATGGGATTGCCCTCTAAATTACTTAGAATCAGGTGTTTCCATGTTCTATAACTCCTCAATTACTAAATGGGATATGGAATTACCAAATCTCATTATAGGTGATAATATGTTTACATATTCTGATATTACCTAGTTCAATTCATCATTCCCTCTCTTGCAATCTGCAATAAAAATGTTTGGCAACACTAACTTGCTCACATTTTCTTAGGATATGCCTAATCTTGAGGTTGCAGAATATATGTTCCAAAACGCCAAGATTACTACTTTCTCAGGTTTTATAAAAAATCTAAAGAATGGTAAAGGAATGTTCAAGGGTTGTTCTGAATTATCAACATTTGTGGGCAATTTGGAATCACTCGAAGATGGTACTGAAATGTTTAGCAGTTGTAAACTTTCTCCTTCTTCTGTAAGAATGATTTACAATACGTTACATCAATATAAGAAGTCATAGGCAAGCCTTCATAGAATTGATATTGGTTTAGATTGCTCAGATACATTCGATAGTATTACAGAATATGCTCAAAAGGTTGGGTATAAAACTTGGTTGGATATGGTTACATCTTTTGAAGCTAAAGGATGGACGGTCAATTGGTATTCCAAGGGTAAAATGATTGAAAGTGATAAGGTAAACATCACAAGAAGTTTTGATTTATCTGATTATAATGATAAGATTATTTGCGAACAAGAAGTAACTCTCACAGGATACTTCACTATCAACATCCAAGGTATTAAAGATTCTAATTGTAAAACTGTTATTTCATTCCATGATGTTACTCTCAATGGCGTTGCTTTGTAGGGTATGGAAGAAATCATAAAATATATCTACTTCGATAAAGAAGGTCAAATTATCACTAAAGAAGAGTTTGATTTGTTATTCACCTCTATAACAGAAGATAGTATGTACCTTGCTCAAGCAAAGTTCTCTATCCTTGGTTTCGTAGGTAATCTAATGGTTGCTACAAATGGTATTACAGTAGAAATTAGCGATTCATTCACTTATGTAAATTATGACAAAAAGTCAAATGTAATTGGTTATGGTTTGAAGAATCTCGAAGATGGTACAGAATTATTCAAATATCAATTTGACCTTACTGTAATGGATGGCAATCTTTCCAATATTAAAACAGGTACAAAAATGTTCTATAACTGTACTGCTTTACAATCATTGGGTGATTGTACTTTAGATAATTTGGTAACAGGTAGTTCTATGTTCTATAATTGTTCAAACTTATCACAACTTCCTAACGAATTCCCATCACTTGTTGTTGCCAATAGTATGTTCTATAATTGTGATGGCATTTCAAGATTACCTGCAACAAATGTCACTAGAGAAGAAACCGTTACTAGAGAAGAAGTCAATGAAAATGGTTAGACTGTTACTATAACATAGACAGTAGAAGTAACCTAGGAAATTCCACCATATTTGTCTTTCCCTAAAGTTACTGGTGTATTTCATATGTTCTATAATTCAAGTATTGGTTCTACTGCAATCAATGTTCCTAACTTAGTTGATGGCGACCATATGTTCTATTATTCAGGAATTTCATCTTTGAATGGTGACTTCTCTTCCCTCAAGAATGGTGATTATATGTTCTATTCTTCAACTCTTAATAATGTGAATGTTTAGTTCCCTAATCTTGAATCAGGATATGGTATGTTCGCCATATATTTCTGGTCACGTACTGCTTGGGCAAAACTTACAAATTGGGATAAAGATTTACCTAAATTGACAACTGGTTATAGAATGTTCGATTCTCAATCTAAATTGCGACAATTTTCAGGTAATTTAGATAATCTAGTAACAGGTAATTCTATGTTCTATTATACAGCATTATCTTCGTGGAATACTAATATGCCTTCACTACTAACCTCTGCTAAGATGTTCTATGCAACTAATCTTACTTCTTTTGAAGGTAATATTGATAACCTCACAAATGCTGATGATATGTTCAATTAGTGCTATAAACTCACCTCTTTCAAGAGTGACCTCATTTCCCTTACTTCAGGTAAAAATATGTTCGCTTATTCTAAACTCGATAAAGAATCAATTCTTCATATCGTCAATATTTTGAAAACAAAAAATACCATGAATACTTTCGCTTATATCACCTTTGGTGTAGATAAGTCTTTACAATGGGATGAAGAAGTTCGTGAAGCATTGGGTATCGTTCCTAATTCTAGCCAACCTGGCGAAAAATATTCAACCGAACCAAGACCTTATGCCTCATCTTCCTTCACTAATAAAGCTGGCGGTAAATGGAATGTTACTACATACTGGAACGCATAATATAAAACACTAAAAATCAAACACTTATAAAACTTATATGAAAATAATTTATTCACAAGCAGGTAAAAGTGGAAGTATAACAAGCATTCAGGGGTTGAATGAAATGGAAAACCTCAAATATACATTCCAAAATAATAAAGAAATAACAAATGCAAAAGATGACCTTGATAAATTATCAGGGGCAACGGTGACATTCCCTAATCTTAAAACAATGTATTATTCGTTCAATGCATCTAACATAACAAATTGGGATATTTCACTTCCTGAACTCACTTCGGGTATAAATGCTTTCTCCTCTTCTAACTTACAAACTTGGAATGCTGAATTACCTAAACTCGGAGTTGGCTCTTATATGTTCAATAATTGTAAAAGTCTCAAAGAATTCACAAATGACCTCCCTGAATTACATACTGCAACACAAATGTTCTATGGTTGCTCTTCTCTCGCTAAGTTCAATTCAAAAATCCCTGCTGTAACATCAGCAACAAGTATGTTCTAGGGTTGTACCTCTATTACTTCATTCAAATCTGATATATCTAGTATCTCTGTTGGTGATTCCTTGTTCTAGGGTTGTACTAAATTATCTTAGTTCGATACACCACTCACTAACCTAAAACAAGCAAAATATATGTTCTATAAGTGTAAAGGTATTACTTCATTCTCTATTGATTTACCTAACTTATATGATGCTTATTATATGTTTCGTGAATGTTCCAATCTTGAATCATTTGAATCTAATGTCGATAATTTACAAGAAGGTGAATATATGTTCTGGGGTTGCACTAAACTCAAAACATTTAAACCTGATTTCGTAAAACTTACCGATTCAAGTGCTATGTTCGGTAATACTGCTATTGAAACGTTTAATAAAAACCTTTCAAAAGTAAAATCAGCTTCTTCCATGTTCTATGGTTGTAAAAACCTTACTAACTTCTATTCCAACCTTGATGTTTGTACATCTACATCATCTATGTTCGAGAATTGTACTAAACTTTCTTCTTTTGGTTCTATTATGCCAAAAGTTACAACTGCTAAAGACATGTTCTATGGTTGTACTAATCTCGATACTTTCTCATCTGATTTGAGTTCTCTTAAATATGGAGATTATATGTTCTATAACTGTTCTAAACTTGCAACATTTGACCCTAAAGCATTGAGTTCTCTTACGGAAGGTGATTACATGTTCCACGGTTGTTAGTTATTGCCTATGTTCTCTATTGATATGAATAGACTTAGCGAAGCTCCAGGTATGTTCACTAGTTGTTCTTCTCTTACTACATTCAAATCTTCTCTCAATTTGCTTACTAGTGCTAGTTCTATGTTCTATAATTGCAAGAACCTTACATCTTTTTCTGCACCTACTCCTGTTCTCTCTACTGCAACACAAATGTTCTATGGTTGCTCTTCTCTCACTTCCTTTGAATCATCCTCTACTAAGTTGAAAGATGTAAATTATATGTTCAGCGGTTGTTCTTCCTTTACTACATTCAACGGAAGTTTTGCATCCGTTACTAAATCAGCTTATAATACTTTCAATGGTTGTAAACTTAATAAGGAATCCGTTGCTAATATCGCTAATTCTATTGCCGTTCATATTCCTCCTATGAAATTGGCAGATGAAGTTACTGTAAATGTTACAGAAAATGGTAAAAAAGTCAAGAAAATTATCAACGGTATTATTACCATCCATGTAGATTCTTCTATGCCCCAAGAAGATTTACAATAGGTTATCTCTTCTTTCAATATCATCTCAGAAAAAGGTTGGACGGTCGAGACTAATATCCCTTATTCTTATACACCTCCTACTGTATAATTCAATTCACATTCTCTCATCAAGGACACCACAATATCTAGTGGTGTCCTTCTTCTTTTATATAAAATTCTCGGAAATTTTTGCCAATTTTATTTTCATACCACAATATATTGTATGTCACTTATTTCTGAAAATTATTTTTCTAATTCTTTCTGAATTTTTTCAGATTTTTTTAGAAATTTCTTTTTCAGAATTTTTCATGGCTTAGCACCCTTATGACACACTTTCTAATAGACACTTGCATTTTTATTGGAACTTTTTATAGAAAAACTTTTTTAAAGACTTGACTTTTCTACAAAGACTTGCTATAATAAAAGTTGCTATTTTAGAAAAGGTCTTCTGAAAAAGGCTTGAAAAAATTCGCAACTTTCTTTGAAAAAAGACTTGACAAGTATATTGCAATGTGGTATGATAATAGATTGGCAAGTGTGGGTGGAGATGGGTTTGACTTTGTAAAGATTAGTAAAGTCATTGCTAGTGTTCATTAGTAGTTAGCAATCCTTGCTAGTCATTGTTAGTATTGTATAGTCATCGTTAGTAATCCCTTGGCAATCTCTTGTGTCATTAGTCATTGTTAGTAATCTATAATGACATAAGGTATTATTGTTTCTAATATACTCATACTCTATTTGTTATCTCACTCTTTTATTATGGAACATCGTGGAACATTTTTGGTAATCATAACTCATTGATATACAATAGATAATTCATAAGGTGTTTATAATTAGTACAAACTACCCCGACAGAGAATGGTTACATATTGTATATCAATATGTTATGAAAAAAGTAAACCCCTTACCTTTCATAATGGTAAGGGGATGGAGAATTGTGGGGAGTTAGAATCAAGCAATGAGCTTGGTTGCCTCAGACCAGAGTTCCTTATTGACGATGACGTTCTGTCTGATGTTGGTAAGGGGACGGAGGATATAAGAGCCTACCTGCTGTCCACCCTTGATGCAGTTCTCCTGCACCACATTGTAGGTATTCCAGACGGAGGGAGTAAGGTTATCCTCATGGCGGTGAGGAATGAGGAGGTTCTCGGAATGCTTAATCTTAGCATTCTTATTGAAGCCCATGCGAATCTCAGCAGCCTTCTGAGCATACTCCTTCTGCTGCTTCTCGGTGAGGTTGACGGACTTCATCTGCTCAATGAGTTCGTAGGACTCCTTAGCCTGTTCTGCTACCATGAGGGAAGCGGTGATAACCTCCTCAAGGGAGTTACCCTTCCAGTGGCATACACGCTGGTTAGCAGTCATGTCATCGGCAACGATAAGACCGTTAGAGCAGACGAGACGGAAGATACCTGCCATGATACGGAAAGAGGAAGAACCGTCATGGGAGTTTACGATAACAATCTCAGGGCGAGTTTCATCAGGGGTAAGGGTATCGAGGAAGTCACGGTGGGAAAGACGGACACAGTGCTTATTGTGAATAGTGGGACGAGACCCTGCACGGACGGACTGGGCGAAAGCGTTAGTGACTTCGTAACCTTCGGTACGGAGAGCGTCAATCACGGAAGCGGTGGTGAGCTGACCATACTTCTGAGTACGGCGAGCGGAGTAAGAGGTTTCAAAAACCTGGGGGCAACGAGCGGCGATTTCCTGATTAGTGAGTGCGAACATAGTGTTATGTATCCTTTCTAGTGTGATTTGAGATTCTGTTTCGTGTTGGGGAGCTTTCCTTTATCTCCCCTGTGTGCAAGGACAGTATACACTATATTTGAATTTTTGTCAAGCTCTTTTTTGAATTTTTTGAAAAAAGTTTGAATTTTTATTGCCACTGAGTAAAGACGTAGATATGTTCATCATTTTCACCTAAGATTTCGTCTTGAAGAGTCCACTTATTTTGTTTCATTAGGGAGAGGAGTTCATCTTCTGTTTGATTTTCATTGAGAGTTTTACAGCAATAGACTTTTTGACCTCCCTTTTTATATACTCTAGGGTGATAATCTTTTCTCTTAGGTTTTTTGATAGGAGATTTCTTTTTAGTGAACTTGAAAGCCCAATCATCTTCATCAATGTATTGGTCTTTGTATCTTTTCTTTCTTTTCATTATTCTTGAATGCTATTGAAGTAATCTTGAGATGCTTTATTATAGGATTTCTTTTTGAGGGCATTACGCATAACTTCATCGGCTTGGTCATGTTTAAGCCAACATTCATCAGGGTCATCCATTGCCATGTGAGGTGTACCGTTTTCTAGCATAACGCCAACGGAATACCATCTATCATTGAAAGGGCAAAGGTTTTTTAGGAGACAATATCCTTGTTGGTCGTCAATGATTTCCACAAGGGGAGAATAACCTTCCATGTGGAAAAGGTTTGAATGTTCTTCGTCTTTAGCAATCATGATTAGTTATCAGTAGAGAAGTACCAAACGATAAAAAGGACAATAAGAATATAGAATACGTAAATCATAATATTATTATACAGATGTTCTGAAAGAAATCACCCCAATACCATTGATTGATAGTGGGGTGATTGATAAAGATTATGTGAGAAGTTACTTAGAGAGGAACTTTCTAATTTTCTGGACATTAGCCTTAGTCCAAGAATTGATAGCATAATGTCTGCCCCAAGGTAATTCAGATTCAGGGGTATTACACAAGGCTTTATAGATAGCTTGTTTTACCTGTTCTTTTGGCAAGTCATAGAATTCAGGGCATCCACCTTCTTCAAGTAAGCATTCAAAAGCGTCATCAACAAAGCCCTTGAGTACATTACCATCGGCAGGGGTATTGATAATTTCTGCAATATCTTCATGCCATTCTCTGCACCAATTCATGATGTCATCTCTTGATTCAGGAGTATAATAAGTCATGAGATTCAAGAATCTTGCAACGGCATAATAGATGTCATCCAAATCACCATCATTATCATCAACGCCAAAGGATTCATCTAACACTTGAGCAATTTCAAGAATCATGTCATGTCTTTCCATCTGTGGCATCTCTTCTTGTTCGGAGAAGTCAAACAAGTCATCATGAGTAGCAGCCATGATGTTATTATGTTCTCTCTTCAAGTATTCATTCTTGATTATCTCATAATACTTATCAAATAACTTATAACAATCATTTTCTTGAACATCATCGAAGTCCCAAATGTACAAATCATCAGGATTATTATTCCATACTTCACGAACAATTTCAAAGAGAGTATCCATGTTATTATCAATACCCTTACCATTTTCTCTATCAATTTGGTTAGCAACGAGTTCTGCAATGGCTCTAAAGTTCTCATAATAAGCCTCTTGTTCTTCCAAATCACTAAAGTATTCAGTGTCGAGGGAAATTTCTTCTTGTTCTTGAGATTGTTGATTATGAATGGCAGACTTCATAGCTTCTGCTGCAATTTCATCACCAAAGAAACTGACGAATCTTTCTGCTTCATGGTCATCATCACCAATCCACATGCCTTCTTCATTGAGTTTTTGTTCAATGAGGTCATAAGCCTTATCAATAGCATGTCCATCATCTACATCATCTCTTCCCTCAATACCCTGAGCACGAAGCATACCCTTCTTACGCATGAGATTGATAATCAACCAGATACCGTGGTGGTCATTTTCATAGTCAGGTTCATCTTGAGAATAATAGGCATTAAGTGTATTTTCTTCCTGTTCACTCACATACCACATGGAATGTTTAGCAGCAGAAATGATTTCTTTCTTTTCTTGAGGAGTCAAAGTGTCAATAGATTTACCCATTTTCTTCATCACCATAGTAGAGATGAAATTGACTCTTTCTTTTTCATCCATATTAGAGAGTCTACCTCTGTAACTTGCAACAACATCCTCTGCGAGTTGTGGAATGTCTACAGTTTCCTCTTGTTCTGTGGCTTTTCTACCAAGCATTTTATTGACAATCTCTTGAGGGTCAGTCATACCATAATACTTCTGATAGTCATTAATCTGGGAGATTAAACCTTGCTCATCACAATCATCCATACCTAACTGTCTCCACATACTGTCACCATACTCTTTACGAATAAGCATATAAGCCTTCTTGGTAACGTCATTAGCCATACCTTTCAAGTCCTTACGGAGTGCAAATCTGTTATCAAATTCAGATGTTTCTTCTTGTTCTTGAGTAGCAACTTCTTGCTTAGGTTGTCTCATCTCTTTGAAAGTATTGATAGCAGTCTTGGCAATCTCTTGTTTCAATTCAGCAGGGATTTCAGTCCAAGTCTGACCAACTTTCTTACCAACTTTCATGAGAGTTTTACCATTAGCAACATTCTTGATAACCATTTTAGCAACTTGTCTACCTGTGAGCTTAGCACCTGCTTTCATTACTAATGACTTAACAATTTTAGTAATGAGAGGACGGAGTAAAGGCATAGCCAAACGGATAGCACCTGCAACCAAGGGCAATGCTTCATTCATCTGCTGTGGCTTATTTCTGTTTTTCAAGCAATTCATAGCAGCATTGGCTTGAATGCTCTCATTCAATTCATGTTTGAATAATGTTTCTTTCTTCATAATTATAAAATTTCTCTGATTTTTCTTGTAATCTGATTAATAGTAACAGATTCAGTGATAGTAGTAGGCTTGAACTTAGGAAGTTCATAAGCACGGTTTCTCATCATTCTAATGAATGTAGTAGGATTCTTCTTAGCCATCTTCTCAAGGGAGGATTTCACCATATCCCAAACTCTTTGGTCATCGGTTTGTTGTGAGATGTCTGTAATTTCCCAATTAGAGCCTCTACGTTTCATATATACAGTACCGTGGTCGTTTACCTGTATCTTTACCCCACAAGCACGTCCACGCTTATTATATAAGATTTCTACGCCTTTTACGACCACTTGTGGCATCTCCTCATGTTCCTCTTCTTCCTGTTGTTTCTTAAGGAAGTCTTCTCTGCTCATGAAGTAAGCACCTGTAGCTCTTGCAACGGTTTCGATAATGTCATCTTCATTCTTTCTGCACCAATTAGCCATCTCTGTGTCATCATTAGGAATGAACTTCTCTTTCTTGAGTTTCATCTTGATAACATTCTTCAACTGTTGTGGCTTGAAGTCATCAAGGAGAGAATTAGAACCAACTTCCATCAACCATTCATAAAGGTCAGAAGCAACGATTTCGAGATAATCATCTGACTCATTCATTACTGTTTTGATTGTTCTAGTGATAGCAGATTCTCCCAAGATGTCTTTTACCATTGTATCAAAACTTACTGACTGATTCATCCAATCTCTTTGTAAGTGAGTTTGTCTACCTCTTACTTTACTCTTGGCAGCAGCTTCTTGATTCTTCATTTCTTCGTCCATGTAGTCACCGCCAATTGCAGAAGGAGTTGTAGTTCTCTTCTTATTATAATTTGTATTAGTGTCCTTTGATTTAAGAATACTAGAGCCTGTTCTAGGAGCATTTTGAGGTCTGTGCATGAAAGCAACGTCAGGGCGTTCCTCAGTAGGTCTAAGGTCAGTTCTACCCTGATTCTGTGGCAACTGTGAACCTTCAAACTCATCATTCTTGACATAATCAGGGGCATCATCAGGAGCATATTCATGATTGAAAGCAGTTCTACCTGTTTCCTTGAAACCAAACTTAGAATACAAGTCTGTCAACTTATTCTTAGCCGTGTAACAGTCCAACTTATCAGCACCGTATTCAACAGCCATTGCAAGAATCATGTTAATGTCATTCTTATCGGCATCTTTATGAGTGAATACTGATACAAGTGTTCCATCTGCTTTGATAGCAAAACCACTATTACCACTATCCAAGATGAATAATCTCATCTTGTTACCCTTTTCTTCAGGTTTTTGTTGGTCTTCTGCCTTATTAGCATAGGAATCTACACTCTTCAATTCAACAGCCCAACCATACTTGCCACCACGACTTTCCTTTGCCTTGGAAATCTTGTCAAAAAAGAACGCAGCAGCAGCCCCATTGTTCTTTAATTTATAAATTCTTGAACTTCCAAAATCTTTGTACTTACCCTTTAAAGCATATACCTTATCAATCAATTCTCTAGGTACATTACCATTTGTAAATGAGGAATCTTTTTTCTTAGCAGATTTCTCAACAAACGAAGGTAGATTTCTTTCATCTATTCTGTGTAACATGTTGCAATTATTTATTACAAAAAGAGGAGGAGCTTATGCCCCTCCCTTGATAATCTCTCGCTTTTCAATGATTTCAGTTACAACTTTGAAAACATTAGGATTTACATTCTTGACACCCCATGCTTTCTGAATAAGGTCTCTTGCTTCTTTTTCAGTCTGTACCTTTTCAGCAAGATTAGTATACTCATCAATTAGTACACCATTTTTCATGTTCTCTTGCATCTGTTCAAAGGGCGTAAGTACCTTTTCCTTATCGTTTTTTCCGTATCTTAACTTCTTCATATGATAGTAATAGTTACATTATAACCACTATTTTCAAACCTCTTAGCCAACTCTTTAATCTTGGCTTCAAAAGTCTCTGTCTTCAAGCCTCCATCATTGATAAATGTCCAGGTTTTATTACCAATGAATGCACCATTACAGAAATTGACTGTCTTATGAATGCCATAGAGCATTGTTCCATTATCACAATCAAAATGAACGATTGCATAAGTGAGTGGCATCTTCTGCTTAGTAGAAGCAGCCGTTATGTAGTCTTCAAGTAAGTATTCCATAGTTATTTTGAAAAGGGAACGAACATTTCAAACTCAATTTCCCCCTCATAATCAGCCATTTCAGCCATAGAACCGTAAACATGTTCACCTGAACAGTTGATAGTGAGCTTATTACCGTTGATTTCAATATCATTAGCAGTACAATAGAGGATACCAAGGTCTGATTCATGGCAAGAATCCCAAATACAGATTTGATAAGGTATATTCTTCTTGATTTCATCAAAATCAGGTTCATCCTCCCAATGATTATCACCACAGTATTCATCTTGGATGTATTCATCAACGTCTTCATCCCATTGGATAGCAAAGTGACATTTTACACCATCAGGATGAGAATTAGTAACGAGAATACCTTCCTGATTGTACAACTTGGTAATTAATTCGTATTTTTCTTCCGTAGTCATAAAAAATTAGATGGAATAAGGAATGTAGAACTGACCATCGAGGGCATCATCAGAACCCCAACCATCTGTACCATCCATAAAAACCTTGTTATCCTTGATTTCAAACTTATCTGCACCAATGTAGTGCAAGAATTCGATAGTTTCGTCATCAGAGGAAGTGTTAGAGAATACTACACAAGCAGAACCATCTGCATAACACAGCTCAGGAGTCCAATGAGAGCCATAAGGAGAAAGAAGCACAGCCTTTTTCTCAATCAGACGCTCAAACCATTTGATTATTTCGTTTGTACTCATACGTTAGGAAAGAATTTGGTCTTTATAATGTTAATAATGTCTTTAATGTCCTTTTGATTATCAATTCTTGTATAGAACTGAAAGTTTTTATCGCCATCTTCACGGATTTCGAGAGTTTTATCGGTATTCTGCACATAAACCCAGATATGAGCATCCTTATCAATCTGTTTATTATAGCACAGACGCATATTCAATGCACCATTAGTGAGAGTATAGCAGATGTCCGTATGAGGGGCAGCAGCTTCATACACGCTAACGGATAACGAAGATGTGAGCTGACCCTTGAGAAACTCTTTAATTTCCTGTAACATAACGAGGTTATTATACACAAGTTCTCCCACAATGTCAAGAACAAAGTGGGAGAACTTTTGAAGTTTTTTATTATTTTTTTACACTTCCTCTACAATGATGTCCTCATCACGAGTGGGTGCAAAGAATTTGATAGACTCAACAGTCTCAGGATGGAAAGAACGCCACATGTAAACATCAGAAAAACCATTCTCCCACTCCTCTTTCTCATCTATGCACCATACTTTAATTGCATCAGACGTTGCTTTGCCACCCTTTGTCCCTTTATATCCCAAATCAGCAGCATTATTACGAACCCACTCAAAGTCACGAGTGCAATTCATTGTACAAAGTGTAGCATCACCAGCTTTAGTGAAAACTACTGTGTGGATACCATTGGAGAGAATCTTCTCCACCTCTTCGCGTGTGTACTCAGCCATAATTATTCGCTTAGTTTTGTTGTTTTAGTTTTTAGTGACCCCCTTGGTCACGTGAAAATTATACTACTTTTTGAATCAGATTGTCAAGCTAATTTTGAAACTTTTTTAGTCTTCTACCTTATCCCAACCTGCAATATCACCACGATATTCATAACCGTTATCAGTTACCCAAGTGAAATATGCCTCTTCATAAGTAACCTTACGTCCATCCTCAAGTTCTCGCTTCGTCACCGTCACTTCACCAATTGCAATGAGATGACCCTTTGTGAACGGAGGATAAAGCTTGGCATAAATCTTCTTACCTTCACGAGATACAACCTCAATCTCTTCAGAACCTGCACCTCCACGCCAATGAACCCATGCCCAGTAAGACTTTCCTACTTCAAGCTTTTCAACAGGTTCATCATACTCAGGGTATATCTCATTAGGAATAAGACCAAACTTCTTAATAAAGATACGCTCCATATCATCAATAATCTCAGAACAAGCACCTTCATAGCTATTTCGTTCTACCTGCCAATTACCACCTGAATGCTTCTGCCATTCAATGCTCAGCTCACGGAGTTTAGTAGCAGTTTCACGAATCTCCGTAACCAAACGGAGTGTCTCAATGTCTTTATCAGTAATGTTGTCCATATTTTTTACAAAATGTGTTCTACGCCAAAAGTTCCTCTAAAGAAATAGTGATTATTGTTCTCAAGTGTGACTTCGGCATCTTCGTCCTCATCTACCACTCCCTCACCGTCAAGTCCATTGTCAGTTTTTACAATGATTTCATCTCCATTACGAGCAATGACTTCAACAATGTGGCTCTTCCCTGCCCCATAAATGTCTTGTCCTACTACTTCGTATCGTTTTCCTACTGTTATTTTCATAGCATTAGAAAGGGCAAGGCACATTATCAAGAATCCACAACAGAGGTGCAACCAACACCACACCAATGACAATAGCATCAAGAATCAGGCAGAACCCAATAATGCAGCACATGTGGTAGATTTCGTAAGCTTTTTTGAAGAAGTTAATCATGTTCGTGTTTAGTTTGTTGTTCCGAGGGAATTATACACTAGTTTTGGATAATTGTCAAGAACTTTTTTGAATTTTTATGCAAAAATTCCCCAAATTATTCCACCAATAATCCAAAACGGTGCAGTAAGAGCTAGGAAAAACAGAATATAGAGTAAAATATTCAGGAATATAATCACCGTCACATATACTAGATAGATTAGTATTGCAAAAATGATTTCAAATGCTATCCTAATATCCTCTAATGTCCTAAACATATTTGAATTTTATCGAATGTTTTTCCACTTCTTGCCATCCCAATAGGAAATGTACTCAGGAAAATCAAAATGACCTGCCTTTACCATCTCAAGAATAGCCTTCTTGGTCTTGGAAATGCCACAGTTGTAACCATCCTCATACCATTCCACTTTAGGTTTGTTGTAATTAGGACGCTTGTCAATATACTTAAGCCCATACGCCCCTACCGCTTCAACAGGCTCTTTCTCATAACCAAGAAAGCTAATACCATGTCCTTCTCCACCGTCAGCACATCCCTCTGTCATGTAGTGAAGAAACTCCTCCACCTTATCCACATCGTTCATGTTCTTCTGCAACCATTCCAGGTTATCCATGCCATCAAAGTGGGTCTGACCATAATGATACTGACCGTCCTTACTCTTACCAATAATCAATGCTCTAGTAGACATAATTGTATAGTTTTTGTTTGAAATTTTACCAACCCATTACCTCAGCGAGATACTTACGCCCCTCTTCCTTGTAGAAGTATTCCACGATACGTGCAAAATCAACCTCATTGAGCTGCATGAAATAATCAGGATGATTTGCCTTATACTCTTCAAGGCGAGCCTTCACACGGATTTCCACAATGGCAGGAATGTTCTCAATGGTGTTCTTGTAGTTCATGGCGGTATTATACTAGGTTTTTAGGTTTTTGTCAAGCTAATTTTTGAATTTTTTACAAATTAATTTCATCTACTCGCAAATCAGATTCACTGTAATACTCCAAATCATCCTCCTCAAGGAGTTGAAGAGTTACACCATAACGACCAGTTCTTACACGAACCTGTTCAAGCAAATCGTAGTCATTATTTCTCCAGTTTGCTTCGATACATACCTGATAATCCTCAAGGGACTGCCCTGCACGTTCTGCTGCTTCGGTGAGAATGCGGATAAGGTCTGCTGCTCTGAGATAAGTTCTTCCTTCAATCATCTTTTTTGTTCCTTTCTTGTTTCGTCAGGGAGATTATACACTAAAATTCTAATAATGTCAAGAACTTTTTTGAATTTTTTATACAAAAAGTAACAAGAAAACCCCAAATCCTTTCGGAAATGGGGTTTTCAAGCACACGGATGGGGATTTTAGTTAGCTGGAGTGGGAGTAGGCTGAGCACCTCCACCAAAAGCCTGTTGTACCACGTTCATCAAAGGTCTAATGGCATCAGAACCAACATTGATATTAGGTACTTTAGCTTCACCTACACGGCGAATAGCTTCAAATCGAATGAGATTCTCACCAATGGCTTCATTCAATGCTCTGCGACCCTCTGCTTCAAGCTTCATACCTTCTGCTTCTGCTGTTCGCATGGCAAGAACGGCTGCTGCTGCTTGCTGCTGACGGTAAAGCTCTGCATCTGCTTCTGCCTTAGCCTTATCAAGAGCACCCTGAGCTTCCTCACGGACACGGTTAGCCTGAGCACGACCTTCTGCAAGCTGAATCTCCTCATTACGTCTAGCAATTTCAAGCTGAATAGCCTGTCGCTCATACTCCTGTGAAGCTTCTACCTTGCGAGTAATACCAGCAGTTACTGACTCAGGGGGAATGGTATGTCCAATCGTCACACTCTCAATGATAAAGGGAGTACCATCAAAGTGCTGTCGAAGAATAGTCTCTACCTTATTGGTAATTGCAGGGATATTAGCAGGGGCATCAAGTCCACGATACTCTGCAATGGAAGTGCGAACCGCAGTGCGGAATGGCTGCTTCACGAAGCTATTGTAAGCATCAGTAGCAATTGCTTCAGGAGTATGTTCTACCTCACTAATAGCACCATACTGTTCCACGAATTCCTTAATCTTGGTGGGGTCAATACGCCATACAAGGTGAGCTTCTGCATTCATCTTGAGCTGGTCTGCTGCACGAATGTCATCAAAGCTCTCCATCATTGTATAAGGAGTTACACATACAACGATGGAATCCTGTCGCCATACCATACCTGTACCACCTGGGCCGTTGATTACCTGCTTGAACTCTTTACAACCCCATACAGGGTTGGAATATACATAGGCAGCATAACCACCGTCCACCTTCTCGTTGCTCATGTTGCAGAGGCATACAATACCACTCACAAAGAGCAAAGCACCAAGTGCAATAATCTTATTCATATGTCTTATTACTTGTTAGCGAGTTTTTCTGTTGAACCAAAACCACCTTCGCCACGTGCGGTTTCAGTAAGTTCTTCTGTCTCAATAAATTCCATCTCAATAGTCTTCTTAGCCTTGAGCTGGCAGCAGGTATTGAGAAGTCGGATAATGCTGTAATCATCATAAGTAGTCCAATTAGCGGAATACACGGCATACATAATACCACGATAATCATTATCCACAGTTCCAAGGGAGTTGTGCATCTGGTAATCAGTCTTGGTAGTTCTGCTGCAAGGCTCAAGAGAAATGTAAATCTCTGCATCCTCAGGAGCACAACGAAGTCCTGTATTGAACCACAACTGCTTCCATCCCTTGTTAGGAGTTTCGTCCTTGAGCCAATCACGGAATCGTCTTGCCCATGAACGCTTATCCATCTCACGGAGTTTCTGACAAGCTGCTGTTACTTCAGCGTTAGTCCGACACTCCACCTCATAACCATTATGTGCAATCAGCTTCACAGAAATAGGATTGACATCCCATCCTGCTGCAACTGTCGTGCCACGCTTGGGAACATTCCCAAAGCACTGCACCTTAATCTTTGCAACATCAGGCTTAGCTTTCTTTGTTGTCTTCTTTGCCATATAATAAAGTTCTTCTTAATGTCTCATAATAGAAATCTAAGAGAATTCTTGTTGCCATAGGAGCTTCAATCATCACATCTTCACCTCTACGGACACATCCTTCTAACACTGCGATAGAATTTCTCAAGTGCTGAATGTACTTCTTATCTGTGTCGAATATTGCACTCTTGTATAATTCTTCCGTCATGTGTTGCCACTATTATACACATGTTCTCATCAATGTCAAGCGAAAACTTGAAAAAAGTTTGAGGTAATAGAGAAAAATAAAAAAAAAGGAGTAACTTTTTCAGTTACTCCCTTCACGCATAATCGCATTATGTCAACCAAAATTATTAGCGAACACGGCGTACTGCTGAGATAGCACCGTTTACCTGGTCACGTTCTGTTACCTCAAAGTAACCATGACAAATAAGTTCCTTAACTTTCTCCCAAACCTTGTTCTCAAAACCAAGACGAACCTCGTATGCACCCTTCTCAGGATACTTATCAACAAGGTCATCAACAATATCGGAGAGGTAGTATTCCTCACCCTTCTCGGTATTATCAATAATGTAGATAGCAATACCTTCCTCAGCAACATCAGTACCTACTGCATCAATAAGATTAGCAGTTGTATCAACATCAACCATCAAATCCTCACCTGTATCTGACTTAAAGTCATCAGTAGGAAGTCCATTCATCTTACGGTAGTTCTCAAGAATCTGTCTAACTGTTCTCTTCAAATTGAGAGAGCAATCAGGGTCACAATTCATAAAATAGAGAGATTCACAGAGATTCTTATTTACACCGTGACGGAACTGTTTGAAACCATAATTACCTGATTCATAGAGACGTACATAACCAACTGCATTTTGTACTGCTGTTGCATATACTCTCTTGTTATTTCTGTGGAAATAGTTTACCACATCATTAACTGCTTCAAGAAGTCGTTGTTCTTTATTGATATTAGCCATTGTTATACTTTATTTAGTCATTTTCAACACGAATACGAATAATACTTTCAGTTCCATCAATTTCTACAAAAAATAATATTTCTTTACCTGCTAATGTTACACTTTGAACATATACTTTGTTATAATCTTTGTCAGAAAACTAACTTAATAATATATCATAAGTCAAATCTTCTACCTATGAACTTATTTTACCTGAAAATATTAGATTATCTCCATCCATCTTATGCCACACTGTTAGGTAATTTTCTAAAGAGATATGAATACTTTCTCAATGTTGTATCCACTTCATCAAGAATAGTTCTCATACCTTTAGGCATTTTATCAATGTTCTCTCGAACTTCATCAAAAGAAACCCCTGCAAGTTGAAGTAATGATTCTAAACTACTAAATGCAGCATCATAAGGCTGAACATCAACAATCTCAAGACTATTACCATGATGAGAGAGGAAGTTTTCAACAATTTCATCAACCAAATTAGAATAATCCTTCAAGAAATCGTCCAAAAGAACATGAGTAGAGTAATCAGAAGTTACCCAATGGTGCATTTTGATAGCCTGTTGAACCTGAAAGAATTGTGTTACTGAAATAATCATAATCGTGAAATTATTTATCATAGGCAACCTCATCAAGAACGCGAACAATCTTTAATCCTGCTGGGGCTGCAATATTTTTATACCATTCACCTGTCACCTGAGTATTACCATTGGCTTCACTTATATCGTAGTTTGTAATGAAATCTCCACCGTCATCTCCACCCTCATCTTCATTGTCACCGTTATCTCCGTTATCGCCACCATCATCTCCACCGTCATTTTCATTGTCATCGTCATCAGTTCCTGCCCCATCTTTTTGGAAAATCAAGGAGGATATATTATTCACGGCAGGAGTTGAAACACTAATTGAAGGATTAGTCAATTTATCATTATAACTATAATTGATATCAATAATGTCATCATTTTCATTGAGCACATTCTTTATAGTATACATTGAGGTAATCAAACTACCTAAGAAATATTCAATAGTATCGCATTTGAATTTATGCTCGAATATATAAGGTGTACCATTATTGTCAATGATAATATATGAAATCAAGAAACTACCCAACAAAGAGTTGTAACTAAATGAAACATCTTCAAACGTATATTTTTCAGGATAATATGGCAATTCCAAATTGTTTATATTGGAAACATCCTAATCTGTTGTCTCACCAATCAACTTTATCAATTTTCTCCAATTATCTTTCTCAACAATCTACATCTTCTTCTTTGTGAAATTATGGAAAAGTTTTTCTTTTCCTAATTCATTTTCCTCAATCTAAGAAGCATATGCAAGATTGGCGAGATTTATAATTTCTTCAATCTTATAAGAATTGACATCAAACGTATAAATAGTTGGAATTACATAAGATTTATGTTTAGTAGAATCGCTTATAATTTGTATTACAAGTACGTAAACCTTATTTGAACTTTCAACGAAAAGTGTTTTAGAACAAACAATTTCATTCTTGAGAGGAGTATAACCATTCCAATCAGCACTCCATTTCTTATTGATTTTGAACAACTCTCTTACACCTAAAGTATTGATTATTCTATTACCATCAAACGAATAAGGGATAAATGCGTAATAGTTATCAGTTTCAACAATCAATACCTATTTTACAATAAAGAAGTTTGAAGGTTTTCCCAATTTTTCCCAATCTACCCAATTGAAAACGGATTGTAATTTTTGAGGTCTTGAATGAATATCATTAATGAGTTTTACATAGAACTAACCTGGTCTTTTTTGAATTTCATCAAAGGTAGATTTTTTCTTTACGATATTGAACTAACCATTTGTATATACATCTTGCGTAATGAAATCTAATACAACGTCAGTAATGACATCTTTCATGTCATCCATCTGTTCATATTTTTGATTCATTTGTCTAAAGTTATCAACGTAATAATTCTCATTACTCCATCTTAAATGTTTATCAAATGTACCAAAGTTGATAAAATTCTATCTAGTATGGTAAAAGAACTTAGAATTATTGATTTTTATACCACTCCAATTATAATAATCATTGATAGTAAGAACTCTATCATAATCGAATGGTATAGCAGCGTTTTCGTTATATGATTCTTCATCGACCCATATATACTTTTTGATTATATATGGCTCATAATATTTCTCCCAATCCAAACCTGCTGCTTGAACTTCTGCCATAGATACAATGTTACGAACTGTTGGCTGACAACAATAAGCAACATCAACTTTTATAATGTCATCTTTTTTGTCTACAGTTCCTTGGTCATCTAAAGTGATTTCAACATCCTTCCACTAACAATCAGTATCAACATCTGTTATTTCATCAACTGCTAAATCACGTCTATATACAAGATTTTTAATTGTATTATTATTTGCATCGGTGAAATTCTCATGAACCCTTTTCAATCTGAAAGGAACTTTATCTTGTCTATCTCTGTAATGATAATTTGCATCTTTTTTACCGACACTAGTAGCCAATTTATCTGTATTTTGAACGGTTATTTCAAGTTTTCTACCTTTATATAAAGGATTTTCAAAATAACCACCGTTGAGAATTAGTCCTTTGCCTTTAATAGTCGCAGAATTAGTTTTTATACTACTTTCAATATAATCCTATTCAACTTCAATTGTAATTTTACCAGTCAAAGGGTCAGGAGTATGATTTACATCAAATCCTTTCAAAATACCGAAGTAATTACCCCAAATGTCTTGTTGATAATTTGCAATGAAACCCTGATTAGCCAACCAAGTAAAGATATACTAATAATCGGAGTTTTTAGTATAACGGAAATCTTCATCTTGTTTAGTATAATACGAATACCATCCTTGGTCAGTAATAAGTTTCATGGGGTCTCCTGCTGCATAACCTGATGAAAGATTGCGTATATCTTTATCAAGTTTATACTGCATTATCAAAGGATATAAACCTTGTTTGTTATTACCAATATCACCGTATTTTGTAGGGTCAGGGAATACGTACATTGTATCGTTTTCAATGACATCCAAATCAACAGTCCAAGTGTAATCTTTAGCATTTACCTTGAGAATTGAAGTCTTATCAGGCTTGAAGAACAAACCAATATGAGAAAGTAATTTAAGATTTTCATTTTCAATAGTTGCTGTATCTGCTGTTCCACAGTTTAGTAAGTTACCTGTAGGATTTTTTGCTTTACAAAGAACATCCATCGTGATATTTCCCTGTAAATCTACATACATATACCATAAATCGCAACCAAGAAACTTTTCATATAGTTTTCTTTTCAATGCAATTTGCTAAGTCAAATCAACCTGATTTATTTGTGTATTAGCCATCAAGTTGTTCTTCAACGCTAACATATCACCTACGCAACTCTGTGAAAGGTCAACGCCAATCTGAGCAACTAACGGAATTTCTTCAAGATATACATTTCCGCTAAACAAAATCTCAGACATTACCAATTCAATTTCAAGATACATTCTGTAATCAACATCATTCATGTTGGCAGAAAGCATCTATGCTCTTGTTTTGTCTGTAAATTCCTTTTGTCTTGGAATATCAAAGTATTCTGAATATGTATCAACGTAGTTTTCAACAGATACCAACAAATCACGTTTAATATTCTTATAAGAAGGTAAGATATTTCTATTGGAAAATACAAAATCGAATACTTTTTCGTATATAATCTATTCAATAGACTTTTTAGAACCTCTCATTGAGTTCTTTCGTATAACGGTAACAGCTTCATTTCTCTTTTTTCTATAAAAATTTGTAATTTGTTTTATTTTTCTCGAAAAGAGGGTACTGAGTGCTTTCAAATGTGACTTATTATATAAGTTGATATGAGCAATAAAGTCTTGTTCCTAATAAGATGAGTAATCAAGTGTGATTGATTTTAGAATTTCAACCATTTTACTCATAACGTAATCGTCAATCGAAACATCAATTGAAGATTTTTTTATATTTGCCCATCGTGTTACGTATTCTTTATAAATGCTTATAAAAGTGTCAGGATTATTTTCAAATCCAAACATTTTTACAAACTCAATGTAAGTGAATACACGTTCCGAATCCTTTGCATTCACATAACCATTTATAATCGAAATAATCTAACTAAGGTTCATTGCTGTTATTTAATTGTCAAATGTAACTCGTAGCCTGTCAAATCGTGATAACCACCATAACTGTCAACTGCAATAATACCTTGACAATCATCATTATATTTGAATGATACTATATCTCTGTATACATATCCGTAATCCTTTATGTCATCAATTATCATGTTTTCTATTGTTTGTATATTCTAATAAACACAAACATTTGAATTATTATACACCTTGAGTGACACCACAGGATTTATTGCAATGTCTTCAATAGGAGCAGATACCTTTCTACCCAAAGATTCAATCACAAAATAATATCCTGCTGCAAAACCATCTTCCCCATTTACACTAAAATGATTATCGTTGGAATTGGAAGTTACTCTAAATGAATATGTTTCAGGTTCAGCAATCATCACACGCATACTATTTTGTAATTCCAAAGCAATTTCAGGATTATACGAATATGCTTTCAATATATGAGTACCTAAAACTGCGTTACCAGAAACATTGAAATAGAATGAACCATATACAGGACTTCCGTCTGATGCAGTATCAGGGCTAAATGAAATATAATTGCTTTCAAAATGAATTTCACCATCGCTATCAATCACAACATTCACCTGTTTAGATATAGAAATCTATAAATCTTTTACAGTACATCTTGCGCTAATAGTGCAACTATTATTACCAATTTTGGCTTTCTAATTGAACGACAACTCAGCGAAAAGCGGTGTACTATATTCAACAAGACCATCTATTTCAGTGGTAGAACATTTCAATTGTCTTTCAATGTTTGAATAATAACCAAACTTACCATAAGTTTCAATTTTATTAGCAAATGAAACTGTTTTTTCGATACGTTCGTCAGTAAATTCGATAATCATTCCTGCATCAATGAGTGGGTATTCAACACTTCCTGAAATACTAATTGTGAGTTTTACGTTAGCATTATTATTTGTAAAACTGTAAGTCTGCTACTTCTTGACAAAAGTACCATCGTAGTTTACGAATACCGTGAAAGGTTGACCAATCATTGAAACTGTGGCATAGTTATCAATCAAGAAGTTTTCAGTCGAAACAACCAATATATTTTCACCTTGTCCATTAATATAACCTGTAACTTTTACATTACCATCAATATCATATGTACTCTAAGGTGTACCATTTACGAACATTGAATGAGGAATATCGTTATATATATTCTTCACTATCTATATATCACCTTTTGTTACATAATTTATAACTTCATGTTCAATTATCTTGTTATTATAGATACCACCAGGTTTTCTATTATTCTTCAAGAAACAATTGTCCATAAAGATTTTCATCATGATATCATGAGTTACGCCCCAATCCTTATCCCATTCCTCAGAGTTTTCAATTTCTTCCGAAATGAAAGCATTTTCAATGAAATTACCAATTCTTCTTTCTGTTCTCTAAGGATTCAATAAGAAGAAACGATAATAACCTGAAATTAGGTCTCCTTTTCTTTTTTTCAAACTCTATACTTCCTCTGCTGCTTTGTTTCTAGTCGTTCTTGAATAACGACCATCATTTATTTTTGCCTAAAGTTCTTTAATTCTTGCATTGATTGCATTAAAATTATCAGTTGGTAATAAGAGATTCCATCCCCAACTAGGGTCATAATCTCTTATTTGTATTGAAGTATGAGTCTGATTATCTTGTTTTTTCATCATACCATAGAACTTTATGATTTTTGTTTCTTTGGTATATTTGTCAGCAACTATCAAATCGACACCATTAGGTATTGTGACTTGTAATGATTTACTAGAACTATTTTTAGTAACACCTGTCACTTTACCCAAATGCTATCCATCATTTATATTCAAAGATAAAATGTCATCAACGAAAATTTCTTCTCCAACATGCTTACCTCTTACGTCATTAGAAACCTTTATGTTATAATCCTCTTTTACCTTATGTCCTACAAGGTCTGTGTGATTCATTGACAACAATCTGACAAAGTTTTTCATATCATTTACACCATCAAATGAACCATCCTCGAACTATGTCACATCTTCACCAAGCATTTTCAATATGGAGATGAGATTTTTCAAGTAACAAGTTTTAATATTGGCAGTATCATCAAGGAAATTATCAATTGACGTAGTTGTCTGTTGTAATAACCCTTTACCCAAGTACGCACGCATCGCATCTTTGATATTCTTAGTTTCCTAAAACATCGGATGTGCCATATAAACATCCAAAAGTTTATCAACATCCTGATAACTTTGTAATTGTCTTGGTATAACAATATCATCAGATGATTTCATGTCATACTTTTCAATTATTATATCATTATTTTCAATATTACCTTCGTTTTTACTATTTGTATATTTTATAAGTAATCGGATTTTTATATAATCTTGTAAAACTAAAGGAACTCTATAAAACCAAGGGTGAACTCCAATGATATAATCTGTCAAAAACTTCTACAATGCTGTTTCATCATCAGAATTATCGGGTAATCCATGATTTACATATGAAGCATTACCTTTATTTGGTACAAGAATAGGGGAATATTGTAAATTGAAAATAATATCTTTAGGAACATAATACATTTTATTATATGTATCATATCCTGACTAATTTATATCAATTATCAAATCATCAGCACCTTCTATATAAAAGGATTCTTCATACGGTATAAATGGAAATACGTAAGCATCAACATCAATACCTTTATACAAACCGTTGTGGAAAAATGGGTCAATATACCAACTTTTTACCGTATTTTCAAAATCTCTCAAGAAACCATCGGCAGAAACTCCAATTTTTACGTCTTGTACAGGAGTCGAAGCCACCCTTGTTTTCATCATTAGTGGCATCATGTTTGTATAGGTAGGACTCGATACAAATTCATTAGTTATATTATTCTCAATATTATAAATGAATCGTAATAAATTGTATGTCCCTACATTATTATCTCCAACAGGATTGCTCACGAAATCGTTTTTATAAAAAATATCACAAAAACCTCTTCGACCAACATATACAACGTCACTTGGAAGCTGCTACTGAGTATAAACTTGATTTACATCAATCTAAATCCATTCCTAATCATCAAAATTAAGTATTGATTGATTAGGATTCAATATCTTTATCTTCGTAAGATTACTGTCAATATGTTTATAAGGAATTACTTGATACAATGCAACATCTATTTTGTCCTATGTTACCTATTCATTCCCTATTACTGTACCTTTAGGTGTAAAGTAAAACTTGGCATAGATATCTGTATATCTAGGCTAATATGTATTAGAAGGAGTCAAGTATATTGAATGAACTTTATCGCTATTATAGTAAAGAGTTTGTGTATTTTTGATAAAAGACCAATACCTCTACATGAATTTAAATGTCAGATTAGGCAATTCTTCGTAATTTTTCCCAATCTATTCATAACTTTTCTAATGCTATTCATCACTGAATACACGTTCAGCATTGATAGTCAAAGGTTCTCTTACAGTATTTGAATTCAATGCTTCAATTCTTGCTATACGTTCAATTTTAGAGCAAAGAATCTAAGATTTTACAATATCGTTAGGGTACAATTCCTCATCAAATCTAAGAACAGTAGGTATAAGTTCTTTTACTACAACATATATGCAATAAAGATTAGTCCAAGCTCTTCTGTTTATATCAAAGAAGGTACAAGTGATTTTATATCTGCCAGGTAATTTATAACTATGCTAAGCAGAATATCCCATCTTTTGAGTACCATCACCAAAGTCCCATAAAACTTCACGTCTAAACTTAGCTTGATAAAACTTCCCATGATAAGGATTAGAAGAATCAGGAAAATATATATTTGCAAAGTTTGTAGATTTCTTATGCTCCCCATCTTCACCAATTTCTTTGAAAGTAAGATTTTTATTGAATGTTGTTTTTATTTTATAAGACTAAGTTGAATATAAAGGACAAATCACCTCTGAATAATCCACAGTGTTTCCATTTATAACATCTTTGGTCTCCATTACACCACCAAGGTTAAGGATACCAAAGTAACAAGTCAATTTCCTATCTTCTACATCTGCCATAACAATTATTCTTCTTCAATATCAATTCTTTCCCCAACATTATCCAAATCATAGAAATAAGGATAAACAAATCTTTCATTTATAATAGTTTGTTGTGTCACCTAATTATCTTCATTTGAATATAAAGGATTCCATGTATAAAGTGTCAATTTCTTTTCAGTAGAACCATCGGGGGCTTTTATATAAAATCTCTTCACACCTGGTATACCATTCAAATCTTTAGTCAATTGAGCAATATTCACCTCAGAACCAATCGTCAATTTACTAAAGAAATCTTTTATGACATTTGTTGCCATCTATTTGATATATGAATAACTATACTTTGTCAATCTATTTCTAACCAATACTAATCTATTACTCAATTGATTGGCATTGAAATCTGTTGAATCCATATATGAACCCCATGTGATAGCCTTATATATAGGGTCAAGTAATACCAAATTATGAGTTACACCTCTATAATCATCAGTAGCATTTACAATCTACTGCTTCAATGTTGTATTCAAATAATTAGGAACTCTACCACCAATCAATGTGTTTACACTAGGAACGGTAAAACAATATATATTATTGAAGTTGGTGGAGGTCATGAATTCCACTTGTGCAATGTTCAATCTCGAATCATCTTGAGGTGCATCTAAACCAATATCATAAAAATATCTCAAATAATCTCTAGTATATTCATCATTTTTACACAAATACAAATCTTTAATATATGTACCAAAGTTTTTCTTTATAAATGTATAATAATCGTTCAATGTGAATAATCTATTTTGTGATGCAAACAATCTTGGTGCATTTGCACGAATTGAAGCAACACTTTCAGGATAAGAAATATCTGTACCATTACCTGTATTAGTAGCATATACATAGTCGCCACTACTAATAATGTCATTATTCTTATCAATTGTAGTATAATTGCTATTGATAATAGAACTCCATAAAGAACTTTCATACTCAAATGGTATAGTAGCAGTAATCGTGTCATCACCCAATATACCTGTTTCACCATTTGAAATAATATAGAATATGGCAACCCTTGCACCCTTTGGTAATTTCTTACAATTTATACCATTTCCAAATTTGAACTCGTAATTCAAGTCTTCGTTGAACTTTCTTTCAAATCTAGTTTCATCCACACCATGTAAGAATAAAGATGATGTTTCTGTGTATTCTTTCCATGTAACACCATCACCATTTTCATTCACATACACAAGGAAAAAGTTATCTGAGATGAATCTGTTACCTGTTTTAATATAGTTATCTTCTAATATGAAAGTTTCAAATTCATCACCATTTGCAACGAAATTAGTATTCTATTGTAATTCACCTTCAAACATAATAGTATCGACAGTAAGCGCATTAGAATTAGTCGATACGTCAGAAATAGGTATTACTATTTCATTTTTCAAATAATATGTACCGTTATATGCAACATGAGTAAGTCTAGGAATTGTAATTTGTGTTGCATCTGTGTGATTTTGCTTATATAAACCAACATCAATAGAAAAACGAACAGGCAACATCGAAGTCTGTTTACCTACAACTTTATAATTCAATATACTCACTAACTTACTCATACTCTCATATAAGTTAGCCGTGGCAAAGTTTGCTTCTGATGTATTAACGGATAAATGGAATAAAATTTGCTGAGTCATTACTGCCAATACATCAATGAAAGCATTCATATTAGAACCTAAGTATGAACATCCACTGAATACAGGATTATCAGAATTACTAAGCTGATTTATTATATAGCTTTTTATGTCCGTTGCATTGAATAATGCGTAAGAATTCAAAGCATTATTGGATGAAATATTAGTAGCCATTGTGATTATTTATCGTATAATGCTATACCCCTAAGCACTCAATATGGATGAAACTTTGAAACTTTTACCAGAAATGTTAGGTATTGATATTGATAACTATATAATATAACTATCATTGCTTATATCAGCTATTACATTCACATTATCTATCTTCACTCTAGGCTAATATTTTGGTAATTGCATATATATCTCATAACCAATAAACCATGCTTTACTAGTCGTCAGAGGTTCAAACAAATAAGATGCAATATCAAATGACATCTAAGGATTCAATAATCTACTACATTTGTATGTCTTGAATATATTTCTTAATGCAGTAATGACGCTCTATTCATTTACAACCCTTTGTAAATCATGATTTGATACTTCTGCATTTAGTGCTCGTTCTTTCAATTCATCGAATTGTAAGTCTAATTTCAAATCACCCCATATTTCATTATCTGTTGTAACTTTATTCAAACGAATTTTAGAATCAACAGGACTTATTTTATCCGATGATTTTCTAAAATAATTATTGAGATTGATATTAGCCATCGTAATTATTTAGAATAAATAATGTATATGTCTAAGTTTGAACATTCTTTTGAGAAAGTATATGAAGCTCTTATCACTCGTTATACAGCAGGTTGTTTCTCTGCTGGTGACGTTGTGAAGTTTGATACAAAAGCTATTCAGAAACATGATGCCTATAAAGCTCTTACCAAGGCTATTAAGACTCGTCTTGACGATATGATGAGAACCTCTGATGCAGGGGAAACTGTTATCGTTGTTACTGATGTAGCTCTCGGTCATGATAATCCTAAAGCTCACACTCCTGCTACAATGACTATTGCTTATTCACAGGGGGGCGGTCGCTGGGTAGAACCTATCACAATCCCTGGCTCACTCGCTGAGTTTATGGACGCTGTTGAAGCTGGTGTTAATCTCGTAGATAAAATCCCTGCTGTTTCCAAGATTACATATCCTGTTGAAACTCAAGCACATGAGATTGACCTAAAGGAACTTGAAAAGAATCGTACCAAGGGTCATGCTTCTTCCACCGTTCATGGTGAATCATATTCAAACAGATTTGTTCCAAGAAGAAGCTCATATTCTGATTATTCCCCATCAGCTTCAAGTGACTTAGAAATGGATGTTGAAGTCTACCTTGGTATTGAAGATGCTATCAAAGGTTGGATTGAAAGTTCTTATTATGAAAAACCACAAATGGATGCTAAGCAATTATACATGCAGACATTAAAACAAGTAAGTTCCATTGACGGTTTTGGTGACGATAAGCAAGGCAAAAAGTGTTTCTTCTGGAAAAATGTAACTACAAATACTTCAGATGCTAAGTGGTACGCAGAAGAAAACCATGTTGAAGAGGGCTTGGCTGAGACAATCCTTTCACCCTTCAATGGTGTCATAAGTGATTCATTTGAAGAATATCTTCTTGACAACTTAGATGACCATGTTGAAATCTATGGTGCTGAGGACTGGGAAGATGTTGTCCGTGAAGCCGATGATGACTGGGATGATTACCAAGATACAATTGCAGACGGTTGGTATAATAGATAAATTGGTATAATAGATAAAATTATTAGGGCGTAAGGAAAAACCTTACGCCTCTTTCTTTTGCAATGTATAGTAGTCGTTATTACCAAACTTCCAAGGTATTCCTATCGTTGTAAGTCCCCAAAAGTATAAATGGGGGAATAACCAACTCTTTATAAACCCTTGTCCCTTATATAACTTCAATAAGTGTCTCATCATTATCTTGTCTGCCAAGAATAAGTTGAAAGGTACTTCAATATTTTGAGGATTTTTATAAGCATTATAAAGAACATCATGTAAAAGGGATGCTTCCATAGTCTGTTCATCTTCGTAGTATTCTCCTATAACAGTTGAACCATCCCACATGTAGCCTACCTTGACTGTGACAACATTATTATCACAAATGGCAACTACTTCCTCTGTTTTAGGGTCAAGTAGTTGCCATTTACCAAGGTCATATTCGAGGGTGAAAGTCATTTCTTCGTTAAGGATGAACTTGAAGTCGTACTCACTTGAGAAGATAATGTACTTCACCTTGAACATAAGTCACTTACTTTGTATAAGGGTTAGACCAAATAGCTGTTTGAGCTGTACCTGCTTTTCTCAAGGCTTCACGGAGTTGTGCTCTCGATACCATCTTAATAGTATTATCTGCGAGAACCCATTGAACCTTTTCTCCCAAGTCAAGAGCAATAATAGAACGTGCCATTCTGTCCTGTGATACTTCGTCACCATCAAACATCATGCCATCTACTTCTACTACAATACGCTTTACGTAATCTTCACGCTCAGCCTTAGCAGCTAATAATTGTTTCATTGCAACTTCTTCATCGGAGAACTTAGGAGCTGAACCTTTACGATACCAACCACCCTTTTCAGATTCTTCAACGTCTGCCTCAATGAAACCCAATTTCTTTAGGAACTTGGTGTTAGAGCCATCGTTCATCTCAATGACTCTATCACCATCAAACTTTACCCACTTCTTCATAGATTTTATTTATTTTTAGATAACCTCTCTAGGATAGAATATATAATCGTGGTCGTAACTTGTACTACTTGAAAGTTTTACATATGCAGCATTATCATCATTCGCCTATCTGTCTAACAATAATACTTGTCTAACTTCAGGGTCACTAAGAACACCGCTCGCAACACCTACATATCCTATAGTTGGTACATTTCTTGACATCTTTGATTTTGTGTTACTCAATACAACTACAAGATATAAAAGAGATTCTTTATTGAGTTTACAATCTTTGAACATATCCTGTAAATTCGTCACATTTTCACTAAATGAAGAAGTCGATATGCTGAATGATGATAATCTTGTACCATAGAACATACTCTAAAAGTTTGTACAATTATCTGCATGAAGGATAATAGAACCGATACTTGCATTATAGAACATGTAAGAACACTATGTAACATTAGGCATCCAAAACTCTAATGTTCCAATATTTGCACCCTGGAACACACGGCTACATGAAACTGCACTAGTTATTGTGAAATATAAATCATCTATAGTTGCATTTTGAAAAACACCTGTACACCCTTTTAGATTGTTTGCGATAACATCAAGATTTGCAGTATTTACTCCATAAAATACCTCATCAAATGAACCATTATTTATACAGCTAGAGAAAGAAAAACTTGTAAACTCAGGCGTTAGGTGTGAACAACCATAGAACATTCTACTTGCATCAGTCGATGCAAATTGCACACCTGTCGCTCCATTTAAATCCCATCCAAAATCAGATAAATTATAACAACCATAAAACATTTGCTGTGTATTCGTTGCATGAGATATATCAGTGTGAAAACTTTCCAATGCCTAACATTCACCAAACATACGATATGCAAAATTTAGCTCTGGCATAGGTGTACTAAATGAAGCAATTTTTGTGCCAGAGAACATACTATCACTATATTCAAGTGAATCTAAGTTACCTTGAAAGTTATTGAGATTTGTACAACCAATGAACATATGTGTTCCATCAATAAGATTAGGTAAGTCACCACGCCATGATGTCAGCTAAGTTTGATGTGACATCAAACCATAAGCATACTCTATTTTTTCTGTTTCTATTCTAAATGTTTTACTCATAATTTATAAAATTAGTTATAATAAGCTATACCATTCTATACTTTTGTTACTTTTATTGTGCTGCCAATTTTTTCATCCCAATTACTTGCAATAGGAATATACTCTGTGCCTTTTACTATATCATATGCAGGATTACTTGGTAGAGTTCCACTCGGTAATTCATCAGGTACAGTTGCATTAGGATAATTAGTTGCCATCCAATCATCTGTTACTTGTGTATCATTCAAATATACATTCCATCCCTTAGCTCTCATAATAGCCAAAGAATTGCCAATATCACCTGTATTATTCCAACCAATATCAATTCTTCCTCTGACTTCATCGTAATACTATTGCGAATAATCATGAGTCCCCTGTCCCCAATACTAGGTTTTTGCTACCCAATATGTGTTTTCCCCAAGATTTTTAATAGTATTTGCAATATGTTCTATTGAAGCGGCATCCAAAGAACACCCTGAGAACATACCATGACCGTCCAACAACGAAACAAGATTTCCTCTAAAATGAGTAAGGTTTGTACACCCATAGAACATTCCTCGACTTATCTCTCCTACACTACTCATGCTATTTGCCATTTGTAAGTTAGACAAATCTGCATCAAAACTAGCGAGATTAAGATTGTTCATGAACATCGCTTCCGCACCAGTCAAACTTGGTAAATCGACAGTCCACTAATAAAATGCACAACCTGCAAACATATGATAACCACCAACCAAAGATACAAGTGTCGTATCAATAAGGTCGTTATACTCAAAATAACCATTGAATTCATATAAACTACTACACCCATTGAACATATGAGTACCCTCAACCAATGAACTTAAAGAACCATAGAACTTCCAAAGATTGCTAAAACTACTAAAGAGATTACCACCCCTTTCAATTAGTTTAGGTTCAATTCTACAGAAACTTCTCGAACCTAAAGAAAGATATGAATAATTTGTATCTTCGTAATTAATGTTAACCTAAGTTGCTTCTGATGCTACGTTCGATGGAATAGCCCATCTCCAATCACTTGCGTCAGGTAGCCATCTACTACCTGCAATAATATCATAATAAGACTAGCCACCAAAGGTTGCCTCATACAAAGTTCCATTCATATATACATTCCAACCTTTTCCTTGAATTGTGCTGACTGCATTTGATAATCTTGTATTATCAATTTGACTATTAGTATATATGGAAATTACACCTCTATAAGAAGGAGAAATATTTCCTGTGTACATAGTAGCACCATTATAATAATAATAATCCCACTAACTATCTGTATTACGATTCATGTTACGGATATCTTGAATTGAATCAGCAATGTTTTCAACAGATTCTATTGATAATTTACATTGAGTTGAACCATTCTCGCTTCCGAACATATATTCTCCTGATTTCAAGTTACTCAAATTTCCACTAAAATGTTCCAATGCTGAACAAAAATAAAACATTCTTTCTCCATTTACAAGTCCAAGATAAGGAGCAGAAAAACTAGTAAGAGATTGACATTTAAGAAACATCTATTGACCATTTTCCAAATTGTCAAGTGAAGAGTTGAACGAAGTCATCCCACCACATTGTCTAAACATATAATTTCCATCAATTAGGCTTGGCATGTCAACTTGAAATGTGTCCAAAGCAGAACAATCATAAAACATGTCACACCCCTATTTCAGCGAGTTTAAATTACCTTTAAATGATTCAAGATAACCACAGGAATAAAACGCCATTCTACCATATTGCATTACTGGCAAATCACTATACCATTCTTCGAGATAAGCAGCATCTCTCATCATCCCGCTACCATTTACTATCTTTGTTGATTCTATATTACAAATAGCACTCATAAAAAATCTTTCTTTTTGTTATTATTCATCGTAAGCAACACCATCAATTACACGAACAATGTTCAATCCTGCTGGATATGCGACATTCAAATACCAATTACCTGTTATCTAAGTGTTACCATTTGCTTCACTGATATCATATTCTGATTCATTGACAACCCTAAATCCTGTACGACTTGTCAAACGAACTCTCCAACCATTATGAGTAATTTCATAATAACTGTCCGAATTATGAGCAGGAATTGTAACACCTCTCCATTGTGAGTCATTCAACATGTCATCCTTTACATTATCATCAAGTGTAATTTCAATAACATTACCATTTCTTGTGGGAAGAGCATTCAAAATGTTATTCAAAGAAGTATAATTCAATGAACAACCCTTGAACATACCTGTACCATCATTCAAAGCATCTAAACCACCATCCACAAACGATACTGAAGTAAGATTAGAACAATTCATGAACATGTTCCATCCTGTTGTCATTGACTTCACATTGGCACTAAAAGACGAAAGACTAGGACAAGCATAGAACATCGTTTCACCTGTTGTCAAACTTGGCAAATTAGTATTCCATGTTGTCAACCTTGCTCCTGCAAACATTTGAGCACCACTTGTCAAAGCACCAAGGTCTGCATCAAAACTTGTAATAGAAGATTGAACGAACATATAATTACCATTTTCTATGTATTGACTCTGAATGTTGAATAACATATAACCATTAGAGTCATATGCCTGTTCGCCAACAATAGTGGAAATTCTACCTATTACCTCATGTCCTACTTCATTTTTCCAAGCACTTGCATCAGGAATGTATAAATCATGAACACTACTTTCACCATTTTCATCATACTTAATAGCACCCTTCCAAATGTCATACTTTGTATGTGTGTTTTCAAGACGATAATCAAATTGCTCAGACTTACATGGGAAGAATACTAAATTATAAGCAGTTGTTGCTGTTACGAACTCTCCCTTTCTCATCATAACTTGAACATCTGCTTGTGCAGTAGAACCACTTGCACCAATTTCTATACCATTGAGTCTTAGAGAATTAGCACCACTTGTTGTTTGAGTTGATTTAGAAACAATCCAACCATTAGTGGGGGCTACGAATGCGTTTCCTGCTGTGGAAATAGTAACATTGATAGGGCAGAATACATCAGGTGTCCAATCGTATTGACGAATAGATATACCTGTATCTTTACCAATCTTTCTAGTAAGAACACTCAAAAGAACCGTCCAACCAAGTCCTGTATTATTGATTTTTGTATTTGTGTTAGTGTTCCATAAGAATTTATTACTACTTGTTCCGTAACCAATAGGCATTATACGGAATTGTTTACCACTATTTCCTGTTGGTACAACAGTTGTATTTGCAACCATTGAAAAACGAACATAAGAATACTCATCAGGAGTTTCAAATGTCATAAATTCAAACTCACAAATACCTCTTACGTTACTACCTGTCTTGTCTTGTTTCTGTGTATTGATAGAATAATATGTTGCAATAACACTATTAGAACTATTAAAGAATTGAACACAAAGATGTCCTTCTGCATTAGCACCTTCTTCATAAGGTATTTCAATTCTATCAATTCTCCCTGAAACGAAATCTAACTTGTCTAATTGGAATGAATAGCAAACTGCTTTATCGGTAAAATATCCATCCTTTAAGTTAGTCCAAGTATCGTAATACTACTGTTTTTGTTTAGCCTCCTATAGCAAAATATCAAACTAATTTTTCGCTACAAAGCCATTTGATATAATTTCATTTAAAACTTCTCTTTGTTCCACAGACAAGTGTGTTTCATCTCCAATATGTTCATTCTTTTTAAGGATAACAAAAGTATTTCTACTAAACTCCCAACTACCTTGCCAACGAATAGAACCACTTTCATTTCTATTACCACTTATATAATGACATCTTATGTGTTCAGGAGGTACATTTGTATTACCTTCTTTTATGTCATCTAATGTTGCAGCTAAGAAGATTTCCAAATTAGCATTATCAGGAATACTAAAAGGAGAGTTTTTGAAACTCCAAACAGCATCTTGCCCTGCTTCCCATCTAACTGCTTCATCAGAATGTCCAAGTGATGTTTTTCGTCCATTAATAACACTCCAAATTGCAAGGTAATACGAATTCTAAGGAGTATTTTCAGCAGGAATTCGTATCTCATCAAATACAATATTATGTGGAAGTTTTGAACTTATTATGTTGATAGCATTTACGTCATGTTGAGTGTTTGCATCTTCCGAAATTTTGTAAGAATAACCTAAATCTCCTTCAACTTTTTCCTTTGTAGCATAAGTATTAGCTGCATCTTCAACTGTCAAATATACATCATTTACAAGATTTTGAACTTCTGTTTTTTCATCAGGTGTCAAATGTGTATCATCTCCAATGTGTCCTTGAATACCCTTTCTTTTGAAAATTACACGAATTGCACGATTTTCATACCATGTAGTTTGATAACGGCAAGCTCCATAACCTGTTGCATTGTTTTTGTATCTGCAATTAAGTTCATTACTTCCTGATGAACGATAGTTTGTGCCTGTTGCTGTGAAGTCTTCTTTTGCACGAGCTATATGAATTTCCAAATCAAATCCTTCTTGAACTTCAAAAGGTGTATTTTCAAAACTCCAAATTGCTTCCCCACCATTTGTCCAACTTATAGGTTCATCGGAGATTGCAACCAATGTTTTATTTGTGCTATCTTTATTTTCTGTGCTTA
Organism: uncultured Clostridia bacterium; assembly: GCA_937877675.1. Classification (GTDB taxonomy): domain Bacteria; phylum Bacillota; class Clostridia; order Oscillospirales; family Acutalibacteraceae; genus Fimenecus. The sequence goes on along the minus strand of CALEIS010000135.1, from coordinate 119,429 downwards.
GTATTTTGTATACGCCAAGATAGAAAGAACCTGAAGGTGTATTTGTAGTTGGAACAATAATTGTATCAATTACTTCTCCAACTGGCAACATACGAGCAGACATGCGGAATGCTTCACCACCATTAACACCTGTTGTTTCTGAATAAGGTATAGTTTCTTTTGTAAATTCTTCAACGCCATCTAATCTTACAAAAAGATTATTGAACTTTTCTTTCTCACTTTCTGAAAAATGAACATCCTAATCATCAATGTGATTTTTTACCGCAACATTTATGTTATGTAATCTATCATTTGTTTTCGTTATGTCATCTGCGTTACGTTGAACGTGTCTATCAAGAAGTGTGATTTTTTCTTCTAACTTTTCATGTTCAAACTCAATCTGATTCATCATTACATAACGCTCATCACCCTATTTGAGCGAAATAAGAGGACTGCCAAATCTGTCTTTCAAACCATTCGTATACATTGCTTCTTTTATTTAGAGAAAAAGAAAAAGGAGTAACCCCTAAAAGGTTACTCCCTACTATGTTTAGCATGTTATAAAAATTACTCTAAGTAATCGTCAATCTCGTCTCTTGTAATCATTTTGATTTTCCCTGCAAGTTTTGTGAGTTGGTCTGCATGGAAATTGATAAGTTCATAATTTGAAGAACTTATACCACCCTTCATTCCACTTACATTGCTTACGATTTCCTTGAGGAATGTCTTGAGCTGAGCTTTGATTTCACTTTGGCGTTTGTCTTCTGCTTTCTTTGCTGCTTCTTCGGCTTTTCCTTCAACAATAACGCGAGTAGTGTCTTTCTTAATCTGGGTCTTGTATGTGTCGTAATACTCTGCGAGGATTGCCTTGGCTTTCTCAAGGACTTCGCTTTTACAACCATTACCCTCAAGTGTCATAAGACTTGCCATTGCTTCCTTGAACATGGCATAACCTTTCTTGGTCATGCCTTTCTTGGAACATTCGTGAAGAGCTACTACTTTTTTACCTAATTTGTTAAGTTCTTTATTCATCTTTGTATTATTTATTCAACTTCATGGTCATCTCAGCAATACACGCAGCCATACAAATCTCATGGTCGATAGCACTTGTCATTCTATAAAGATATTCTGCAATAATAACTGTCCACTGCGTCCTAAGCATACCATCAATGTCCTCATTATCAATGATATACTTATAAAGATTGAGCAACAACATGTTATAATCACCGTTGAACTCAGGTTCATTCATTATTACAAATTTACGTGTCTCAATTGCATCCTTAGCAAGTATTATGTTGACCAATTTTGGCAACCATGTCTCATTTGTACTGAATTCTTTGATTCTCAGGACATTAGATTCATCAACACACTCCTGTAGATGCTTTACAACTGAACGCATATCAGGATAGAATGCGTCTATTAGTTGTGGGAGTTTTCTAAAGTCAGTTTTGACATCCACTTTTTCAGATTTAAGAATATCAACGCAACGGCGAATCATTTCTTTCTTGCAAGGAGACATATCAAGCTCTACACAACGTGAAATGATAGGTTCTATAATCTTATGACGATAATTTGCAGTTATAATGAAACGACAAGTATCTGCTACTTCTTCCATAAGACCACGAAGAATCTTCTGAGATTGAATATTTGCAAAACCGTCCGCTTCATCAAGAATAACAAGCTTCATTTTTCCGTTGAGAGAAGCAGTCATTGCAAAATCCTTGACCTTGGTACGAATAGTCTCCACATTACCTTCATCGGAAATGTTTAGGAACAACGTATCACACTCAAACTCGATACCAATAGTCTTAGCAAGGGTAGTTTTTCCCATACCTGGGCGCGAACAGAGCAAAAGATTAGGAAATTCACCGTCTTTTACCCACTTCATGAGTGTTTTACGAGTGTTGCCATTCAATGCCATCGTGGCAAAACTATCAGGACGATATTTTATCGTCCACATACCTTTCAATATATATGATAATTGCATAATTCGTGTATAGTAATTTCTTCCTACCACTATTATACACTAGTTCTTTTATTTTTCAAGAGAAATTATCATCTTCCGCAACACTTTGTTCTCGGTTTTGAGTGTTTTTTAGGGTCATATTTCTCTTTTGTGAAAGAAATTCTTGTGGTAGAAAACATAGATGAGGCAGCTTTTGACTTCTACCTCATCCAATTTTTTTGTTTTGATATATCTTTACGAACAATACTCACATATGGTATTTACAACCTCTTTCATCTTAATTGTAAAGACTTCCCATGCAGCTTCAGGGTCATCAGTTTTATAATATGTAATTCCTGCTGCTAAAATTGCAGCCCCAACCAATCCAATTATTGTCTTTTTTACCATATCTTAGTTTTGCATTCCACGTTCTGCGAATTTCTTACGCTTCTCCTCAGTCAAATCCGTAGACTTAGGCTTATTACCTGCCATAATGCGTCTGATAAGACCAATAATATCACTCTCCCAGAACTTTACAAGAAAATCATCAGGATTAGATGTAATCCACTTAGCACGCTTCTGAATGTACTTTGCATTAGTCGAAGTTGTATCACCCATCACATACGAACCACCAAGAGGAACACGATACATCTTGTTCATCTCTTCCTTATTTTCCTTGACGAACTTGTCATAATCAAAGTTCTCAATCAAAGTATTCACTACTGCTGCTGTCTTAGTCATAGTATTATTTGTTTTTGATTTCACGTGCAACCCATTTTACAGCAAGGTCACGAAGAGCTGTGTTATAATCCACTCCAAAAGAAGTTGAAAGGTGTTCCGCCAGGGATTCCAATGTCCTCATTACATCAGGAGTAAGAATCCTTTTAATGTCATTCATTGTTACAACTTTCATAATCTTACATCTCAAAGAAGTTCTTATCCATTACAATACCCACGATGCAGATAATGATTGTAGGAACGCAAATAAGGCATGCGAGGAAGAACAGAGACATGTCTTCAGGATTGTAGCACTCTACATAACCAATGAAGAGGGTGATGATAGCGGCGAGGAGCATTACGAAGTTGTTCATGTTTTTGTTTGTCTTGTTGTTCTGAGGTGATTATACTACATTTTTGAATTTTTGTCAAGCAGAAAATCCAAAATAATTAGCAAGAAATTTCAAATTTTCTCGTTCTCCCTCAGAAAGTCCATCATCTTCCTGCGTAGACTTTACTTTTGCTGCCCATTTCCCAAAGACTTTGTTAGCAAAATCAATAATTCTCTTACCTATTTCATCATTGATGCTTGCTTTAGAAGATGTCAAGAATGAACCAAAGTATCCCCCTTTCATAAAAGTTACAAAGTGCTCATTGTCATGAACTTTATAAGAGCCATCTTCAACCAAAGCACAATGAACGGAAATATTTACGTAAAGCTCATCAGTATTCCACTCAAAGAACTGATGAGATGTACCGAATACTACATTCCAATTATAATTCTCAGATTTCTCCGTAAAGAGTTTATCCAATACATTGCTAATTACTTCGTTCTTATTCATAACTTTTTAGAATTTGTGAAGATTTTCTACCCAAGTCTTACGCATGTTTTCGCTGTACCACTTGATGCAGTCGGTGAGAATACGGCGGTCACTCTCCTCAACACTGCAACCTGGCCACTGCCCCCAAATGCACTTGTCAACCCACATGAGCATGGTGTTCTCAGAAACATTGTGCTCCTTGCAAGTGGCTACATAAGCATTCCACAGAGAAGGGCTGTTCTCCATCATGTTGATTACCTTATTACGAAGAGTGGCAAAGTCATCGTCATTGAGGATGTCGGAATTGAGGATGTTGTTGTTCATGTTCTTGTCTTTCTTGGTTACGAGAGAATTATACACTAAAATTCTAAAAATGTCAAGAACTTTTTGTAACTTTTTTTGAATTTTTATCGCTTCTTTGCAACCTTCCTCTTGATAACACGGATGCAAGTATTCTTGATGTCACCCTCACGGACACGGATAACCGTTCCAGTAGGAAGAGTGATAGTATACTCACCACGAACACGGTCAGAAAGTCGAACAGGCATGTAAACCTCCTCACCAATTCCCATGTCATCTATACCAAATACCTTCTCAGTTACCAGATTCTCACGAGAATTCTCCCGCTCAAACTGATAAATCGTCTTAGGTGCGTGCATATAAAGGTCGGTATGACTCAGACAGAAACGAGTACCAAGGCAGTTATCACAATCGGTAAACCCTGTGAAGTTATCAAAGGTCTTACCGTTCTCACACCAACGAAGAATCTTGACGTGCTGAGTGTTCTTAGGAATATTATAAGTCACCACAAACTCCACCATGAAAGAATTTCCATTGACATTGTTGACAACAATCTTATTCATCCACTTGTGCTTATTATTGCCAACATTTTCACTACGAGACTTTACATTGCTGTTCAAGTGATGCTTATCTGCGAACTTAATGACCCAGATGAGACGGTCAAAATACCGCATGCTGTCCTTACGATTAATCTTGTTCATGTTTTTGTTTCCTTTCTTGTTGACAAGGGAATTATAACAAAGATTTGAATTTTTGTCAAGAACTTTTTGTAAAAAAATTCAAATCTTTTTTAGTAAGGAAGGCGAATGATGTCCCACTTACGAGCACGCTGCCCTGCATACTTGTTGCAAGTGAAAGCATAGTTCCAAGCAGCATTGATGTAATCGGCAAGACGAGCCACAGGAGCACCACCGCTGATGCAAGCAAGGAAGTTGAAGATGTCCAGAGAGGAAGCACCCTGCCACTGCTTATTGACATACTCAAGGTTGATGTCTGCAACCTTGTAGTCACCCTTCATGACGGTGATAACCATCTTTGCAGGGTTGGTCTTGGGAGCATTCTTCTTACCAGAGATAACGTAGGTGGCGGTGATGTTCATATCCTCAGCAGTGATGTTCATGTTAGTGTTACTTGTTGTTCCGAGGGAATTATACACTAAAATTCTAAAAATGTCAAGAACTTTTTGAATTTTTTATGATAAAAAGTTCATTACATGATTATCAATCACCGTCTTAATGTATGACTTCAACTGACGCTTCTGGTCAAAGTCATCGCAGTTGATTATGTTTCCTTTATACTTGATTGAGAACGAACCCCACCCCATCCAAAGAACAGGTTCATCGAGACTGATGTAAAGATAATAGGTATTTTTCAAAGTAATCCTATAAATTGTGCAGGAGGGCATTTGCTGCTCACAAATGTTCTTCACTCCTACTTTTTCAATCAGATTCTTAATTTGAGTATAATAATTCATAACAGTATTTTTTAGATAAGGTCGTTCTCTTCCATCTCCCTCTCAAGTACAGACATGGCAAAATCAGCATAAGGAAGTTCAAAAAACGTCACGAATACCTTTGCATCAGTAATGCTCTTGAGAAACTTGACAGCCAACTTGAAATTATACACATAAGGCTGAGTGATAATCTCATTGAGAAGGCGTGCGCGAACTTCCTTAGCAAGTGCTACTTCACCCTTAGTTCCATTGAGCTTGTTGAATCGGACGGTCTTGGTCATAATCGTGTGTTTTGTTGTTCCTAGAGGATTATACCAGATTTTCAAATTTTAGTCAAGCAAATAATGAAACTTTTTTGAAATTTTTTGCCATTCTTCATCAGAAACACCTCCACAGTCATACTTTTCTTGCAAATTATAGAGACACTGCTTCAGATAACGCTGATTATGCCATTCCTCATAGATGTATTGCTTGTACATTGTTCCCTCAATGTCATCAATACCAAACTTATTCTTCCACAATTTTTCTTCACATACTTTATAACCCCTCTTCTTCATCTCATCAATCACATTTACACAGTAACTCTTGAAATGAAGCCATGAGAAGTCCAAAATCTTATTGACAAGCAGATGATTAGGAGTATTATTCTTCTTAATGTTAGAAGCAATACAGCATAATTCCCTCCATTGACCTAACAGTTGTTGTCTAGGAAGAACATCTATCAAATCTATGTGCCAAAGTCTCATAACGAGAGAATTATAATACTTTTCATCACGAAAGTCAAGTAAATAATCGTAGAAAATATGCAGAATTACGAAGAACAAGACGAACTTGACGCACTTTTAGGTGAGGTTGCTTTATCCCAGCCACAACATGTTGAACCTAAGTATGAACTTTCTACTGAAACCACTACTGAGGAAATACAACAGAACATTCTTGAAGAGTTAGGAACTACTATGGCACAGAGTAACAGTGCTGTGAATGCCGTTTTGACTGAATTGGCAATGTCTCCCTCTGACCCTGCCGTAATTTCTGCTGCTTCGTCTCTCTTAAATGCTCATGCTAAGGTAATTGACAGTATGAGTAAGTTGTATACATTGCATGAGAAGCATAATCAGAACAAGGAAATCACCCAGATTAAGCATCAGAATAGTAAAGAGTTATTAGCAATGAAGCTAATGACTGACCATAAGATGAATCAGGAGAATAATGAGACGAAGATAATGCTTACACGTGAGCAAGCCATGCGTAGAAAAGTAAAGGAAGCTCACGTGATTGATAGTGAATGATATTGATTACCAACTAAATGTATTCCAACCGTCAAGGTCTGCATTTCTTTCACCCCATAATTGGACAGATGTGGTAAAACGTCTTCTATGACCTCTATCGGACTGTGTTGAAACACTCCAATTTCCTTCTATATTAGAAAGAAACTATTTAGGGTCGGTAATAGTCGAACTAACACCACAACTATAACCTTTATGAGTGTTATATCTTTTATATTCAATCCAATGTATAGCTTCTAAAACCTTTGCTTTTTCAACAGGATTTGTTGGGAATTGATAATTCAACCATCTTCCATAACCTTTACCTGTATACACTGAATCCCCATTGAACCAAGTTGGTATATGATTGATTGCACCAAAAATAGCCATCAACTAACAAGCAGTTGTACATTTGAATGCTTTAAACCACTTGATAGTATATTTTCTTTTCAACTTATTATTTCCTCGTCCTTCCCATGCTTTAATCTGAGCTAATTTACCTGTATCAGTCTTAGCTTGTTCTGCAAACTATCCCTAATATTTCAAAAGTGGAGAATAGTTTGAAGATTTATTATATCTTCCAATATCTTCAAACATCCCCGCACTCATAGCAGGAGCACTACTATCATTAGCTTGCAATTCTTTATACGCATCTCTATAATCCTTGATACCACCTGCTAATTGAGTAAATTGCAAAAAGCCTGCGGATATACCTTGGGTATCTTGCGCCCATGCCCATTTACCCCAGTTACCACCTGATTCAAATCTACCTGTAGCACCTACTGCACGTTCTACAAGTCCACCACTTAAACCAATTTCAGCACCAAATGTATTCCAATATTCAAGATTAGAAGCATATACCATACCAGAACCAAAAACCTCTTCGACCTTAATAACAGAATCAGGATTGGCTTGCCCTCTAAACAATTCTCTGTTATGTGTCTAGGATAATGCACCAAACTCTTTCGTTATATCCTATTTTGCATCCTGACTGAAAAACAATCGTACTCTAGCCCTCTTAGCCACACCTTGATTACAAAAATTTACAGATTTGTAACCAATCTTATCTTCATCCATACCATCAACATATGCTTTCAAAAAAGAAGGAGAGAAGTTCTATATATAAGATTCTTCATGATGATACTTATTTCCTCTCAAAGGAAATTTTACATTGTTTTGATTTACTATTTCAATGCCGTTTGTTGTATGAACTGAAACTTGTCCTAATGCGGAGAAATCATCTAACAAAACCAACGGTAAAGGCAACCACACTTCAAACGGCCCACCACTACACAACTAATGTCGCACAGTAACGCGAGAATGTAAAACCTTTGCAGTATCGTTATTAAAAGGTAATAAAACTTCTGCGAACAAATACCCTCTCGATGCAAGGGTTTCAATAAAACTATCAGTCCATTGTTTTCCTTCAAACTCAAAAAATCTATTGAAAAACTTTGTACCTAAATCAGAAAGTGAAATACCTACACCAACACTACAATTTGATTGTTCTCCTAATGCTGTTTGCATATCTTCTGAGAATGAATCGCTAGGAGTAGCCATTGGAAATGTTGGGCCTGCGGTATTTTGCAACGTATATCCATTCAAAATATGTGTCTAACTAGCTGCCTATGAAGGTCTTTTTACAGGACAATATATACGCTATAATTTTGATTCACTATTGGTAAAGTCTGTAGGGAATGACATGTATTCTTTTATGTCGCAAACGGCTTGATATGACATCTGGTCATCCCCATGAACTACAAATCCTTCATTTTCCTCTCCACCTAAACCTAATTCAGATAAAATTGAATATCGTCTTGTACCGATACTTTGAGTCTCACCTTGCACTAAAACATCTTTGTATACAATCTTTATTCTTTCCAATGCATTTAGTACACCTTTATAAGAAGATACGGTGTAACCAATAGGGCTTTTACCTTTCTAGGAAGCCTATTTCAATCCCTAACTAACCAAATCGTACAAAGTTTTTTTATTAAGACTCATATATTATTATCGTTGTAAATTATTATACCAGAAAACTACGCCATCAACAATCGCTTTGCAATATCTGCGTAAAAACTAAGGATTCATGAGTTTTTCAACATCATTTTTATTACTTATGAAACCCGCTTCAATAAGAACTGCTGGCATCGTATCACCTATACCTCGTAAATATCCGTCATTTCTTTTTCTTATACCATCACTAGGTGGCTGATGAACCGCAGGGTCTCGTGTACTTTGAAATACTGATTTAAGTCTCTATCCAATAGCCTATCCCAAAGGTTTAGATGCAGCATGACCCTTAGAATCATCGCCAATTTTCCGTGCTTCATCATTATTTTTATACAAAACTACTGGGCCTGAAGCACTTGCACCAGCAGAGTTCATATGAATACTGATAGCACATGCGTATGCTGATGCTTTTGATTTAGCATATCGTATAGATGAACCAAGAGGCTGATGAACAAGCTCATTACCAATCCCATTCTATGTCAATACCTAACATAAACATTTTGTAATCATCTTATTCATTTCATATTCTGTATGTCCATTACCAGTAGCACCACTATCACCTTGTCTAGCATGACCAACATCAACAAGAACACCAATTTTACCTGCAACTGTAGCTGTACTAAACGAAGAAGTAGAAATTGTTTCACTTTGAATAAGAGATTTAGGATTGACCTTACCTGTGAATAATTCTTTTTTATATTCCTAAGGTAAAGAACCTAACTAGTTTGCAGCTTCTTCTTCAAAATATAATCTAACTCTTCCAATAGTTTCTTTTCCACGGCTACATAAACTACTGCGAACATAACTTACTTTTTCAGCATTATCCTATTGTGCATATTTTTCCAAGAAACTAGACGTAAATCCTGAAATTACACCTGTTTTATGATAGTATCTACTTGAAGCTAATGGAAACTTTACTGAATCTCCTACTTTTTCCTAACCTTTTCCTCTCGATACTGTAATACTTCCAATTTCACTGAAATCATTCAACAATAAAATAGGATTAGGAATCCATACATCAAAAGTACCTGATGAAAGTTGTGGAGCATTAAGAATAACTTTTGCATGTAATGCCCTTGCATTCGTACCTTTCTATGGTATCAATATCTAAGCATTCAAATATCCTTTTGATATAAACTACTAAATTTTAGTTTGAGATAAATGCAAATCCTAAAAAAATGTTTCAAAAAATTTATAGGCTAACTAACTTGTTGAAATTCCAACACCTATGTACAAATCAGTACAATCTTCTTTCATAGAAGTTATAGTTTCACTATCTAAATTTTTTGGTGGATATGTAATACCACTTTTCTATGACCTTCCATTTGACAAAGAATCCCCTTTATCAACTTCAACGTAACCAATAGCTTGCTCACAATCAACAGGGAATGACATGAAGTCTTTTATACTACATACTGCCTGATACATAGGAGTTACTTTATCACTTTCAAATAGAAAACCATCTACATTAGTACCATTAGGTATTGAAGTAGAACCTAAAATCGTAAAATATCGAGTTGCATAATTATTACCATTATTAGGTGCAGGAATATTGCGAGTAACTTCCTTATATTTTTCTGATTGTAATGCAGCAAGTACCCCCTAATATGATTTCACAGTATAACCAATAGGAGTTTTACCCTATGGAACTGGAGCATCAAGTATTTTATATAATGAATTATCTGACATGATATTATTGCTGTTGTTGTTCAACTACTCTTAATAGATGTTTATAATGACATGTCCCTGTATTATTTTCAGAACGTGAGTAATACGTACATACATTTCTAATTTTACTATTACTTGGGTCTCCAATTTCAAGTGTATACATTTTACCATCTTTAGGATATGCCATTGCAGCATGATGTTTTCCTGTACCGTCTTTGGTCTAAACCCATAATATATCACCTGCTAAAATTTGAGTAGATGAAGTAATATCCATTGTTATTATTTTATAATTAGGTTTCAATAATGCCGATAATACACTTGGTACTGTACTCATTGTACCTGTTGAGAATGTAGGTGCATCCATTACATCATCTTTCAATATATTAGTATCATACCAGAACAAGAATGGTAATGACGAACAATCAAAGTAACCATCGCCATTTTTAGTACCAAATAATGCTCTAACAGAATCTCTACCACTTCTATTATATGAACCACCACTATTGCGATATAATCTATGAGGACGCTTTGCCTGAGAATAATAAAATCCTCCATTGAGAACGGAAACTTGTACATCTTTCCATTTTTCACATACTCCCATCATTCTTGTGCGTATTTCACCCTCAAATATACTTGGGTCAATTGCAGAACCACTTACTTCTTTAATCTAACCAGGGTATTCCTGATATAATAATTGACTAATACCTTGAGGAAGAAATTGTAATGACTAACTCTTCTTTGATTCAGGTACATATAACTTCACATAACATGTTCTTACAGAAGGTTTTATCAACTTTAGTACAACTTCAGAACCATATTTTTCCGCACTTTGCTCCAACCATTTCTTATACTAAGTCTTGGACATACCTGTCATTTTACTACTACCTAAGTAATAACCTCCTCCCTTTGCAGGGAATGTATATGTAGTTCCATTTGGTAATAACTACTGCTAACCTGTACCGTCATTTAATTTCAAAACAATACCTGCTCCATCCCATTCACTTGAACCTATTAGTGGTGTACTTACAACACAACAAGCATTCTTTTGTCCGTAACCGTTTGGTGTTTGTCCGATAACATCAATGAGTATTGATTTATTTTTATCAGGTAAAATAACCTGAGCACGTAATAAATTATTTTCAAATAATTTTTTTACCATTTCAGCATTTATTTCCTAGGTATTTGAACTATAAAATTTGGAGAAATATTGTACAGCAAGACCTTGCAAATCGAAAGATGACCCAACTTTAAAATCTTCCACCTAAATTCTTGCATATGTCTCTTCGTCTAATGAAAGAGGACACATACTACTCGCATGACAAAATGGATTTTGGGAAACATTCTAAGTTGACTAATTCTAAAACTTGACAATATCATAATAATTTTGATATCGTACAGGGATAGAACCTGAAAACATCAAATTCATTTTCCATATACAAGATGTTTCATTTGTGGAAATTCCGTTGGAATCAAAACCTAGGTTCTAAACACCTGAATAATCAACGCGAGTAACACCCATTACAGTGTCACCGCTGGAATCTCCATATGCATCTTTTTGTAGTTTTGCTAAAACGTCTTTATAAGACTACACATTATATCCAATAGGTGTTTTCCCATTAGATTGATTCTATTGTATTAGATTGTATAAAGATTTTGCCATATTACATACCACCGCTCAAATAGTTTTGAGCATCCTAAGCGGATTCAAAAGTTCTATCAGTGTCACCTCTAGCTTGAGCCATTTGTTGTGCATTCCAAATAAGATATTCATCTTGTTCCGATTGAGTACGTTCATATCCAATTGCATCAGGATTAGCACCTGTTGCATAATTGTCTGCAACAATCTCCTGATTAGTAGTTGTGCCATATGTCTGTCCATCAGGGGCTGTGACAAGATTCTTCTTATCATCATCAGTTTTCTTTTTCTTCTTCTTTTTAACCTTTTTCTTGGCTTTTTTAGAAGCAGCAACATTCACAGAAGCATCTGAAGCCTTTGGCTGAGGATTAGCAATAACTTGTTTAGGTGTACCATCTGTATTTCTATCTCCAACAATTTGTGAAGCTACAATTGGGCCGTATTTGTTTTCACTACTAAACAATCTCAATCTTCTTACTTGTGACCATAATCTCGAACAGTCACCTAATTGTCTTTTTACGTTTGCTTTAGTAACAAGGTCAAGAAGCTCAGCAACAGGTTCACATAAAGAGTCTCCAATATTTTTAGCATTCAATGCTGTATTATTATTCTATGTCAATTCTTTGGTAAATGTCTCATTACCCTAAGAAATTTGTGCCCAAATTTGCATAGCACCCTTTTTCATTGAAGGAATTATACCGCCCTAAAAACATTGTCTACCTCCTCCTGTCGCACCATACTTCGGAGCATCTGCATTTCCCTACTGTGGAGCTTTTTTAGCTGCTGGGTCAGCAACTGTTTGTGAGCCAGGTACAGAGGAATCATCCTGACCCGCACCTGTAACAGGTGTAGTCGTGCTATCCTATGCAGGTTTCTCTGGCTTTTCGCTAATTTGCCCTCTGAGATACTTACCCATGTCGATAAAATATCCTTTGGTGTTCTCCAATGCCTTTTTACCCCATCTACCAACAATGTTGAATGCACTTCTTGTGTTCTCAGAGTCCCCACAACTACCCATCATTGCAGAAAATTTGCCCATATAGAAACAAGGATTCTTAAAACAATTATCCGTTTCTTTATTATATTTTGTTTGTCTAACCTATGCAAGATGATTAGTATCAGAGAGATATGAATATGCAATCTCCATACATACAGGGTCATTGTATGCCTTTTTTCTATAATGAAGTATGGTATCAGCATCAAGCTAAGGGCCGTTGCACATGAAGTATTCCATGAAGTCATACTTATCTTGGTAATCACCATACTTTGCTTCGTTCCATCGAATAGCCATTTCCATATTGTCTTTGATAAATGGGTTTTCCAATAACAAACACAAATCAGGGTCAGCCATAATTTCCTTACGGCTTTTTACAGAAGCAACATAGTCAAGATAATCTGCTGAATTTGTTTTATATGCAAACATTCTGATATATTTACGAAAGGTAAATAAGCAAAGTATGGGTCTTTTAGAATCAATGAGTAAAATCACTAGTTTTACTAGCAAACTTTCAAGTTTTACTCCTAGCAAAACAGGTGTAAATATCCCCTCGAATGCTTTCACTTCTGCTTTAGGAATAGACGGAGGATATTCTTTAGGTTCAATTAGTGATATTAAAAAATCAATTTCTGATTTAAAATAGGGTGTTGCTACTGCTGCGACACTTGGATATTGCTCTTGGGTAATGTTATCAGACGGAGGTAAAACTGCATTAGGTGTTTTAGCTAATATTGCTACAGGTGCAGCAGGTATTATTGCAGATATTTGGCAACAAGTCGCTGATGCTGTCGCTTGTCAAATTAGTATGGCAGTTGGTCAAATCATAGGTATGATAACAAATCTCGTATCTGCTTTCCAAAATCTAGTAGCATCTGTACTCTTGTTAGCAGACGGTATATTATCTATGGCTAAATCTTGGTTAGATTGGTCTAACTTCCAATGGGAACTTGAAATTGAAGCAGAAAATTGTAAAGATATGTTTTCTGCAATTGCTGCTTGTTATCTAAACAAAATGTTAGGGCCTTATATTGAATAGTTTACAAGTAATGTTGTAGGTAAAGTAAATGAACTTGGAAATACACTAAATCAAGAATTATATGGAGCGTTCCAAGACGTGAACATGTTTTCATCATATGCCAATCAATAGGCATTTTTATTACAAAAAGCCAATTTACAAATAAAAGGTCTTACTAAAGAAAACTTATTAGGTCTAACATCATGAGTAGAAACGAAACACATACTGCAATTCATAAAGGCTTGGTAGTACAGGTAGCTGAAGGCCCAGGTCTTGTTAAAGTTTGGATACCAACGGCTAATAGTATTTCTCCTTTGGGTAATTCTGAATATCTTCACTAGAACACAGGTAGTGCTTTATCAGGTATTTCCTTATCTGATGCAATTGCTACAGCATACACATGTCGTGTAGCAACACCATTATCAGCAGGTTCTTGGTTTAAAGAAGTTCCATAGAAAGGTGCATCAGTATTCAATCACTGGTATAAAGATGGTGATGATGTTCATGATTACAGAATAGCAACAGAATATTTGCCTAAACATACTAATGGGCTTCCTAGAACATTATGTTATAAATCAGATACACCATCGCAATCTCTCTGTGTTGTAAATCCAACACTAAATCAAAGTGGTGGAACTCCATTACCTAATCTTGGTCAGATACCACCAGGTAATTATCCAAGATTGGAAGTAAATCAATGGGTATTAGTTGCATTCGTAAATTCAAGTATATACCCAATAGTAATAGCTTCACTTCCATCGGAAGAAGCATGGGCTGCAATGATAGGATATTAATAATTATAATAAGATATGCCAAAAAATATAAAATCAGACGGACATAGTACAACTGTCACTGAGGACGGTGTATAGATGAGAATGACAGGTGGAGAATACTCGGCACAAACTCCACAACGCTCCACTACACATTCTGCTAATGGTATTGTTTAGTCAGGAACTTCAAGAAATGTTGAAATTTCGGGTAATTCACAAGAAACTTATGCAGGGCGTGGTATAACATGCGAGTATTCATTCAAAGTTGTAGGTACTCCTGAATTATTTTCAGGGAAAGCACAAAGAGCTGCTGATAAAGCAGTATCAAAATTAGTAGGTATTCTTCTACAATCAGGTGATGACAGACATAGTGTATCTCCTTCATAGTTGGTAAAACTTGATTTGAATGCCGTTATGTCAAAAATGTCTACCAGTTGGGGTGGAACTCTTGCACCTACACCTCCACAAATCACCCGCATTCAAGATATTGGTAAACTTAGTCTTTATTTGGCAACTTATATTGAGACTATCAGTCTTTCTGATGCTGCATATAAGGCTAAAGTTGCAGGATTGGCAGAGGTTGAACATCAATTGAATCAAAAGAAAGAAACATTGAGACAATTAAAGAAAATGTTCGATGAAGGTTAGATTACACCTGAAATGCTTGCAGGAAGTCCATCTCTTGAAGAAAGAGATGCAAAGCCAAATATCACAAGAAGTCACATTTATCAACAAATTATGCCTGAATTGGCAAGAATTCTTGCCAACGAAAATGCAATATGCTAAAATATAAGATATGGGATTAAACAACGATGGTTATAGTGGTGTAGATATTGAACAAATCGCACTAGAAAAAAGAGTAATAGTTGGTACACAAGCTCCTAATACATTTCCTTGTATAAAGGTATAGCAAAACGGTAAGTCTTTACCTAAAATGGATATTAGTGAGAATATTGGTACTGACTTTTCGGATTCATCAGGTTATGATTGTAGCTATATTGATACATCATGGCTTGCTCATGGCGGTATATATTCACTAGCAGTAGGTAATAAAATCAATATTCAATGTGGTGCAGGTGGTTTTGAGTGGATTACATCAGGCCCATCTCGTTTATGCACTCCATATCAAGACTTTCTTTGTACTTATTGTTTCAATATAAATACTCGTCTCTTCAAAGTTGCTTCAACTGAAAGAACACACCTTATGGGTACTCGCCTCGATATACAATATGACGAAATCTACATAATGGGTAATACAAACTTTACTAATAATGTTCATATTAATGGTGGTCTTTTTGTAAATGGTGAAATTTATTGTTCTCATATTACTACTCAAGAACAAACTAATCATACTACTCCTTGTGGAACATCAAAAGGTTTCATAAACCCAGGTCAATCATTTGTATTATTCAACGGTGCATCTTCTGCTGCTGAACAAATAGTTCAAAGTGCTCTTCCTTGGAAAGCATTGTCAACACTTCCTGATTCTCCTGCATATGTTGACTGTTATATTGCGCTAATGTTACCTCAACCTTTTGACGCATTATGGAACGTCCCTTGTAAAATTGCATTCCCTAAAGGTGTATCATTTATGTCAGATGCAATGTTTACTATTGAGCCAAAGGCTGCGGAAATTATTGCAAATGGTGGCAATAGAGTCCCTGGCTGTGGCATTAATAAAGGTGACTTACTTACACCTGGTCATACACATAGTTTCAATGGGCCTGCATGTCAATATATCAAAGACACAGGAAACGTATATAGGGAAGCAAAAGATGCTATTCAAAGCGAAACCCCTGCTCCATCAAAACAAATGTTCCCTGATGGTTGCACATCTCTTGAACAAGTTCCTCAGATGCTCATTCAAGCAACACAAAACTCAGTCATTGAGTTCATGAAATAGTTATGGGATGATATCAATCCTTTCAAAGATGTAACTTGGATATAAAATAAGAACCCTCTCATTTCTGAGAGGGTTTTTTCATTAACTGAATAACATTTTCCATATACCACCTGGTGTAATAGTCGCTCTGTAATTTTTAGTATTCATGACTTCACATATCTTACATCCAACTATTTCATTATTATAATCATTACCAATGAATCTATGTGTAACTCTTCGGACATACAAATATGTATAATCGCCAAGATTTATATCAGTATGCATTGAAAGCATATTAGTTCCTGCTACATCATTGTTATTTCTAAATCCAAATTTGACAATTTCATTTGGTCTTCTCATCAAGTTTCCGTTCAATGTAAATGTATACATATCATTGATTAGTGTAAATGATGCTAAGTTTTTACCCATTACTCGTAAGCATTCATTTACACTATCCGTTGTCTAAGTTGCATATGTATATGAATTATATTCATCAAACTTATTTTCAAACTTATTTCCATCAGAAGTAGCATGAGCAATACCCTATGTTTTACTCAAAAGGAAGAAATCAGGCATTACATTTGATATAAGACCTCTTTTGGTGGAATTCAAGAATACCGTCTGGAAGAAATCAAAAAACCACGAAAAGAATATTAGAGTATTATGTGCGCTATTTGAATTAGTTGTACAATCCAAGAAAATAACATTTTTCCATAATTTTCTAACAGAGTTTACATCAACAGGAATAAAAGAAAGAGACTTAATTTCTTTTTGATAAACACCCATCAATGCTGTTTCATTTTGCTATGTAACAGTATCAGACTATGGATTGATATCTTCATATATACCACTATACTTATCATGTCCAAATGCTAAGAAAAATGGCATGAATATATCTCTCATAGTCATTTGTCTACACAATAGATAAGGGGCTTCACCCTTATATACAGAACTAGCATAATCAACACTCTGAGTAGTTTGAGCATTTTTGTATGCAGGTAATTCTTGAATTGCGTTTTGCCACCCACTAATTGTTTCAACGACATCATTTTGTTTTGGTTTAACTTCTGCTGTTGCTGCATTTACAGCACCGCTGAGCGAGGTTTGAGCATTATCCACATCAGTTTGTGTAGTTCCATCAGTTGTAGCAGCAGGTTGTGTCTGTGCTGATTCTGCTGCTGCTCCCTATTGTGGCTGTGTTTGAGTTGCTTCAGGTTTTTGCTAAGTAGTTGCACCACCATTAGGTGTTACATCTGTTTTATTACCATTTGAAGCAGGTTTCTACTCAAGACTATTCCATAAAGAAGGGTATAAAAACTCAGGGTCAGGATACTCCTCTTTAAAGAAGAAAGGTATCAACACATCACCAATGGTCATATAATTATCGCTAAACTTTTTAGGATTTTTCAAAGTCGTACAACAATCGGCTAATAACTGTCTCATTGCCTAATATATCGTTGCATTTCTCGACATTTTATTGAATGAAGCCTATATTAGCTTAGACATATCATTACCACTTGCATCATTACCATTATATGCAGTACCTAAACATTTTACATTCTCATCATACAACAAATCTTTTTTGAACTCAAACTTATTATTAGTATTGACTTTCAAATATTCTTTGATATACTATAAAATTGTTTTGAATACTACCTTATATGACTTCGCTTTTGTTATATCTCTATGAAATTTGATAACACTAGCAATAGAATGACTTTGAAGAATAGAGGTCATGACATCAACTAGCTATATTCTCAAAATTTTATCTTCTCGACCAGGATTACCAAGGTTTTGTACAGATGCAATATCAAATATATATGGCTCATATTTTATCAACGGTTTCTCAGCCTACCAAAATGACGTTGAATCAAGATACTTAGTAAATGTAATTACAAGATAATAATTATTATGTCTTCCCAAAAACATATCAAGGAATGAACCTTTGTTATCAACCTCAATATACCCTTTCAATCCTATACTATCAATATCATCTTCAAGGACAATTTTTCTAACAGTATCATTATATTTCAAGAATACAGCCTACTTCGATGTGAATACATCATCCTTTATCAAAAACTTAGGGGTGAAAAATATTGAAATCTTATATTTTCCTGCATTTGTATTGATAACATCACCAATATTTTCATCAACCATCGCATAAAGATGGTTGAAATATCTTCCACTACCTTTTAGATTGTCTTTGTCAGTAAGAGTTTCCTATTTTTTAGGCTGCTCAGCATTTGTTGTATTCTACTACCCACCACTTGCATTTTGTTGTGGCTGCTATTGACCATTTGTCGCCAAAGTGGCAGTCATGTCCTAGATAGGTCTTTGCGTCTCTTTGTCAACAATAGTAGCATGACCGTCTTTAATATCAATAGCATGTACCGTAGGGTCATATCTATCATCTACAGTAACCTTATTTTCCCCAACTTGAATCTATTTTGCCATCTTTATATATATTTTATTACCTATTCAATATAAGAGGGTTTTATTATTCTTATAGTTCTGCCCCTTTTTGCATAAAACTTCATGTCTTTATTCAATGAAGATAAGACCCACCAATAATCAATCTTTCCATATATTTTATAACTTGCCACTGTCCAAGCATAATCTTCATCAGCATAAACAAAATCATAAATCTACAATCTATCATCCTACGGAAATGTTACGCTTTTTGATAAATTGTAAAAAGGAATCCCCTCACTTGTTGTATATATATTGAAAATTCTATCGTAATTCATAATTATGATTGAGTTGTTGCATTGATTGATAATTCTCCTAATCCACTCAATACCATATTTGCACTCGTTGCTAACAATGATTTTAGTTTGATTGTTACAATCCATGCCTATGGTACTGCGACTGAATACTTTCCTTTGATAAAACTAAGTGGATTTTCAATTTCTAACATTCTTACTATACCTAATGGTTTTACATTTATATCACTAACATAGCAGAACGGCTGTCTAATAACACCAGGGATAACCATGTCGTAAAATAATGGTGGGAAGAACGAAGCATTATCTCGTCTGAAAATCATGTTTCTTAAAGTGAATAACAATAAGAACTTATAATTTGTTTTCCAATGAGGAGGTTTGCCTTTTTCATTCTTTACTGTATTCAAAAGTGGGAACGAAATTGTATATTCCTATGTCTGCGTAGGATATTGGAAGAACTTAGCTTTTTCTACATTTGATAATTGATATGAAATAGATTTTTCTCCACCAAGAATATGAGCTAAATCTTTGATATCTCGTGTAAAAGTTACAATACCTGACGCAACACCATTTATCCAAGTGAATAAATTGTTATTACTAAGAATAGAATCATCTTGTTGTTTATTATCAAACGAATTTATCACCTTATTGATAGGTGGATTTGAAAGCATAGGGAATACATATCTTTGTTTTGTGTCATTCAAACTATAAAGCAATTTATATGGAGCAAGATATGTAGAACCTGAAATACCATTTGTAACCAACTCAGATGCATTTGGTAACTTCTCTAAAATTTTGTTAGTAATATCGACTAAACTATTTCTAATACTAGAAAATGTAGATGGTGTTGAACTAGGTTGTTGCTGAGCAGGGGCAGCTCCTCCACTTGAACCAGATGTACCTCCCGCTGCTCCATTACCGCCAGAACTTCCACTAGCAGCACCTCCAGTACCTCCTGCTGCTCCATTGCTACCCGATGCACCAGCACCACCTGATGCACCTGCCTGACCACTACCTGTTGTAGTTGGCTGAGGGGGTGTAGGTGTTGTTGGGGCAGCTCCATCAGAACCCATTAGAACGCTCATCAAACCAGCTTGAAGTGTTGAAATTGTATTTCCAACTGTATTAAAAGCACTTTGTACTTTCTAATCTGATAAAACTTGCCCTGCTGCAACTATTGTATTGACAAAGTTTGTAATATTAGAGCTATGTTTCTGTTGATATTCAATTAGATAACAATGAGGAACAGGACTTGAAAGAGATGCAACAGAACCATCCTTTAGTACAGTTTCATTATTTCTAAGACGGTTGGCAAAGGTATCAAGAGTCCAATAATAATTATCAAGAATCGAACATAATGCTTCTGATGCATTAGCACCGTCATTAGCTCTTTGACCATTACCATACTAGAAATTCTAATAAATTATATTATTATATATTTCATTATCCTTACCTCCAACAGATGTATTATATGTACCAAGTTTATCCTTGGAACTTTGTGTGATAGACTTATTTTCATCACTAGCAGCTTGTTCTGCTGCTCTTGCCTATTCTGCTGCTTTTTGCTATGTACTTTCTTGGGCAGTAGGGGCTGATGCACCTGAACCACCTTCAGCAGGAGGTGTCGCACCCTCGGTTGGTGGATTTTCACCCTCGGCAGGTGGAGTTGCAGGTGGAGTTGTACCCTAAGCAGGAGGTGTTGTACCTTCAGCAGGTGGAGTTGGTGTAGTTCCTTGATTTTGTTGATTATTTTCCTAAGCCTCTGGCATTGTATCAATTATTTATTTTATATTATAATGTGGCGGGTGCAGGGACACCACCGCCTGAACCACCTTGATTCATGTTATTCAATATACCTTGTATTCTGTTAATGCTTTCAGTATTTCCAACGGACAAAGAATTGGCTTCCATTGCTATTCTCTTAGCCTCAGCAACATCTTGATTCACGTTAGGAGCTACACCTACATTTACCAAACTTGCCAACTATTGATTTATCTTTGTAAGAGATTCATTTCCTTTTGTAATCTACCCTTGTATTGCCACCTCTGTTGCATTAAGAGTATCTAATGTACTAAGTTGTTTTGATATGACATCATCTATTTGTACATTCATAATCAATATAT
This sequence comes from uncultured Clostridia bacterium, assembly GCA_937877675.1. Taxonomy (GTDB): domain Bacteria; phylum Bacillota; class Clostridia; order Oscillospirales; family Acutalibacteraceae; genus Fimenecus. The sequence goes on along the minus strand of CALEIS010000135.1, from coordinate 98,122 downwards.
TTCCACCATCAATAGCAACGGGTGGAGTATCTACATTAGTAGTGGTATTATTTGTTCTGTTTACCTGAACATTCGGCAATCTCGTTCTATAAGTATTCAAAAATACTTGTCTAAGCTCATCCAAAGCACCACCAATGAACGCAACACCTGCATTAGATAAATCTGCAAAATATGTATTGATACCTGCCAACAATCTACTGTTTGTAACATCTCCATTTAGAAACTATTCAAGTTTCCCAAGGAATTTACTAGCATTTTCCACAAAATGTCGTCCCAAAACCTATCCAACATTTATAATACCTTGTCTTATGATAGGATTATTTGCGACTCCTCCGTTATTATCATTAGGTGGAGTAATACTTTGTCTTCTTTGTCTTTCCGCAGCAGATAACTCAGCTAATCTATTCTGTAATGCTACATATCTTTCATCACCCATCATTTCTGTAGCAGTTTTAGTAATGTCTGCAATATTACTATCACTCAAACGCTAATTTAAAGTTGCCTAATCAAGGTTGATACCTGCATTTCTCAAGTGGGCTGCTACAATTCTTCTTCTCTATTCGATGGATGCATTTTGATTTTGTTGCATCAAATTACCAAGTTCGACTAACATTGATGTCATATCAAAACCGTCATTTGATTTCAAATCTATTTCAACACCATTTACATCCAAGGCATCATCAATTGCTTTGAAAACAGTTGATTCATTTGAATTACTCTGTTGCATTCTCCACTAAGCATAATTATTCAACATGAATAAGACATCAGCCATATCTTTATTCGCCAAATTTGTTTCTGCAAATTGTTGTCGAAGCATCTATTGCTAATATTGTCTTGCACTCAACTATTGATATTGTGATTCTGCCTAATTTGCAACAGAATCACCATGATTTTGACCCTATGATAACAATGCTCTTGCTTGTTCTTCAGCACTATCACTAAACAAGCTCATAACTGCCAATGTGGATGCAACCATAGCAGTTGGTAATGTTGCATTGAAGAATGTACTAATTGTATTAGGAATCAAATTTGTACAAACATATTGAATAATACCTCCTAATGTACCACCCAACATATTTGTGCTATATTGTACCATTCCTGAAACCAATCGTTCAAAGAAAGCATATACTTTGTCACCAAATCCACCTACTTCATCACCTAAATCAGGTAACATTGTTGAAATTTTGTCTTTCAATAAAAGACCAACCATACCAAGAATGGCAACAATAGCCATAATCTTCAACCAGAATCCACCTGTTTTTATTTGTTTCTTGGAAGCCTATTTTACTTTCTTTGCATTTTCAACGAAAACATCTTTCTTTGTTTTCATCTTATCTTTCAATTTTATCGCAGCTTTTATTCTCGCAAATTCTTTTCCTGCCCCCTAAACAAATTGTTTACCAATTTCTTCATAACGCTTCTTCTAACTGACAGACAATGTACTTGGAACTTCATTAGTGATAACATTTTTCTATGTCTATCCCTAATCTAATCCAACTGCTTCTTTTATTTCACTTATTTCATTGTCAGTATAGTTCATCCTTATCTAAGCACGATTAACTCGGTTAGATAATTTCTAAACTTTTTCTAACTACTAAAGGAAATACTACCAGTTGGTATTATTGTTCTATGGTGTCTAATCAGCCATTATCAATTATTTATTTTTGAAACATCAATCAACTACTAATCCTTCTGCATCCATCCACGCCTAAGTATCAGACCAAATATCATCTGAATCCATAGCATCAAGACGCTATTGTACTCTTTCTTGAGCTGTCTTTTTTCTAACAATTGGAAGGAAATATTTCATTTTCTATTGAATAGAATCGAGTATTCTTTTTCTCTATTCTCTTTTACGTTTAGTGGATTTATATAATGTTTTATACGACTAATTGATTCTTATACATAAATCGGCATTCACCTAATTACTAACCATATTTTCTATAACATTATCATTGCTTATATTCCATTTGTTGTCCCTAATTGAATATCCTTCATGTTGTGTCTAATTCACATTCATAATTGTAACCCTCGTATTACTACTGACATAAGAACTTATATGCATGAGCTGATTATAACTATTTCTATCGGAAGCAAACACTCTAACGATACTCAAAAGTTTACCTATTTTGAACTATTTGTATAGATATTCGTTTGTTAGTCTCAAAAAAATATCTTCTCCTCGACCCCATTTATCAAAAATCCCTCCGTTTTTTGTCATTTCATTAACAAACTCATCTACCGTGATAGCACCACCATAAATTGATTTCAATGTTTGAGAATATACACTTTCTACCTTAGGTAAACCTATTTCCAACCCTTCAGCTCTAATTTGCAAAAAAGATTTTCCATCAAAATCTCTGTTTACATGATAATTGTTATAAAAACTATTATTCAATGCTTCTGCTTCCTTTGCACCAAATATAAACGAAACAACAACTGCATGGAAATAATGAATATCTGCCCAATTCTAAGCTGTACACCCACCTGCATTTTCCAAATTATTATTCAACTGATTGTATTTCTCAATTAGTTTATTATATAAAGGATTAGTTTTTATATACTAGGTTGCCTGAGTATCCAAAATTTCTTTTGCCTTATTCAACATATTATATGGCTACCATCCTGTATAAACAAGGTCGCTAAACATTGCATCATCCACATCATCATACATATCAACCTCCCAATCTCTCATTGAACTATATATTCTATTAGCCTAATCACGATAAATTGGAAGATAAGGGTCAATCGAACTATGTAAAATATCAGTTCTTAAACTATCTGCATACGCGCCAGCGTATTTTTCAACTGCCTATCTATTCCAAGTTGCAAAAATATCTTGAACAGCGTTCCATTGCATACCACCTTTATGTGCATCTGTACCAGTATCGACATTTAGTCCTCGTGAATCTTTAATGCGGTTACGAAAATCATCTGTTACTGTAACAGTTTCATAAGTGAACCATCCTGCTCTACGTTCTTCATAAGTACCTTGATTTTTATAAGCTTCCTAAGTTTCAATATTACCTTCTTTCAAAGCCTATACTGCTTCTTTGCCTAACTTCAAGAACTTATGTAAATCAGGTTTATGTGTAACAGCCTTATTGATAGTTATACCAAATATTTCTAATATGTTAAACAATGTACTCTTGGATGCAACTCTCTAAGCAGCAGTAGCAGCCAATTGATTCAAGATAAATTCAAATGTATTTTGTTCTTCATATGTGTTTCCATTAAACAAATCATCTATTAAATCGACCAACAATCGAATACCTGGAAAAATAACACTAAACACCAACGTGTCGGTAAGTTTTACAATAACTTTAGTAAAATCAAACCTTATCATCCCTTTCACCCAATTATGAACCTAATCAAATGAGGTCATTTTCTAATCAGCGTATTTTACAATGTCTCCAAATAATCCATCTTTCAAATCATTGACAACATTTGATAGCTTTCTATACAAAGCATATACAGTTATCATCGCAAATCCACCAATCAGTGCAACTTTTGTTAATGTTCCCTTTACAGTCTATTCATGTTTATTTGCTTCCTATGCTCTTTTTATCGTTACAGAAACTCTATCTTTGAACTAATCCTCATATTCTTTTTTGATATTATCAATATCAATAATGTTTTCGATTTGTGAATTATATTCAATAAGAAAGTTTTGAGCACCTTTCATAAAGTGCTGCGCTGCCAAGGAATGTCTAGTCTTCTATTTTATTGTAAGAATACTCTAAGTTTTTTTCTATAAAACATTATCATCCATTTGGTAATTCATCCTTTCTTTGTTGAGTTTCTAACATAGTCATGTGATTCTTTACGAATATCTAAACAGCTTTTTTGAATGTATCTATTTGTTTATTAGAATCTTTCTCTTTCTGTAAAATTTCTTCTTTTTTGGTAATAAGTGTCACCTATTTACCTCGTATGTCATAATTCATCGTGATGAATTCAATTGGTAGTAAGAATAAATTATCACCGTTATCTTTTATAACACGTGCTTTATATGTATTTGTAACATCCGTATAATTTTTGAATTCCCATTTTGAAGTAGGGCTTTTATAAAATTTACCCTTTACAAAAAGTTGGTATTTCATATCACTCGGAAAATCATTATCTTTTTTTATCACGACACCTGCATGGAAGCCATGTTCATAAAAATTAGTAACTTTTTCGATTATAGAACTAGAACCCTACTATAAACTTCTTTCACCAGAACTATCCTACTTTGATAATAGTCTTGACTGTAATTCATGAACTGATGACAAATTATTGATATAATTATTATAATCTGTCTAATTTATTACTCCTTTTTTCAATAAAAAAATCAAACCATACTAATGCAAAGCATTCATTGCCTACTGCAAACCATAGTCAGCACCAGTAGGAGACACCAAATAATAATCTTTATCATACCAAGCATGAGGTAAATCTAATTGTTCCTCCCATCCATGCTATCTAGCTTTTTCTTGCATGAATCTTCTAAAATCGGCAACCTATTCGTCTGTTGCTATTTTTTTAAATTTTTCAAACCATTCTCTTGTATCACGATATGTTGACAATATTTCCGCACCAATTGTCTCAAATCTAAACTTTCCAGCATATAAAAATATTTTATTATACCCGAACTATTCCACAAGTTTTGAACCAATATTTTTTGCAAACAACGCAACACGGTCTTTACCAATTCTGAAAACACTATTACCATCATCATAATAATAGATATCACCTCTTTTTACAAAAGTTTTTCCTGTTGTTTTGTTTTCTACTTTTTTGAAAGAACTATCAAAAACTTTATTCAAATGAATTTGATTAGATAAATCAATTCTTGGGAATGACATATTCCTAAGCAAATTTATTAAGTTTTTTTGTATATAATTCGTCAATTTATCAAATAAAGACGGATACTGCAAATCATAGGAGAATTGTAATGTCAATGTAGTGCCATATATTTTTTCCAATGGCTTATAGATACCACCTGTTGCATGTAATGTCCGAATACCCTAAACAAGTTTTGCCCCTGCATCTGCTAATCTTTGCTATATAAATGACACATCAGATGCAACCCCTTCTAACTTTCTTCCAACAATTTTCTGAACCTGCTCACCCCAAGCTCGACTCTTTGTTTCATAACCTCTACGCATCTGTGCTACATCGTTTGTAGTGATACCAAAAAGAATATCATACGTACCATTCATGTAAGACTTATATTGTCTTCGTAATGTTCTAATACGTGCCAATCCATTAACTAAACCACCTCTACCCCACTAACTTAGACGAACTGTTGCTCTACCAACCCTAGAACCTCTAGCCCATGCTCTACCAATTCGTCTTACTCGTCTTCCTTGTTTGAAAACAGTAGACATACCTTTGATTGACTTGAAAATTTTCATTACTTTAGCCAATCGTGCTGCCCAAACAGTTGCACCGATTGCTGCACCTGCTGGAGCACCAATACCTGTCGCAGTCAAAACAAAAGACAATGCTGTCAAACCCATTTGAACTGCCCACAATGCAACATCAATAGGGTCATCCCAATCAGGAAGCAAAAACTTCTCAACAATCATCATGAGCATACTACGCCATAAACCACCAACCTTCTAATCAATCATATCAAACATACCACCCATAACAGGTGTCATGACATTTGTCATAGTTGATACCATCAATCCACTCTAGTCATTTACCGCTGCATATATTTTTTTCTACAATTGTCTCTTATACTAAGGATTCTGTAGCCAATCATATTTTTTATCCAACCCTAAAAAGACTTCTGTCTTCGTTGCTCGTTCTCTGCTCTTTTTATAAATGCTAATTATCGTCATCACATTGTCATAATACTTTGCGATTTTTAGCATCTTCCCTAAAAAACCTCTACGCTCGGCTTTTTTCTACTAAACCTATATCTCCTACTATACCTACTAAACTTCCTGTTGTCCCTTTAAGAACTTACCTCGTAACTCTTCTATAACTGACTTCTTCCTCTACTATGCTGCTTCTACATAAAAATCTTCTAATAATTTCTGTCTCTATATAGACTTCATTATCAACGGCATAGTGGTTCTTTTGAAATATGTTGCATGTTTAGACACCATTTTTACAGGCATACTCTTAGCCTTAGCTGCCTATTGTTTAGCATCTTCTCTAAACCCATTTATCAGCTATTCATAAAACTCTTCCTAAACATGGAAGAACTTAGGCTTTATTACATCTTTATTCATCCAAACCGTTTGTAGATAAGTTTATATTCCCTTTCTTCGCCTATTCATTCATCTTATTGCTTTCCTATACAGCATATTTGATAAACAATGAACCTTCCAAATATGAAACCTTCATGAAATCACTATAACTCATTTTTATATGTTTCATAACTGTATACATTATTCTATAAAACGAATCCAAAGGCATTTTATAAAAACCTACGACATTTGCAATCAATGACTCACTTACGATATTCAACTAAAAATTATTCATAGGAACACCCTAAAATATATCACACATTGACGTAAACTTTTCTCTCAAATAATCATCAATAAAGGACAACTATTTTGTACCTAATTTTTGTTTCAACTGCTATTTTTGCTATTCATTCAAAACAACATCATTGTAACCAACTAATCCACTATAAAAATCAATTATAGGGGCTTCACCTTCATATGAAAACTTTTTAGGGTAACTGAATTTGAGAGTTACTTTGTCATTCAAGTTATACTATACAATGTTATTTGGTGTATAAGAACTTTCAATATTGTTCAAAATAACAGACAAAGGAATCTATTGAGAGCCAAGCATAGTATTAGACACGGCTAACGTAGCTCTAATGCTATACATACACATAGCAATATAGACATAACACCTCTAAATTATATCAAAGTCATCAACATCTTTTATACTTTGTTTGACAACATAATCCATATATTCAAAGAACTTTTTGTAATTCTAAGACTGAATAAATTTCACCATTATGAGATATTGTTCATTAGTTATATCTCTAACTTCACAATATCTTCCTGACGGTGTTGTCAAATAGTTTGTATACTACATCATCAATTATTTACAATAAATAATCCTAATGGCTCAGTACGAATATGGTTTTGAAATATAGTCAATTTTGAAACAATTTTTTGCTCTTATTGACAAATCAGTAGTTCTCCGTTACTAGAAAGTGGAGAATGAGAGACGTTTAGTACAAACAATTACACCATTTTATAAATTCGCAACAAAATCAAGAGCATTACTATTGTCTTTAAACACTGCTAAAAACTTTCCTCTTCCTTGTGTTGTCGTAGAAGTAAAAAGTATCACAGCAGATAAAGATAGATTAGCTGCCAAAAACTCAATAATTACTCGTTATAAAGATGGATTGTTAGAAGGCTATAAAAGACCAACCCCTGTAACAATTTCAGTTTCAGTTAATATTATCACAAAATACAAATCAGACCTTTTTCAAATATACGGTAATCTTGCTTCACAATTCCAACCATAGTGCTTTATATCATGGATGGTCCCTACAAATATAGGAATAAAAGGTGTTGAAGAACTCCGTAATAAAGTTGAATGGGATTTGAATATTGACATTGATTCAAAGGAAACACTAAAAGAAGAAGATGAAGATAGATTTACAGGAACAATGTCATTCAAAATACAAGGATGGATTTTCCATAACCATAGAGAATGCCAAGGGTCGGCAATTCTTGATATAGGTTCTACTCAATTAGTAACAAACGAATTATAGAATAGAATAGATGGACTTATTACTCATGCTGCCCCATTAGTTTCAGCATATGGCTCTACATATAAAAATCCTCGTGAATATGCTACAGGTCACGTGAGGGTATTAAAAGCATTTACAACAGTAAATCTAAACAATAAAGCGTATTATTTCCGCATTTCACCATAGAATTATAACGAATTTGCTTTGAAAGGAACAACAAATGACATAAAAACAGGAAACACCGTTCAAAGAGATTATTATATCACATTCGATGGATATAACCTTTCAAAGGCTGAGGCATTTTTTGTACCAAAAAACTTATATACTGGTACTCTTACAACTTTTTAGTTCCCAAATAATAGTAAAATCTCAGCCCCAATAGATTCATCAATACCTAAAAAAGATACAATAAAAGGTATTCCTTTAGAAATAATAAAACAATCTGATAATTCTCTAAAAATAAAACTTCCTAACATCTCCTATAAAGGAAACTTTGATATAATATTGTTTGATGAGATTGATTATGATACATTTTATAACGCTTAGGGATTCTATCTGAATGCCAAATAATAAATAATTCACGATAATGTTAAACGGAGGAAATAAATTTCAAACACAACTTGCATCATCACTTTCAAGGGCAATTTCCAATACGAACTTTCTTGGAAAAGCAATGAGAGGTGGTCTTTCTCAATTTGATAATCCTAAATGGGATAATTTTGAGAGAACAGGCATGAGACGTAAAGAAGCACTTCTTACACATTCTGTAAGTGGGTCTCTTTTACATCAACAAGAACAAACTGCTTATGGTGCTGCCTTTGGTGGTCGCTATAATGCTTATGCTAATGTGCTTTATCATACTCTCGATGCTGAGAAAGCAAACAGAATTTATGAGTATCGTCTAATGGCTGCTTTCCCTGAAGTTGCTAACTGTATTGAGGAATATACTGATAACTTCATTTGGGAAGATGAAAGAGGTCATGTTGTCAATCTCAAATATACCGATGAAGACCTTCCTGAAGAACAAGTGAAAGACCTCGAACAAGAATTCCAAACTTTTGTTGGTCACTTTGACTTCAAGAATAATGGTGCTCAGATGTGTAAGGATTATATCACCGATGGTGAATTGTTCTATGAATATTTGATTGATAATTCTACTCCTGAAAATCGCAAGCGTGGTATTCTTGGTGTTCAAAGACTTCAAACAGAATTAGTAGAAGCTGTATATAAAGACAAAACAAATGGTATTGTTGGTGCATTCATTGGACGTAATATAACTTATAATGACAAGACTAAACATCAAGTCATGGTCAATAATGTACCTTATCACCCAAATGAATTGTTCTACATTCACAGTGGAACATGGGACCCTAGTGGTGAATGGGTTATACCTTTCATTGAACGCGCTCGTAAGCCTTATGTACAGCTCTCTTATCTTGAAGATGCTATCGTAATTTATCGTCTTGTTCGTGCTCCTGAGCGTCTTGTGTTTGATATTGATTGTGGTAATATGCCTCCTCATGAAGCTGAAGCCTATATCCAATCTGTTCAACAGGAATATTGGCGTTCTAAGTCATTTGACCTTGATAAAGCCGACATTATTCATAAGTTTGAACCACAGTCAATGTTGGATGCTTTCTTCCTCGCTCGTTCTAATGGTATGGAAGCTGTTAAAGTAGACCAGTTGGCAGGTGGTCAGAACCTCGGTCAGTTAGATGATTTACAATTCTTCCTCAAAGCTCTCTATCGTGCTCTTAGAATTCCTGTAACTTATCTCAATGAAGATGCTCAGGCTGCTGTTGACCCTTCTTCTACTCTCCGTGATGAACTCCGTTTTGCTAAACGAATCATTGGCTTCCAAAATAAATTTGCATTAGGTCTTCGTGACGGTTTTATCACTCACTTGAAACTCACAGGTAAGTATGATGAATACCAACTTAAAGAAACTGCTTTTGAAATCAAGTTCTGTCCTCCCTCTAACTACTACGAACTCCGTAGAAAACAAGCTATTCAGTTGGATGCTCAGGCTTTCAATGCCATCGTTGGCAATGATTGTATTTCAAAGAGTTGGGCAATGAAGCGTGTATGGGGATTGACAAATGCTGAGATTAAGCAGAACCAAAGATTGCTCATGATTGACGCTATTAACCAATGGAAGGTTGAACAGGCTAAGGCTAACGGCCCATTCTGGAAGACTGCTGCTGCTATGGCTATGGCACAAGGTGGAGCTGAAGGTGGCGAAGGCGGCGATATGGGCGGTGACTTCGGTGGTGGAGACATGGGTATGGACTTAGGTGGAGATATGGACATGGGAGGCGGTGACTTCGGTGGAGGTGATGACATGGGCTTCACTGACGATGACCTTGATACTATGGGTGATGATATGGGGTCTGCTGCTGATGCTCTATAATAAATAAAATAGAAAGGATAAATAAAACAAATGGCTGTTAATCAAATTATTTCAAACTTCATCACAGTTGCTTCTCAAAAGGACTTCGCTCGTGATAACCTTTTCAGAGTTATGGCATTGAAGTCAAGAATTCTCAATCTTGACGAAACAGAATTACTTTATTGTAAGGCTGCTAAAATTCCTGGTCGTGAAACTCCTACTGCTCAGGTGAATTATCACGGCATGAAAATGAACTATAACAAATCTACAGTAGATTATACAGGTTCAGATTCATATGAACTTGAATTCTATCTCGATGCTAAAGGAGACCTCCGCAAGAAATTTGAAGAAGCATCTCGTATTATTTTCAATGATGTCTCTAACACAGGTAACTGGCGTTTCCCAAGCACTTCCGATGTTCTTTCAATTGCTCAGTTAGGCTTTGATATGTAGCCTATTAAGTACTATCATCTTTATGGTATTACTCTCAAATCAATTGATGTAATTGAAGGTAAACCTGCTGACGGTGACGGTTCTGCTATTACTTGCAAAGTTACACTTTCATACCTCTATTATCGTACTGAGGGTTCAGATACAATTTATTCTGAATAATTTTCAATTCTTTTCACAATTCTCGATAATAAAAAAGGCGTAAGGTAAAAACCTTACGCCAAAACTTTTATAGTTTATTGATTATTAGGCATTATCGAGAGCATCGAAAACATAAACTTCGTCTTCCTCATTTTCAGGAGAAGCAAGCACACCGTCAACATTTTCTTGTTCAAGACCTTCGTCATCAGCAACGCCTTCAAAATCCTCTTCACCATCATACTCTTCCTCAGAGTCAGATTCATCGTCATCAGATTCTTCAGAAGACCAATCATCCTGAGCTGCAAGCATATCATCAGCATCCTCATCCTCGTAATCGTCTTCTTCATCATCAGACTCCTCATCATCAGAAGAACCACCAAACATAGGATTCTCATCAGAAGTTTCAAATGCACCTTCTTCCTCAGAATCAGAATCCTCACCCTTGAGTTCCTGAAGAATGTCAACAAGAATGTCCTTTACATCCATGTCTTCATACTCATCACCTTCATCCTCAGACTCAAAGCCACCACCAATCATGATGTCTTCCATGTCATCGTTCTCATCGTCTTCGCACTCATCACCTTCGCAGTCAACATCGTAACCGCAAGATGGGCAAAGTTCGTGGTCACTCTCCATCCCTTCGTGCTCCATAGCTTCCTGCTCATCATCAGCAGTCAATTCAGAAGCACCGAATGGCTCGTATTCAGACTCCCAATCAAGGTCTTGGTCAGGGTCAGCGGTAATAATGGCAACAATTTTCTTGCCCATGTTCTCCATCTCGTGACCATCTTCCATTGCACTGTCAAGGTTGTTATCGTGGTAAGCGTTCACGATGGACTCTGTAATTCTTGAGTATATGTTTTTTCTAATCATGATTATGTTTTTATTTAGTCATTTTTATTCACTAATTGAAATTTCCATTTCTTCATTATAAAATTCCCCTAATTTTGAAGTAAATGTGGGCTTTACATAGATGTCCTCATCACAATCCTCAGCGAAATCTCTCAAATGTTCTTCGCCATATTTGTTTACCATGTCAAAATGTTTCTTCTCTACCTTAATACGATGTACAAACTCATGATTTGCTATCATATTGAAATAAGAAAATGGATTGAAACCTCTGTCAGGGTCGAACTTTCTATTCAATAATGCCTTCGTACACTTCGTCAACGCATCCCCTAACATATCTTCTTTCCATGTATAACCACTAAACTTACCATGATTATTCAACCCTAAACAAACTTTATAAATCGCCAATCCACACTTATCAATCGCTTTCTTACGCAGTCTGACTATCTTTCTATACTACTTCGATTCTTTATCTCCCTAGTAATTGTTCATCTCATCATCATAACGGTAAAAATCCTTTATGAATTGAGTGAAATCTGCTGCTTTAATATAATGATTTTCGTTACTCATTTGCTCTAATTGCTATTATAACACACTTTCCTGCAAAATATAATAAAATAAATAGAAATTATGACGTATAATGTAAAATTTGTGAATGAAAGTATTTATAGTAATCCTGATTTTCAACCTAAAAAGAAGAAAATCCCTACTTCTATTGCAACCAGAAGAATTACTGTCCAAGTAAGAGGTTGGCAAGTAGACCATACTAAGTATAATCTCATCCCTAAATCTATCTACTTCACCGCTGTTATTCGTTCTGTTCCTAAAAATTTGAAAGAATTGAACTTTGAACAGTTGACTGAGTTATTCAATAGAAATGTTATTCCTCCATTCTTACCCATTATTGATTGGCAAGAGATGAAGTTTTTCAAGGACGGTAGAATGTGGTTTAAGAGAAACAAGATTGATTTGATATAATAAAAAAGGCGTACTCAAAAGAGTACGCCCTAAAAGTTTTATGGAGAGAGGATTAGAAACGTCCTCTTGTACCCCACATACCAGGTCTCCATGCTCCTGTTGACTTAGAGGCTTGAACACCCTTGGCATCATTAGGATTCTTTTCATCCCACTTAGCAGAAGCCTTTTCTACAGATTGATTCCAAATCTGTTCAAGGTCATCATTCAACTGTGAGAATAAGTTATCACCTGAGTAGGTGGTATACTTGCCACTCTTGAACTCCTCATCAGGGTCGTTCAAAATACGATACTTGAAAGCATTACCAACCTTATAAAGGTTTACCATGATGTCATAAATCTCTTGCATCTGTGGCTTGGCATACTTACCACCATTGAGGAATGACTTACCGTAATTACCAATGAAGTTAGCCCAGTTCTTACCAAGTTCACCTGCCATACCAAGACTATCACGCCATGCTTTAGGAACTCGTCTGAGAATTTCCTTTCTTGCAGCAGAACCAATACCAGCAGGATTACTCTGTCTGATGCTATCATACTTTGCAGGAGGTCTCTGACCCATGAAAACTTTCTCCTCTTTCTCCCAACGCTTATAATCTGCTTTGAGAGCGTCTCTGTTTGCCTTCTCTTCATCAGACATACCAAAATCTGTCCAATCCATGTTAGCAAGTTTCTTCAAGTAATCGAGCTTAATCTTATACTTTCCTGTAAGCAACTTCAAAGCAGGACTCCAGAAGTAGAACATTGCATACCATTTTACCCAATTATCCTTCTGTGCCTGATTATATTGGTCATTCTTTCTTTCAAAATTACCATACAAATCATCTACATTGATATCCTCAATGTTGCCCAAGGCTCTGAGACCTTCACTTCTCAATACATAATGCTTAGGCTTGGCTAATACTTGCTCACAATGATGAATCTCATTGGCGAAATTAGTTCCTTGCTTGCGTGCATAACCAATATCTGACCATGTGCCATCATGAGTCTCAATTTCTCTAACACGTCCTTCGCCCTTCTCAGAACGAATTCTATCTTTCAACTGATTCTCTCTAGCCTGTGCCTTTTCATACTTCTTCTTAAGTTCTGTGTAATAAACTGTTACAACATCTGCTGCAACATCTTCCCACTTCTTATCAGGATAATGCTCACCACACCATTCAACCCACTTGGCTTGTGCAACTTTAGCTGCACCGTATGCACCACCTCTACGTTCTCCCTTTTCATTGGTGTATTGACCTTCACTATCTTCAATGCTGTCAATTTCACCATCTCTCAAATCGGAGGGGCCGTAGTCAGGAGCATACTGTGAATGATGCAAGCCGTGATGCTTATAATAAGCTCTCTCAGCACCTTCTACATCATCACCATACTCACCTGAATACCAAGTAGGGTCTACATCTTCATCCTTATAACGCTCAAGAATGATACGCTTCTGTATTGCTTTTCTATTGTAAAACATCGTATAAGTATTTAGAATAAAAAAGGAGTAACCTTATCAGTTACTCCTAAAATTATCAACTGTTGTGAAGTCGCTTTCTCCACTCAGGTTCAACAGGGTCTTTCTCGTAGATTGTTACATCCGAAACAGGACACTTACAATCCCAACCACCTACCATGAAGTTCCACTGCTGAGTATAAGTACCACATACATTATAACCCTCGTAACGCTGTACGTTAATAATGTGCTTGGTAATCTCACCCTCCCAACCAAGAACCTTCAGGAAGATACGCTTGCCACGGCGAGTAATTGTCAGTTCCTTGTCATTCTTACGCTCACCATCCCATACCCAGTTGGAGAAATGCACTGCTTCACCGTTGGGGCAAAGGCGAGTGAGGTCTTTGAGAAGTGCTGTCTTGTTGCTGTTCCAGAATGTACCCATAATCTTTAGTTCCTTTCGTCAGGGAGATTATACACTATTTTCAGATTATTGTCAAGTTAATTCTGATAAAATTCTCACATTTCTTCGTGAAATTTTTCAATTTGTTCAAAGATAACGTGCATTGATACACCAATGTTCAACTTTTCCCACAGTATCTTTTCCAACTTCACAGTATTCTTCAACTCAGCATTGATTCCCTTACTACGAATCCAACTATTCAGACAAGACGATACACGAATCTTACGCTGATTGTAGATATACTTGGCTTCCTCATACTGACGCTTCATCTTCTTCATCTGAAACTCGAAGTCAGAGAGGGGAGTATTGGATGTATCGTGGAGTTCTATCATTTTAGTAATAGTTTTTGAGTTGGAGTTTGAGAGCTTGGCGAGTGTTGGCTTTGTCCTTCTTGGAACGCATTACACGAGTTCCTGTGTTACCCTGAACCACTACTCTCGGCTTGTACTCTTTCGTAACCTTAATCTTTACCTTTTTCATGACAGGGAGATTTTACCAGAAATTCGTATAATTGTCAAGCTAATTTTTGTATTTTTACATACATTTTAATGCTTGTTCAAACTTATCAATGATGCTGTGATGTAATTTATGACCATTACTTGACCAACTACGAACACCACCAGTAAGGTTATAATCTGTCAATGCAGCCCAAATGAGTCTAATTTCTTCTCTTGTAAGATAAACAGGCATATTCTTTTCTTTACTTTACAGTTTCAACTTCAAACCAAAAATGAACATTCTTATGCTCACCCCAACAAATTGCTTCGTAGTAAGTCTTGTTATCATCAATCTGAAAGTCAGACATATCTACTCCACGGACACCCATCTCTGTGAAGAAATCCTTGAGCCACTGTACAATGTCTCCACTATAACTAATGCACTCTACAACCATTTTGTCAGACCAAGTATAGCTATCGCCACCATACTTCCCAAACACAATCTGTGAAGTCCTAGCCTTGCGACCATTCTTATAAGTTGTCACCATCTGTCCATTGTTCATGGGCTTGATTGCTAATGTTGCTCTGTACATAGTATTAGATGATTACAATTACATTCCAGTTGTTATTGACACTTGAGGATACACAGTAGAACTTCTTACCACCGCTCTTTTCGGTCAGTTCAACGTAATCAGTAGAGTTGATACATACAGTTGAACCATCAAGGGAAATCCTGTGTCCCCAACGGTCAGATATAAGGTGTTCAATTACCCCTACATAAGGAGTAGTATTTTCAATAACTGTAACACCTACATTCATTTCCTTTGCGGTTTCCAGAGCTTTGATGAGTTTCTCGTACATGTTCTTAGTTCCTTTCGTGTGACCACATTATACAAAAATTCTAATATTTTGTCAAGCCAATTTTGAAATAAAATTCAAAAATCTTTTGGCATTATCAGAAACAACATAAGGATAATCCTCATCGTTCAATGAAGTTATCAGATGATTCATGAACTTCTTGACAGCAGGGGGAAGCATGGTAACAACCTTGTAATTCCCATGCTCCATAGTTTGCATTCTACGACTATAAAGATTCACACTGTAACCAAAGCTGCACAATTTCCCATCCAAAAAGTACATCTCAAAGAACTCTGTCTGATTGCGGTCTACATAGATACGGAAGTAGTTCTCCTTATAGTTAGGAATCTTACCATCACATACCTCAAAATTGAACTCATCACTTGCGTAGTTCTTAAAGAGATTGAGAACGGTGTTACGGCTAAGTTTTGTAGATTTGTAAATCATATTAGTTGTCTCCTAAAAGTTGCATGAACATGTTAAGCTCCTCTTCAAGAGCGATGCGGTTGTATTCGAGAATGTCTACTGTTTCTTCCTTCATGACAGGAGTATTATACAAGACTTTTGAATTTTTGTCAAGTGAAAAATACAAAAAAGAGGGAGAATTTTCATTCTCCCTCAAAAATGACAAGTACAATTACAATCACCAATTGAACTTCACACCTGCATCAACAAAGATTTGATAGATGTTGAAGAATCGTGTGCGTGTAGATTCAATTGAAGTAGTAGCATACCACAGCGCAGTCTGTAGTTTGGCATTCTTTCTAATGCCCTCGTAGTAAGCACCTGCAATCTCCTTCTCACGTCCAAGTACAGTATTGGCATCGGCAAAGGTAAAGAGATACATAAGAATCTCATAGATACCAAGGTTGAATGTACCAAACTTTCGTTCACCGTTCTTATCAGTCTTCCATACGCCATCTTCAATTACAGGCTTACAGAACGCCTTACAACCAAATACCTTATCAAGTAGAGTAGTAGCATGGCTGAGTTTAGTCTTCAATTCTTCTCGATACTCACTCGTAGACTCTTCAGGATGCTCCTTGAAATACTTGAGATAATTCTCAACTACACCTCCCTTAGGACTAATAGGATTACCATCATAATTGCCAAACTTAGAACTATCCTTTTCAGCTTCCACCTTTACGATAGTATTATAATCAAAAGTCTTGTTCCAAAGATTAGCACAATAAATCCAAAGCTGCATCTCATGTTCCAACTTCAAGATGTTATCGCTATTTGACTTAGGACCGAGAACACTCAAGAATGTCTTATTCATTGCAAGGTCTGCAAGGAAATCATAATGATAGCCCTTGTAACGATTACGGCGAATGTGACCGTAAGTGAGAGGCTTACCACCTGTGTTAATTCGGTCATAATGGTCTTGAATTACTTCCTCAGGTACATTCTCACCCCATTTCTCAATCTTGATAACTGCCTGACAAATTCGCTGCTTATAAACATGAGGGAAATCCTTGTACTTCTTTCCATTCAAATGGTCAAAAGCATGTTCTGCAAAAGGAGGTATATCATCAGATGCCATAAATGTGAACTCATTGTTCATGAAACGGCGAAGTGTCTCCAATCTCTGTTGCCCATCACTGAAGTATGTAACATGAAGGTCTACTTTATCAGTATTACCCTTATCATCAATTACAATCTCGTGATTCTCAACAAACTTATCAAAAGCGAAAAACGTAGGAAGTGTATATCCAAGAAGAATAGACTCAATTAGTCTACGCTGCTGAGGACGCTTCCACACATAAGGTCGCTGGAAATCAGGGTGAACATCCCATTCTTTTTTATTCAAACTACGAACGACATCCTCAATTCGAGGTGTCACTACTTCTGTCTTATACTGAGTATGTGTCATACTATTTTTTCTTTTCTATTTGTTTTTTTACTTGTACGGCAACGTGCCGATGTCTAATTGTGGTGTCAGCACCTCGCTGACAAAGATTATTATACAGAAGTTCTCACAAAAGTCAAACACTTTTTTTGAAAAAAATCAAAAAATTGGGGATTTTTATATCCCCAAAATGTCAAATAAGCTAAACTCGTAGTTCAATGTAGGATTGAAAGCGGGCCAGCCCATTGTCTGATAATATCTTCTGAGTTCTTCATAGATAATCTTCTCAAAGCCTGTCTTGTTGTCAATTTTGAATAGATTATCAAACTCACCTGGCCATTCGTCCAAGAAACAAATCTTGTCAATACCCCATTCATTGTCCTTTTCAACTGGCACAATCTTCACAACATCGCCACCCTTTACTTCCTGTAACTTGTTGATACCCTTTTCTTTGATAACTTTGTTATAGTTCTGTGCTATTCGGATGTGACCAGGGATTACTACTTTTTTACCTTGAGCATCTACTGTGTACCGTGTCTCACCGTACTTCTTACTTCCCCATGTGTAAGCACATTCAACTACACGTAAGTTCTCATACTTGTCCATGTTGTTACAACGCTTAGTCTCAGCCTTTTCAGTAGGATTCATCTCACAGTAATCCTTGTAGAGCTGATTTATCATGATGTCTGTGCTATGTCTGTCTTGTGTGAGCATCATGTTCTCTACAATCTTCTTACCCATCTCTTTCAAGTTTGCAGGCATTACTGAACGTGCAAACTTTACTCCTGTATACTTGAACTTAGGATGCTTTACTCCCTCATTATCAAGGATGTGCAATACATAGTTCTTCTTAGCTGCTTCATCTGCATTATTCAACTTGGTCAAATACAAACCACCATCACAGATTTTCTCACGCTTGAAATACAAGCAGCAGTTATGGCTATTCGTTTTCTCCTCATACCATCGTGGAAATTCAGTAGAGAAGAAATCGTCAGCCTCTTGCACAAGGGCATATCCCTCATCTGTTACTCTGTCACCATCAAACATTTTGATACCTACGCCACTAAAGTCAATACCCAATGAGTCTGTATCATTGAATACAACCACTCTATCCCAATCAATGTCAGATGTAGTGCCTAACTCCTTACGCTTGGCTTCTACAAACTCTTTAGCAAATGCGTTCATCTGCTGAATGGAACGGCTACCCATTGAACAAATAGCATTACCAATGTCATCATCACCCAAGGGATTCATGCGACTATTGATTGCACCATACGCAGAGTTAATCAAAATCTTGATAGTATACTGCATAATGTCTTTCTGCTCAATAATGTAATCATTCTCCTTAATCTTGGCTTTGAGTTCCTTGACAAGTTCCTTATTACCCTTATTGGCTTTAATCTGCTTCTCAAGTTCCTCATTCTCAGCGTTCAACTTCTTAATGTCCTTACGCTCCTTATTACGGTTTTCATAGTTGGTACGCATGTACTCAGGGAAAATACCCTCGCTCTTCTGAGTGAATACACAACCATTAGCAGATAATACCAAGTCAAACTTCTGAATGAAAATCTTCAACTGCCCTCTGTTAATTCTACGTTCATGTCCTTGGATGTCTTTGAACGTAAGCATGTCAGAATCATCACCATAATACACATCTCGGTTGAAGTCAAAGTAACACATACCTACCTTAGTCTCAGGTGACATGTTATTGGAACGAACTAATGAGGGATAAAGTGATGAAGCATCGTAAGTTACAACACAGTTATAGAAACCAGGGTTTGAACTTACAAAGCCACCTACCTTATTCTCATCATCAGTGCCACGGAATGTATGAATTTGAACACCTCGTGCTTTTGCTAATCGTGTAATACCTCCATTCGTTACAGGGATTGTAGTAATACCTTTACTGTAATTCACACAACCAATGTTGCTAATCATTCGTAAGATGTCCATATATCGCATCTTACCGTCCAACCTCACAATAAGTTCTACGTCTCGGACGTTGTATTCTACAAACTTATCCCAATCATGTTCCATGAATTCGTAAATGGTCATACCTTGGTAGTCTACCTTACCAACGCCTAATTCCATTGTACAAATGTAATCCAACTTGTAAGACTCTTGCTTAACAACTTTGAACTTGGTATAAATCTCCTGATAATCCATGAGGTCAATCCCTGCCACATCATAACGGATAATCTTTTTCATCATCTTATCCACGGCTTCACGCTCATTGATTACTCCATAAGGAGAAAGACGATAAAACTGAGCATCACCTAACTTCTTCTTTATTCGATTGAATGTATAAGGATAGTCAAAGCCATTACTATTCCACCCTGCTACAATGTCAGGATAATCCCTATCACACCACATGTCTACAAATCTCTGTAAAAGGTCTTTCTCATCCTTACACTTTACAAAGATTGCTTGCTTTATCAATCCCTAACCACTATATTCATTCTTAGAGAATACATAATACTTCTTCACCAAACTATCATAAGCAGTAATAATGTTAATCTCTGCCTTTGCTTCTTCAGGCTTAGGGAATTCACCGTTAGGCAAGGGGTCTACCTCAATGTCAAAGAAAATAATTCGTAAGGGATTGGCAGTAAAATCTTTATCTTCTACCTTATCCCAATACTCGTCCAATAGGAACTGCTGCGTTACATCAAAGTTTTCATAGATACGCTTTGTCTCGTTATTCTTGAGGTAACGGCTTCTGTCCCAAGGCTGTTCAAACTACTTCTTTATTAGTTTCGTTCCAAACAAGGATTTATAAGTACCTCTTGGATGTTCAATGTAAATGTAAGGTGAGTAAGGCTTTGTTAGTCTCACTCTATTACCTTTACTGTCCCAAGTGGATAACTTTATACAAGGCCCTCCTAGGCTCTCATCACTACACCACCAAGCATTTCTATAACTCATGCCACTATTATACAGTAGTTCTACTCATTCAAGTGGCAATCCAATCAATACATCTCCATTGATAAAACACCATACACATCCATGCTTATCCACTTCACACTTGGTAAGCTGTTCTTTATGATAGTAGTTAGGTATTGTTAGTTTGTTATCTTCAATGTAACCTATGATGTTTTGTCCATCAATTTCAAATTCCCATTCTGTCATGTAATTGTTTCTTTATCTTATCGTATTCTTTTAGAATTTTAGTGAGTTGTTCTTCGTTAGGTTTCACTGTTGTTATTCCTCCATAGGTAACATTGAGCATGTGTTGCAATACTACCTTCTTCATTTCTAATTCGTCTAACTCATTCATGATTATAAAACTTCTAAAAGATTATCTACTTTCTGAATAACATGTCGCAGAGGTCTAATAATCCAATTCTTCGTATCTGCCCAAGGACCTTCACACCCAACAATAATACCATCATTCGTAATCTCTTCCACACTGACAATGTATGCAATACCCCAATCAGTAGTGCCATCGTATCTGCACTTCTTCAATGTAAAGAAAGAGGGCTGATAATCTGAAGGATAATTTACCCTAAATTCACAACCATTCCGAAATTTGTATTCCCTACGATACATAGGCATTTCGGCATCTATTATCTCAAACTCACTGTATCCTTTTTCAATGAGTTTATCAATGATTTCCTTCAACTGTTTTGTATTAGTCATACCTTTCGTTCCTTTCTTTTGTCAAAAACTTTTCACTATTAATTTTGAATTTTAGTTGCAAAACCACGAACCTTTCCGTAGTTCTCTGTTATGTATCGTCCGATGATTTCCATGAAAATACGACTATCATGGTACTTCACATTAGGAACTTCCACATACAGTGTTGTAGGGTGGTCATCCTTCTGCTCAACCCATTTGAGATTTGTTACCTTAACAGTTTTGGTTTCCATAGTTTTATTTCCTTTCTTTGTTCGTGTGACCACAGTATACACGATTTTTGATTTTTTGTCAAGCAAATAATGATAAAAATTTCAAAAAAAATGTGGCAGTCCCTATTGGAACTGCCCTCTAAAAGGAGGTCATATTTTCAACCTCATTGCTAGTTTTATTTACTTTGGAACTTCTTTCTCCCACAAAGTATAACAACTCAGCCAGTTTTGCCTTTCATCAAACCTTACTTCCGTTTGTTTCATCGTCCATCCGTCAGCACTCAATTTATTGGCATCTCTGTAATCACACGTTCCGTATGGCTTCATGATTTGAGAAGTCCATTTATAAATTTTCTTTGTTTCACACATGCTTTTCTCTTCTGTCATAATCAATCATCAAAAATGTCAATAGGTGGAGGTATTACTATAATAGTTCCTTCGTCAGTTTCAACTGGTAAAGGACAAGGAACTCCAATAGGCGAAACTATTACTCCTCGTATCTCTGTATTCTTATCACTTTGATTATGTTTCTTTCCACTCCCATCACCACACGATGATAAAATTATTCCTAAAATAACAATTCCTATCTTTTTCATACTTCAATTCGTCTTGTAAATCCATTTCTCTTCTCAAGTAACACAGTCTCTGTAAGTTGAGGCATCATAATGTCCGTCTTATGAGTTACAATGTAGATACTCTTACCGTTATTTGCTGCTTTCTCTGCAATGAAATCAATAATGTGTTCAAGGCTCTTGTTATCCACAGAACTATCCAAAATCTCATCATAGAATGCAATGTTGTATTCCACTTGTCTATGGAACTTAATGATGTCAAGGAATGAGAAAGCAATAGCCAAGTCAATCTTCTTCATTTCTGCTCCACTACAGTTATTATACATACACATCACACCATGAGCATCTTTAATAACTTCCTCAAACACCTCATTGAAAGTGAATTCAAATGTGGATTTGAAAGATTTGAGATAATACTTTATTCGTCCATTCAATAGTTCAAGTAGCATATGTACAATGTAGGAACGAACACCTTGCTCACCTAAAATGTGTTCACAAACATTCATCTGCCCTAATTGCTTCTGTATCTCATCTACTGTTGAACGCTTTTCGTCACACTGCTGCTCTGTCTCTGCCAAGGATTGAACAAAGGCATCAATAGGGCTGATAGCATACTTCTCCTCTACCTTTTCAATCATCTGTCTAAACTGATGGATAGATGTTTTAGCACTGTTGATACGAACCTTATTCACCTTTATCTCATTCTCCAACTTCTTCTGTTGGTCAATGATTTTCTGAATAGTGGTCTTGGACTCTGCTAACTTCTGCTGTTTTGCTTCATTCTCTTTCCAAGTAGCATACACAGTCTTAGCCTTTTCCATGAGTTCTGCCTTCATCTTGGCATTATCATTCACAAAGCCTTCGTCATACGCTCTCTTACAAGTAGGACAAGCATTACCTATCTTATCAATAGTTGCTATCTGCTTCTTCAAGTCTTTCAACTCATAACCTAATTCAGCAATCTTGGTAGTAAGTTGTCTATCAAACTCATTAGCCTTTCTCATGTTCTCTGTCTGCTTATTGAGAATGGAAGGGTCAAACTCTGCATTATTCTGTTCAAGTAATGCAATCTTCTCTTCCTCTTTCTTTATACAGTCTTCGAGACGCTGCTTTTCAATGGCAATCTTCTGCTGCTGTTCCTCAATTTGTTTTTGAATTTCAGCAATCTTGGTCTTGTAACGCTCTGCGTTCTCATTCATCACAGAAAGAGCAGAGTTCTCAATGTCAAACTTGGAACGAACTTCCTTAATATCATCCTTTACCAACTTCAACATCTCACTGAATACTCCTAAATTGAAAATACTCTCAATAAAGTTCTTCTTCTCTGTCTTCTTTTTGCCCATGAAAGGAACAGTAGAGTTTGCCCTCATCATTACACAGTTTTGAAATACATCTTCATCTGCATCTAGGACTTCAAGAATGTATTTGTTAGTCTCTGCTATGCTTGACTTGGTTTTCTCTATGTCATTCTTCCATACTCTGCACTTAGCAGGACCCAATGTTCGCTCAATTACAAAGTATTCCTCACCTCTCTTAGATGAAATGTCCTCAAACTCTAAACGAACTACTGCACCCTTGCCTATCTTTCTGTTGATAATGAACTGTTTAGGTAGTTCTCTCATCGTTGTGCCAAAAATGGCAAAGTAGAAAGCATCCAAAATGCAACTTTTGCCACAACCATTGGCTATGTCCTCCTCATCCTTATTCACTCCTCTGATTACACTTACACCTTGCTTGAAATTTACTGTAAGTGGTTCATTACCAATGGATAAGAAGTTTTTTATAGTAATCTTGGTAAAGTTTATCCTCTTCATGAGTAGTATTATACGGATGTTCTGTTACTCTGTCAAATAATTTCAAAACTTTTATCACCAAAATAGTAAAGACTAGGGCTATCACTTGAACAATAATAACAATCTCTGCAAAAAATCTTATAATCTCTTGGCAATTTCTGCAACGCATCAACTAATTCGCCAACTGTTTCAAATTTTCTAAAATAACGACCGTCTTCTCTCTGTTCAAATGTAACCTCGTCAAAACTGTCATCTCTTGGCTCACACTCATCAAATGGCTTAGGACTACATTTCTGATAACCAATTTCCATAATCTTATTATTCTATCACTTATTCATTACCACTTCCAACTTTTTGAGCAAATAACCAAGTACCCATTCCTTGTTAGGGATTTCCATCATGTCCACATACTTACTCATAACACTTGACAACTCAAAATCATCAATAACAAAATCTTCCTCATCAATGTTCTGTGAGAAGGACTGTCCATTCTCCCATTCAAAATTGGCACTTCTTGGCTCACATTGATTTACCAAGGTCATCAACTCGTTCAAGTCTGATAATGTAATGTTCTTATCAATAATCAACTTGAAGTAGCTGTTATTGATTTGCTTTCTCAATTGGTCAAATGCTCTCGTCTCTATCAAGTCTGATAACTTATAACGCACAAAAGTAGGACTTATCGTATTCTCAATGAATTCATAAGTCATCTCCTCTGTGTCAAAAATCTCAAAACCTTTAGGCGTTCCCTCATCTGAATAATCCATTTGGAAGGGATTACCTACATAACGAACTGTCCCCTCTTCGTAATCCTTTATCTGTCTGAGGTGGAAGTGACCACTGTAGATTACCTTGTACTTAGGCAACAATTCAGAACACTTGAGGTCAGAGTTACATGCTCCTAACTTCTTATTGAACTTGAATACATTGATTTCAGCATGCGTAAAAAGAACATCAGCACTGTCTTGCAAAGGGTCATAGCCCCATCCACACATAAGAGTGTCAAGATTTCCAAACTTCACATGAGTAGGTGTCTTATACACTCTGATGTTAGGGTAGCCATCAAAGATATTCACAGCACTTACATCATAAATCTTGTCATAGTAAAGGTCATGATTACCAAGAATCATGTGAAGAGTAAAATTCTTAAACTTGTCTAAAAATCTACTCGTAACATTCAAAGTATCTACGGAAATAGTAGAACGATTGTGGAAGAAGTCACCAAGGAATACAATGTTATCAATACCCTACGTGGAAAGTTTGTCAATCATACTGTCTGCCCATTCAAGAGCTACCTTATGCCACTTGTGGTCATCCGATTTGATACCTAAATGTAGGTCTGTGAATACTGCCAATTTCATACATCCATTATACGGATGTTCTGTAAAAGAAAAGGAGCAACCTTTTGGCTGCTCCCTAGAAGAATTACTTTTTGAAGAACGGATTACGTAAGGAGACTGAACCTTGCTTTATCAACTTTGTGAGAACCTTTATACTCTTAACTTCATCATCCTTTACCAAAGGCATAATAATCTCATTATAAAGGTCATAGTTATCAACATTATCAGGACAATACATCGCCCAACCACCCTTCGTCTCAGGGTATTCATAAGCAAAATAACCACTAGGGTCATCAGCCTCTTCATCAATAATACGAACAAACCCTACTCCTGAAAAATGCAAAGGCTTACCTGTCTCAGGGTCTTTAAGACTTACATCACCAACAACCTTATTCTTATCCTTGCTTGTGATTTCAATTCTAATGTCAACCTTCTTAGGAATTTCATAACCTTGTTTGATTGACATACCACCTGTCGTGTTTCCACTGAAAGATTCAGGTTCGTCAAATCCTCCGAACTCAAATCTCTCATTGAGACATTTCAAAATTGCCTTATTCACAGCCTTCTCATTTTCTTCGTAACTGAACATAAACTTATTTATCTGAGAGGATTTTACTACATTTTTGAATTTTTGTCAAGCAAATTCTACAAGAATAAATAAAATTCTGATGAGTGATACTGACTATATGCCTGAAATCTGTAATGTAAAGCCTTTAGAGGTTTTCATGAGTACAGACCTCAATAATAAGAATAAAACTTACGATGACATCTCCGAGAGAATTCTCCATTTCTTCGGTTATCCTGCCGTTTCCGTTTCTGATTTACATCGTAATCAAATCTATGATGCTATTTCTATGGCTGTTGAACGCTTTTACAAACATGCAGGGGTTGTTAAGGAATACCTTATTCTTGATAGTAGATTGTATGAACAGAATCATGGCATTCCTATTGATAAATTATGCACTATTAGTGGTGTTCTCTCTCGACCTGACGACTATGCTACTAAACGCTCTGCTGAAAGAGGCCCTGAGCAAACTGTGAAAGTCCCTGATGATGTATACATTACAAAAGATTACATCAAAAAGAGTGATTATTACCTTTCAAAACAAGATTATGACTTGCTTCATAAATCAGTTGAAGAAAAGTTGAAAGGTGAGATTGACATGTTGTACGTAATGTCACAGAAATACCCTGATGGTATTGAAGAATTATCTATTATTTCTAAAGAGTTCTATAATTACCTCATCTCAAAGAGACGTTATGATGCTTCAATGTTCAAACAAACTGCAACTGATAGAACTCCATATGATAAATCAGATTTCCAAAAGTCTAAAGATAAAGTTGTAACAATAGGAGGTCAGAGGAAAACAGACTTATACAAAGAAGAGACAATTAATGCAGGGTTTGAAGAAGCAGACGGAAGTAACACAGTTAGAGATAGAGATTCTATTCAGTATAATAAGATGTTCGACTATGACATTATGGATTATCGTAAGGTTGTATCTGTAACAAATTACTCTGAAAGTGGTGTATCATCAATTACTTCTCTTTATAACTTTGATACTTCTCTTGCTCAGCAGTTCTTCTATACAAATCAGTTCAATCATCGCTCATTTGGTCTTACTACTTGGTATGCTCTTCATGAATGGAGAAATACTTATGAGAAGTTACTTGCTGTAAAGAGAGGTTGGCATTTCAATAAGGATACTCAATACCTTACACTTACTCCTCAGCCAAGAATGGGTGAAAGATTCTTTGGCATTGTTGAATGTTGGGTTGAAAAACCTTTGAAAGATGTTCTTAAAGAACCTTGGGTATTTGATTATGCTCTCGCTGTTTGTAAGGAAATGTTAGGTAGAGTTCGTTCCAAGTGGGGTGATAGTGTTTCCATGCTTGGTGGTGGTTCATTGACAGGTAATGCTCTTGCTCAAGAGGGTGTCAATAAGCAGAAAGAATTACTTGACGAACTCATCAAGAATCAAGCTTATGGTGCAATGCACAAGCCAAGATTCTTCGTTGGATAATAAAGAAAAGACCCACTCAAATGAGTGGGTCAAATTGTTTTTAGACATCTGCCTAACAAATCTATTGATAAGCCTTTATAAGGTTATTATCAATCATCTACATACAAATATTACTCAAGACAACTTGGTTCTTAGGGAAAATGAACTAATTTTTCTTTGAAGAATCACTCGTATGTAATAACTTGAAGAAGAAAGGCTTCAAATCCCAGTTCAATGTTGCTGAGCCTGTAACAGGTTTATCAATACTAAATTCAATTTCACAAGGATTACTAATGACAATATAATCACTCTTTACCTTTTCTAAACCTACTAACGTACCAATTACAGATGTTCTATCTGTAACGCTAGATGGAATATATTCAACATCCTAAGAGTTATTGTTAGAATTATATATTGTACCTATCATTCTTTTACCTGCATATGCAAATAAAACAATATCGTATCCTACATCACTTGCTGCAATACTAGACATAATTATTACTTATTTAATAGTTGTTCTCCTGCTGCGTCTTTCAACTCTAAAGTAATGCTTCCAAGTTTATTTTCATCATCAAGGAAGTAAGGGTTTACATATACATACTTCATAACATCACTTCCTCCCAATGTATAAACTTCAACCTTGCCCATTATGGCAGGATGCTCAGGACTTGGCTCTACCATCCACAAATTGAATAACAACTTATCTTCCGAAGGTAAGTTGTCAGGGTCTTTACCCCATTTCTTAAACTCAAATTCATAACCTCTTACTGTAAATGGTGACTTTGTGGGGAACTTCTGTTCCCCTTGCCAATTCTTATAATCTCCTACTATCATACTGCTACAGGCATTTTGATTGCTCCCAATGGATTGTAATCCACTACCTTGAAATCACTTCCATCTACGGCGAAATCCGATAACTCTAACATCTCACCACACCATACCTTTTCCAATAGACGCTCACTTATAACTAACTGAGGTTTAGGACACTTGGTAACTTCTTCCTCACGACTGATAATCTCTTTAACACCTTCTGCTTGGTCAAGATAGTAGTGAGCATTACCTAATACGCCACGAACAACACCAGGGATGTGTCCTGAACACATTGCTACAATCTTATTCACAATGGTATACTGCAAGATGTTATAAGGAATACCAATAGGCATGTCTGCACTTCGCTGATGCCATGTTGTGTCCAATACACGCTTACCGTCTTCTCTCTGTCTTGAATAGAACCACAAAGAATGGTGACAAGGTGGAAGTGCCATCTTCCCAATCTCAGCAGGATTCCACATAGATGCTACCAAACGTCTGTCAGTAGGATTAGTTCTCAAGGTATCAATGATGTTCTGAATCTGATTGATATGGCTGTCAGTATTATGGTCATACCAATTCACAAGCTGCTCACCGTAAACAGGCCCAAGATTACCGTTTATGTCTTGCCAAGGTCTCCAATAACGCACTCCGTAATCTTCAAGATAGCGAGTATTCGTCATAGGCAAATCCTTATAACGGTCATCCTTCATGTGAATACCAAGTAACCACAAGGTTTCAATCACAGCACCCTTCCAATGGATTTTTCGTGTATTGGAAATAGGGAAGCCACTAAAACCTTTAGCATCCTCTGCTTCGAGAATAGCAGTGAACACAGATTTTGTTTCAATCCCTGTTCTCTCGTTCTTCTCCTTGAAGCCCAACTATTCAATTTTCTTTAATAGTTCAATGTAACTCTCGTCAAATGTCATACTTTTTGTAAAATTACCAATTGGCTATCTCCATTTTCGTAATTCTCACGCCAATCAATGAGAATTTCAAGTGGGTTTTCATTATATACTTCAATTCTATAAGTCAAATCATCGTAACCTCCAAATGGAACATGGGCAACTTCTCTACCATCTTCAACAGAAACCAACGAAAAACACGGTGAACCTCCATCTGTATATTCAAAATAGTCAAAATGGAAATTATACTTGTAAAGATAGAGATAATTAAGATACCAATATGTTCCTCCTGTTGCAATGATTTGCCACGAATTCTTTTCGTTCTTCAAGAATTCTACCAATTCAAGAAACTCAAACTTCTGTCCTTTTTTCATCTAACTTAAACTCCTCAATTAGAAACTTTCTCCAAGATGGACTTACTTCATAAAACTTTCTACCAAAACTGTCAGTATAATCGTAAATGAAGATTCCACAATCAATACAAATTCTTATAAGGTATTCTCTATCAATGAATTCACCAAGCCAGAACTGGGAAGTATGGAAGCAAATCCAATCATTGTAACGAACTTCGGGTTCATCAGGGTCAGAATACTTATATACGGCTTTACATAAGTGTTCAAGAGCGTATTTGTCCTGCCAATCAAGGAGGTCAAATAACTCACGCTTATGCTTTTCTTGTAATGAGTAATACAACTCGTAATTCATAGGTACTATTATACCATAGTTCTTATTGTGGGTACTCATCATCCCACATGGAGTCATTGGCATTATAGCCAACCTTATCGCCAAGTTCAAGGGCAGTACCCATAAGACCGTCACCCCACTTATATTCATCCCAATACTCAGGCATAATGTCACCACCAACGCAAGTGAAATCGTAATTGTATTCAGCCTCATTGATAATGGTCAAACCGAGATAAAACATCTCATCCAACATCGTAGCGATTACCTTCTTCAGCATCTTGTCTTCGTCCTTTCTGTTGTTAGTTGTTCTTGTTCTCTTGGGGCTTTCTCCACAGACAGTATACAAAAATTCTAATGTTTTGTCAAGACTTTTTGTAAAATAAATAAGAAAAAATGAGTGATATTTACGATGTTATACAATCTCCTTTGAATAAGACACTTGAGGATAAGTTCTTATTCGTCATGAACTTACCATAGTGTTTGAAAAACATGCGTTCAAAGTATGTTAAAAACATCAATGAACTTGGTATTGGTAAGAATGCTATTGCTTGGTCATTGACGAATGTACAAATTCCAAGAAATAGTATCAAGGCTCAGAGCATGCCATATGCAGGTGGTCATCATTATATATCATCTCATACAAAAACACCATATGATGCTTTGAAAATTGAATTCAAGATTGATAACAAGTATGCCAATTACTTCACAATTTATGAATGGATGAATCTCATATATCACGAAAAATAGGGTCACTTCAATGCTTAGAAATTAGCAGGTGATAAGATTGGTTCGCAAACTTATGCAACAACTCTTAGTGTTATTGGTACAGATGAATATGATAAGCCTATTATTCAATGGACATTCACCCATGCTTTTCCAACAGAATTACCAAGTATAAAGTTGGACTATCAGAATACAGGTGAAATCACTTGTTCATGTGATTTTGTATTTTCGCAAATGTATGTAAAGAACTTCCTATTATCTGATGAGTAAATAACACAGGATGAGCAGTTAGTCTAAAATTTACGCAGAAATCCCTAAGTTTAAGGATAAAGTGATGTATATAACAAGTGGTGAATCAGCCACTCGTATTGAAACATCATATTCAGTTAGCTCGTCATACCAAGGTATTGTCCGATTATCTCCAAATAATCAATCAATACATGACGAAAATCCAAACTACCAACTTTCCAAATAGGACGAAAAAAATCAAGGTCTTTTTCATTCGGATGCTATTTTATTTGACGATGCTGCTATAAATGCAATAAAAAGTAATTGTGATATATCAAGAAGAATGATTATCGCTTCTTAGTCTACAGGTTACTTGGTAAATTTCCGTATTTCTGATGTAGATGTGGAGTTTGATAATCTTGGAGTAATTGGTATTCTTAAATCTTCCCACTTAGTATTGTACACGACTGACAAATCATAGAAGTCAAAGCCATTTATCATGAATGGGCAAAGGATGCCATTTCTCCCAAACAATGACACATCATCTTCATCATTACCTGATATAACAACTGGTAATTATGATTAGAGAAAAATAAACATTGTTGGAACAGGTGATAAAAGTAACATTTTATATACAATCAGTAATGCTGATAATTAGAGGGAATATAGATATAAAGCAACTAAACTTTTCCTCCGAGATGCAATTATGTAGGCACTTCTTGATTTGGAAACAATTCCAACAGGTTCTATTCATTTTGTTCCTGTTAGTATTGCTGATTACAAAGCATTATGTTTGAATTCAGGTAAACGTCAATTACCAAATCAATCATTTATAGGAAATCAATAGGATTTAGGTACATGTAATCCTATCATTCGTGATTTCTTATTATGTGATGGTAGAAAATATAAAACAACAGATTTCCCTGAATTGGCTAAAGTTCTTTGGAAAGAAAATATAAAACATTGGAAGCCTATTCAAGGTACTGAATCAACAACTTTCCTTCAACCTTATAAAAACGGTTAGGACCCAAATTGTAACGATTATGCTTCTCAAGATGGGGTGAAAACTTTCCGTGTTCCTGATTTACGCCACATGTTCATTAGTGCTGTATCTGCTAAAGGACAAAACTCATTTTATGATATAAAAGTTGATAACCACGTAAATTACATGGTAGGTAGAATACAAACAGGGTATTATTTCCCTGATAATATGCCTGTGTATTCTCAACGATATAAGATTGATAATCATAAACACTTCATTGCACAAGGTACATATGACTTAACATGTTTTTCTTCAAATAAATCATTCCACACAGAAGAAGTACACGATTATATAAGACCTCGTTTTGGTTGGGAAGGTGTTTCCGCTAATAACGATTATCGTCTGACATTGGAAGGAAAAATAAATTAGGGTGATGATAAAATAACAAAAGGTTATGGTACTATGTATCTCACCAACCATCCATTCTTCATGGGAAAATACTATTATAATGGATTTGGTGGCAGAAATTATAAAACTAATCGTAGCGGAAACGAACATCATGCAGGTTGTGAAAGTGTTAATGCTCATTATTGGGCAGCAATCCCTATGCAACTCAGTGGTCAAGCGAAATCAGCACAACAAGGTGGCTATTCCACTAACTCATCTAATATGACTGGTGCATCATCAATCAATATTCCTTCCGTTGGTAAAAAATACTATGACCCTAGCGGAATTGGATTGTACGGTCACGAAAATTCACCAAAGTTCTTTGCAATGTTACCACTAATAAAAATATAATATCATGGCTATTCTAAACACAGACCAATATACACAATATAATATACGAAACGTATCTCAAAAAGAAATTTACGATTCGTATATGGGTATTCTTCGTATCTCTCCTAATTCAGTTCAAGGTAAAAATGTCGATGACCCATCAGTCATTCTTAATGTTTTGGTTGACTTCGATGGTTTGTTTGGGGATAAAAATGAACAAACAAAAATAACACTATCAGATTCAGATGGTAACGTATTACCTTTGTACTTCGTACCTAAAACATTTTAGACGGTTGTTGATATCAATAAAGATGGACAATATATTGATACCAAATCAATAATCAATTTAGTATCAAAGATTGACGGATATACATATGTTTCCAAAGGTTTGACTTCTCGTTCAACGATTTTATTATCAGACCCAAAAGACAAATATTCAGAATTAGTAATTGCAGGAGGTTGTGATTTATTGTCAAATGATTCCTCAATCAATGCGGAAAAAATACTTGTATATCCAATTGAAGCACCAAATGATGATAAATTCTTCAATAATAAAAACCATTTGAATTTGTTCGACTAGAACAATACGCACGAATCAAGGGCTGAACAAATGGAGAAGAATTTACGTGCTAAGAGACAATATTGGTATGAAGCACCAAATCCTAATGACGCTTCTGAAAAACTTACATAGTCAGAACATCATGTTCAAATAAATGGGAAATATATCACATACATTAATGACCATAATGAAGATATTCCTGTTTTATATACAAGAGATTATGTATTAGGTCACTATGATGGTCACACATTATCTGGTATCCCATAGTCTACAAGAACAATGATGGATAAATGGGTAAAATCTGGAACTAATTTAGTATTAGATGATAATGTAGGTCAAATAACAAAACTTTCATGGCTAAGAGTTGATGACATCACTTGGCAAATGTTAGATTAGATTCTTAGAGGTAAAGAAAGACACACAGAAGGCAGATATAGATAGTTAGGTATCAATGGAAACAGCAACATTGAAGAAGCCTTATTTGGTGCAAGAAACATGGATGCCCATTATACACCTACAGCACCAATTTTAGGTCAAGGTTTCCAACATGGTATAACTACCTATCATGCTATGCCTTTCAGTAGATATTGGTTTCATCGTTGTAGACAGGTAGCCCACAATATGAAATATTGGGAAGAACAAACAGGCAAACAAGATTGGAGATAGTATTAGGGAACTTATACAGATGAAATCAGTGCTATTCAAAATGCTGTATTAAATCAAGAAATAACTGCTTGTTGTGATGCTACTGTATCACCTGTTCATTCCTTGGTAAAAGATTTTGTATTATGTGACGGTAAAGAAATCACATTCACAAATTATCCAAATTTATCACTAAAGAATGAGAACATTTTTACGAATGCTTCTAGTGGTAATGATACAATTGTGTATACTAAATTGAAAGGTGGCAAAGTTAAAGCTTTCAATAATAAGTTTTATGAGATTGAAAGCAATACTAAATCAGGGGTTCATAGATATATTTCCACAACGCCTGAATTGTTTGTTTTCCATGAAAAATA
Source organism: uncultured Clostridia bacterium (assembly GCA_937877675.1). GTDB lineage: Bacteria > Bacillota > Clostridia > Oscillospirales > Acutalibacteraceae > Fimenecus. The sequence continues at coordinate 64,307 of CALEIS010000135.1, read as the reverse complement.
CCCTCGTTTTATTAGAGCATTAAACTGGTCTACTGCTGCAACTACATATGACGAAAACGGAAACATTACATCTCAAAATGGTTTAGATTGGGAAGTAATTTCTGAATAGGCAGATGCAGATATTCAGATAATGAATGATACTTATTAGTCAAATCTTTCAACTAATAACACAAATTCATACATTCACTCTCCAAATATGTAGGGTGTTATAGTAGATGGTGAATATAATGAAAAATATAATAAAGACTATTATGGAAAAAACGGTATTGATATAAGAAAGAATATCACTGAGCCTAAGATTTATCCATATAGTTTTGAATGGGCATGCGAATACATCCCTCACAGACACAAACTTTTCTCAAACATTTCAGGTGGTCAAGGTGGTGATGATTTGTCTAAAAAAATAGTTCAATGGTTCTACGCTGCATCTAAAGCAACTATTTTCGATGCTGAAAATTGCTTATGGGAAAACCCATATGATTACCACTTATCACGTGGTATGAACTGGGCTAACTATTCATTTAGAAACAACATAGCATATTTTGATAATTATACCCCTGTTCCTAATGCAGGTATAATGCTTTTCAATTCACACATTTATAATCCTTTCAGAGATTCAACAGGTTATCAAAGTGTAGGTGGCCCAAAATTCAGAGGAACAATAGGTCAATATGAAGTAAATGGTTGGAGTTCAAGTGGTTATGTATATTATGATGCTACAGGTATGCCTCATGCTTTCTCAGACAAGTTCAACTTCTAGTCAAATCCTGTAGACCCCAACTCTGGCTCAAATGTTATCAATTCAGCATCAGTTGATAAGAACCTCAGAAGACACAAAATTGAAAAATTTATAAGAAGACAATTGGCTATGAAGATAAATGAATCATAGGCAAGACTTCCTATTTCCCATGAAGGTAAAGCACAGTTTGCTAACTGGAGTCATCATATTACATTCTGGTACAAAAAACCATCAAAATGGAAAAAGTTCCTTAAGGCTCTTGCTGCTGTAGTGCTTTTCGCTGCGGTGCTTGTTTTATCAGTTATAACTTGCGGTTTGGTATTAGGTCTAGTATTAGGATTAACATTAGGTGGTGTGGTAACAGGTGCAGTTATGAAAGCATGTGGTTGGGGTGGTAATTTGTTTGGTTACGGATTATCAGGATTCCTCGCTGGTGGTATTGGTATTGCAATTTACACATACAATCACCCGAAGGGTTAGGGTTGGCATTCTGAAAATTGTTACTCTGGTCGTTCTGATATAGGTCATTACAAGATTGGTAGTTTTGGTAATGGTAATAAATCATATGAACCTGAAACTAGAGGAACATACTCTTGGCAATGTTTGACAAGTCTTCCATACACAGATACATAGTATCTTGGTGTAGGTAACATTGAAGAGATGTCAATTTATGGCAGACCATCATTCTCTAATAATCATCTTGACCAATATAAAAATGTCGATTTTGACGAAGGAGCAAAATATTATATTGCCCATAACGTAATGGATAAATGGAATGCTTTCCGTGCAGCAGGTAAAGACCCTCAATTGAATTCAGAAGGCGTACATGAATAGTACAATTATGAGTATAAGAGACAACAGCATCACGTACCTGTAACGTATAACGGTACTCAAGAATATATAAATAACGATGGGCCTTATCCCTCCTACATGAACCTAATACCAATAATTAGAATATAACAATGTCTACGGAAAGAACAAAATTAGAAAACAGAATAATGGGTGAATATAGTATCGCCAAGTCATACAAAGGGATACTTCGTATAGCTCATATTATTGACCTCATATAGGGTGAAACTGATAGATTTCTTAATCCAACTTACTACGGAACACCATCTGCGAAAGTGAATATAAATCTCACTTCGTAGAATTCAAAGCAAAAAGGTACACCAACTGCGGAACATTCGCTCAAAGGTGACGGTTCTGTAAAGCGTTATATATCTGACGACCCATTGAAAAATAAAAGAGTTCCAATGACGGACTCTATGGGTAACTATTTAAATTGGAATGTAGGAATTTAGGGTGTTACTATTGGTTCTAATGAAGCAATAAATGGTAACTCCCATGAATACAAAATTGTATATCAAAATGGATATAGGTTTTATCCAATATATCAAGAAAGATATTTCCCTATCTATGAAACTTCTTAGATTTTTATAGGAAGAAATAACAAATAGCATAGAGATGATAAAAAATCAAATGTAAATGCTTCTACTCTTATAATTGAAGCAGGTGAAAAAGAAGCACAACTTATAATTGAAAACTTATACGAAAAGGAAAATTATATTTCCGAAGAAACTGTTTATGAGGATTAGGGCAAAACTCGACCTGTAATTCTAAAATAGTATAATCCTGTAGTTGGCACAGATAAGAAATATAAAAAACTTAGAACGATATATCACAATTCTAAAAAATCTATTGAGGATTATGATATGTTGATGTATCAACAAAATGATTTTGACGTAAACAATTATTATGTAAAAAACGGAATATATCAAATAGATAATTCTGAAACATTTGATTTATCAAAAGGGTATAATTCAAAATTAGAATCATATAATAAGGGTGACATTCTTGATTGTCACGTAAACTTCACAAACTTCAAATAGTATATTAAGAAATCAATTCAAAAATATTTGAACGGTAATATAGTTGAAGTTCCAAGTGGTACTGTTATTTGGCAATATGCTTCATTGGATAAATGGAGAGCTTATGATGAAGCAGGTGATGGTGATGATTGTACACCTACTTCTTACCCAGGTAATAGACCTATCCTTGAGATGAGAACACTAACTGGTAAAACTGAAAATTCAAATGAAGAAACACCAAATGTTCAAACTCCATTCTTTGCAAATACATTACAAGGTGCTTGCAGAAAACAAAACAGACTAAAAGGTAAAGGTAACAACGAAGATACTATCGAAGATGCCTCAGACCCAATGAAATTGGAAGATGATAACTCATATCTTTCCGAAATCATACCTTTATATAAGAGAGATTATCTTCTTTGTGATGGTTCTAATTATAAAATAATGTTCTTCCCTGAAACTGGTAGTTCTGACCTAAACGCTAATAGAGAATCATTCGATAGATTCTTTAAATTATTCTTCTCCATCGGTTACAAATATACACCAAAAGAAAAATTATTCAATCGCCCTCGTTACAAAAAACACGTTGATTCTGATGGTATTACTAGATATTATATAACCAATTAGTATGGAGCAATGATTATCAATACTTCATAGTATAATAGAAAATTACAAGAACTTGGTAATGCACCTTCTGTTCTAATCAAAGATTTCAAAGAAAAATGGGCTAAACTTGAAAACGTATCAGTTGGTATTATCGACCAATTCAAATATATTGATAATCAACACGAAGGATGGAAATAGTAGGGTGCTCCTGCATGGATATATCAAGTATAGGATAATAATGTTTTTGGTAATTGTCCTGATACCGATATTCTATTCCAAGAAGACTTGGCAACAATGTTGTCAATAAACATTTTATATGATTATGTAAAATCATATTTCAAAACAAATGACAAATATCCAACGAAATCTTAGTTGGATGATTTCTGTACAAGTTCTAGCTTTATTGAACAGAGAAAGTTCCCTTAGAAATATATTTTCAATAGTTTCATAGGACATCCAAAAGGAATATCTGTACCATTCAAAACAAACGAAAGAGACAAGAATGGTGAAACAAAAATAGTTTCAATCAACATAGGTAGGGAAGTGAATAGTATGAATTCACCTATATTATTCTATGATTCATAGGATAAAAAGGTAATAGATACATTGAAAGTATATCAACTTCCTGTTGTTCAATTCTTTATTCAATTCCTTTCCTCAGCTCACTCTCTTGACCCTTGGATTTTACAATATTGTTATTCATTCTTGAATTATGATTTTTGTGTTCCAAATATGTTACCTGATGATGATACTCCTGCATTTATTGGGTCAGCAGGATATCTCGAATGTGATGAAGAAAAACAAAAGGTTAAGAAAGTAATGCAATGGAAATCAAAATACAATCATGCTTCTATTCCACATAGACATGCTGTATTCGGTGGTAAATCAATTCTGGATGATTTGAATACTACTACATATGACGGTTAGACTCTTTGTAAAGACCCTGAATCATTTTCAGGAAGTCATTATAACATGGGGGAAATCGGCCCATATTCAGTTGAAGTACCAAATATTGCAACTTATTATGCAGGTTCTCTTCACGATTACACGAAATACCCAAACAAAGGTGGTTGGGGTAAAAAAGATAATCCAAAATGGAAAACTGATGGTCAACCAAACTATATCATAAATCAGTATCATGTGGATATGGAAGAAATAAATGTAAATGGTGTCCCAACTAGAATTATGCAAAGAGACCCATTGAATGATGAAATTCCTTTGACAATAAAAAACCCATAGATACCCGATGGTAAAATTGGTCGTCCTTATGGATGGACAACAGGTGGTTATAGATATCTTCTAACAGAGGAACTTGTACAATCAACTACCCAAACAGAAGAAGAAAAATAGAATCAATCTATCGAAACATAGTTGCGTCCAAAATATGACATGCCTGGTGCATATGTTTCTCATGAAACACTTGGTCTCGCTGCTCCTGGGGAAAATGAAAATCCTGATGATTATGAAATACCATTAAAAGACATATCAGAAAAACAAAGATATGTGAATAATCACTCAAGAGCATGGTATTCTTTATTACCTTTTGAAGACCCACGTTTTGATACCGCTGAACCCAATAGAGGATTGACTTCATAGCCAATTCCATTCACCAACCATATTGATATTTCATACGAAAAAATCAACGATAACAAAAAAGCATATGCTTCTTCAAAAAATAAAGCAGCTTGTGGCTTCTTCTCCCCAGAACACATCACTATGCTACCTCTTATAAAACTATAATTATAAATACTATAAAATCATGGCTTCTAATTCTATTCAGATTTATAACGATACAGTTTTGAAACAATCTATCCTTCAAGGTTATGAAGTTCAAAGAACTAATGAAAACCTTGGCAAATTCACTATGGGTGAATTGGCATTCACAAGAGACACAGGTAGAGTTTTCGTAGGAAATTTTACAAACACTCCTACTGAAAACGACTCTGAATCTGTTTCTGGTGGTATTCTTACAGGTAATAAATACCTTGGATTTATTGACTCTAAACCTCTTATTCATTCATCATCAAGCGGTAAGACAGGTGCTAAGCCATTGAGTTATGAATTTGATACATATGACTCAAATACAGATAAAACATAGTTTGCATTATTTGGTAGAAAATCTCGTTTCCGTCAAAGTGATGGAGATAATACAAAGGATGAAGACAATGGTAAAAACGGATGGAATAAAAAATCTGATTACATTGAGAAGTATGGCGTTTATTCAGGTGACTATACATACGACTTATATAACAACGCCATTATCTTATTTGATAAAAACATTACAGTAAACTAGACTGAACAACCTGTCAGAAAACTTATTGACGAAGGTGAAAACAAGATAAGAGAAGTTTTTTATGATAGGGATGGTAAAAAATTAGAACCTCACGAACAAAGAAGAAGAACTCCTTTGTATAATAACAGCAATCTTAATGAAAATGAATATCCTATATATGGAGACGGTTACGTTATCATGCGAGTTCTCGAACCTGATGGTGTAACTATCGGATATAAGGATAGAACATTCAAATATGATACTAATAATTATAACGAAGACGGTTCTCCAACAGGTAATGATGGTAACTGGTCACATAATTATTTGGAAGTAAAGTCTGTTCCTGCTGCCACCCTTACTGCGTCATTTGATTCAGAACAATTTCAAACAAAAAATAAGAGAGTTTGTTTGAAAGATTAGCAAAATAGCATTTCTTCTATTGGTTTAAATCACGAAAGAGTGACATTACCTCAAAATATCACTTTATCTGATAAGGCAACAGGTACAAGCGATACTTTGTTCTTCAATTTTGAGTCTACTGAAAACATCACAGACCCAAATTATGATAAAATTTTTACACTAATTCCTGCTGTTGATTCAAATGGTAATTCAGGATATAAAGTATCAATTCGCAAACAAAATATCCCAAATTACACCATTCTACTCAAAGATGGATTAGTAAACCCAATTACAGGATAGAGAGTTCTTCACATTACTCCTGAAAATAGTTCATCAAGTCAATTGGCACTTGGTTTTAAATCTGCTTTAGTTACAGGTGCAGGAGCAGGATTTGGTTATAATGACCCATTCTTTATCAACTCACCTTCTTAGTTGAATTATATGGGAACGCTTGGATTTAATAATACAGGTAGTCTTACCATATCCGAATAGTATGATTTGGTTTATGCTGCTAAGGCAGAACATGAAATAGAAAAGTTTGATAATAATGATAACGTAAGTTTGAATTATCTTAGAACACCAATGCCTATTTGTTGGAATACTAAAAAAACACCAATCATTGATTAGGGCGATGAAGCAGCAGCAATAGCAGAAGAAACGACATCAACACCAACTAGAGCAACAACAACAATGTTGTGGCTTACTGCTCCATTCTTCCATTGCTTGAAAAAATCATATAACACAACAGTTGGTCAATCAGATTTCTAGGACGTACTTACTGTTATTGGTAACAACACATATGAATCTTCAACAGTTACTTCCAACATTCCTGTAATTGACGGTCTTTCATTCTCCCCAATTAAAGAAGATTTTTACGAAAGTAAAATCAAGAATTCGACAAGTAGTACACGTGTTCTCGCATCACTTCCAATCGACTTTGATGTTGAGTTACCAAAACAAATCACTCAAAATGATGTATATTCTAAAAATAATGATGGATATATCATAACAGAGTATTATGGAACTGACACACAGATTCCAAACATCATATATTATAAATAGAGTGATAAAAAATATTATCAGTATAAGAGTTCTGATAAGAAATATGTTTTACTTTCTCCACAACCTTCCGAAGATGATGTATCAATGGAAATAAGCCACAGTTAGATAACAATTTCATCAAAACCTTCTGATTTGTCAAGTAATTTCTCAATTCCTAAACCATATACTATAGCTGGTTCTTATCTCAATTTCTTTGATAAAAAGAATAATATATACACACCTAAAGAAAACATAGACGTTGAGAATCTCTTCATTCTTGGTGAAACATATGATTCTGAACAAAAACAGTATTTCTTCACTCCATACATATATGACACAAGTAATTTGATTGATTTGACTTCTTATCTTGATTAGGGTGAATATATCGCAAAAATAGAAATAAGCACATCCAGTAAAAAATCAAGATATCAAACGCTAATTGATAATAAAAAAATTACAGGGACAGGAAAATATTCATATGGGCTTAATGTAAACGGTGATGTTGTGTTGTTGAAAACTGACACAACAATTGGTGCAACTGTATATAAGGCAATTTGTAACAGTAAATTATTCACAGAAGATGATACAACAAATTACTCATTACCATATATACTAAAAGTTACAACATCGTTAGGTGTCACGAAATATGTATCACTCAATTCAATTCTAAGCTATTCGTCAAAACAAGTTTTACCTCACGATATAAAAAGACTTTTCTATATTGATAGAAAAGGTGCTTTCAAAGAAGTAAGTGATACCGATTTGACCGTAATATATAATAAAGAAACAAATGAGTTCAATGTTGATAGATTAGATGAATTGGATGCCCTTTATATATATCCTATAATGGGGGTTGACACTTCATCCCTCTTTGATATAAGAGATTCCATTATATATGATGGTAAGTATTATTAGTTCTCAGAAGATACAACTATTACTGAAATAGTAAATGATAAACATGTGACATATAATGCAACTATAACATATAGATGTACAGGTCAATCTTCACTTTTTGATATTTCCCAGTATGATAACTATATTGTTTCAAAGGTAGTTCTTTCTGACGGTAAAACGACAACAACTTATTCATGGACAAATGCAGATGGTTCTGTAAACGAAACAGGCAAAAATAAGATAACTACATGGGTTTCAAGTGGTGAAATCTCAATTCCACAATCTGTAGAAGTCAAATACACAATGAATGTAGTTGACATCTACATGATGAAAACTGCTGCTGGACATCCTAATGGATATAGATACCCAACAGGTGATTTCTTAGGTAATGATAATAAATTTATAATCCCTGCCCATGCTTCATCTGTTATCATGGAAGTTCACAGACAAACATCTGCTGATTATCCAATTTCTATATACTTTGCAGGACACTATGAATAGTTATCACATGATATAACTTCATCATATTCATTCCCTTACGGAGATACTTCAAGTTCTTCAATACCTACATTGAAAGAGAGTTCTTGCATTAATGGCAATGAGAAACTTCTTTACAATTCAATGACAAGCGGATGTGAAACATTAGAAGTACCTCTTCACAAAACATCTGTAAATAACAACAAGGGATTTGCAATTAGAGTTGCAAATGCTCCTAGTGGTTCTTCTAACGACAAATTCTTAATTAGAGTAATAGGATACCGTGTCTAATTTCAAATCAGCAAAACTAGTAAACCCAAAAAATTCTATTGTACTCACTTTCACTTTAGGAAGTGGAGTACAATAGTACCATTTTGGATTCCGTGACCATAAACTAAAAGTTTCAAGAAATACACTAAAATGGTCGTACAATGGAGAAGCATCACATTAGAAGTTTTCTAATAAAACATTAGTCACTAATCTAAACAATTATTTCTTAGGCAATGAAATAATTTTCAAACATGATGCTAACTATAATATGGATAACAAATACATCCATACGTCAAATGACGGTATTCATACATTTATTACCAACACAAAAGAAGTTTCATTCAATGATTTGGACTTAGGTTATAAATGTTATATTACATCCCAAGATTTCATCAATTAGGATTTAAAATAGTATCCCATATTTTAGAATAATACATATTATTTTGAATCTACTTTAGAAGTAGTTCCTATTGTTCATATAAACAAAAATGACGATGATGATATGGATACTGTTATTTTAGTGGGTCTAAACTCATCAGAATGTTCTATACTTGCTTATGACTATGGCATTGCAATAGACCCATCAGAAAATAAAATAACTTCAATATAGGCTATCCATAATAATAAAGTAATTGACACTACGTATATAAACAATTTGTAGTATGATAAGGCAAGATTTGTTATAAGTGATTATGGAAGACTAATCTCACATTCAGTTCATAAAAAGGACTCAGATAAAATGTTTGAATAGCCTAATATAACTGTTTTCAATACGGTAGAAAAGAGTTCAACACCAACTCGTGTTCATTTCTATACAAATAGTGATAAAGGTATTACAAATATAACTTCAAATTTTTGAAGAATCAATAATAATATCACTTCGCATTGCTTCAAATCTCTATTCTATATATTTTACTAGAGAACGCTCTAGTATATTGAAGCTTTTTTTAGAGCGGAACAGGTACTCCTCATTCATGCCATCTTCTTCAATCTTTTCAAAGATATAATCAACGCCTTCAATGAGACACATCCAACGTGCCATTGAATCTAAATCTAATGAGTTTACATAATCCCTTGTTTCTTGCTCCATCTGTCTACACTCTATTATAAGGGAGTTCTGTCAATTTCACCAACTTCTACTCCATCGTACATGTTGGCTATCTTAGGATTATTAGTAATTCCACTCATCAAAATAGTAGATGCACTAATAACTATTTTGTAAACTGCTCCACAGTCAGGACAAGTGAAGTAATTCTCGTCTTCGCTCAAATCAATAGTACATGGAATATACTTCGTTCTATCACATGCACAAGTGAATCGCATCGTATTCTTTGCTGCAATCTCTTGAATCTTTTCTCCTAATTGCTCGTCTAACTGTGCAACCTTTTCTTCCAAGTCCTCTGTCTCTAACTTCAAGGCTTCTTCATAATCTTGAATAACCTTTTCAACTTTCAATTCAGATTCCTTCTTATACTTCTCCTCAAGACTTACCTTCGTCTTTTCAATCTCATTCTTGGCATTCTCTACAAAATTAGTATAAGTCTTCTGTAATTCAATTACCTTTTCCTCTGCATTCTGCTGATAACCTTTTGCTACAATGGCTTCTGATTCAGCTTTACTTACTTTACTCTCAAGGTCATTGACACGTTTGTTCATGAAGTAGTATACTCCACCACTTCCTAAAACTCCTAAAGCTATTAAAATACTCTCAATCATTTATCTACGTTTACAAAAGGTTGCATGCCTAATTGGTCAATCAATGGAATGATTTTCATTACAATGTCTTTATTCATTCCATCAAATATTTCTTGCATTTCATTCATTATACGGATGTTCTATTGAGTTACCATTGGCCAGGATTTAGAATCTTCAATGGTATTTCTAATACTAGTTATATCCCTGAATAAGTTAAAAATAGGGTCTTTTAGTTTTTCAATTTCACCAACAGTCTGTAACTTTTGTAATCTGCTTTCATCTTCAATTTCCCTTTGTACCTTCCAATTCTGTTTCATTTTATTATCGTCATTCATTACAGGCTCAGGTGCTCTGTAAAGTTTATAAGGACTTGAACCTTTAGAAAGCACAAATGTGTTATCTTCTTTGAGATGTTTTTTCTTATTCATTGTAATTATTTACTAAATAAGAAAAGAATGAAGAAATCATTATTTGAATCAAAGTTTATAACAAGCCTTAGAAATCGTAAGTCAGTTCTCGTAGAGGATAGCATGGATGCTCTTGCTGATGACCTTGAAACTGAAATGGATGCTCCTACTGCTCCTATCTCTCCTGAAGAAGCTGCACTTGAAGCAGACCTCTCAGCCGATAATCCAGAAGTTGCTGATGTTCAACAGCAGACTATGGAAGATATTAAGAATGAAGACCAGATGCTCAAGGATAAGATTCAGGCTCGTATTGAGACTGCTAACCAAGAAATCATTGGCTTTGCTGAGCGTGTTGAAGAGTTCCTTACTCTTCTCAATGACCCATCTAATCCTGAGTCTATCAAGTATGCAATGGATAATGCTACTGAGAACAGCCCTCTCGCTAAGGTAAAGAAGGCTTGTGGTACTCGTATCGGTCGTATTGCAGGTGAAATCGCTGCTCTTGGTCAGGAACTTCGCTCCCTCATCGGTTCTACTTCCGTAGATGACATGCTTAAGTAATTCACGCTTATGAATAGAAAATCTGTAATCAAACAAATCCTTGCAGAAGCAGCAGGTAATCCTATTCTCTCTGATGAATATTCTTATTCTGATGTTAGAGAAGAGCTTGCTCCTGTCATCAAGGTCATGAGAAAGACTATTGGCGATGCCAGACGTTCTGTTGCTACTCTCAAATCACAAGTTCTCCGTAATCAAGGTCAAGAGAATTGGAGTTCTATTGCTCGTGAAATTCGTCTCAAGTCTCGTGAATTGTTCCAACTCCGTAATGAAGTAAAAAAAGTAATGGATTCCACTTATGGTGAAACTCCTTTCAAAGTAAAGCAATGGGCAGTTGGTACTTTTGGTAAGTTGGCTACTGATATTGGCTCTCGTATGGAAAAGCTTGGTGATGTTATGCTTTCTGCTGAAAAAACAAAAGCAACAGGTGCTACTGATACTCTCGTTTTCATCTTGGAAGAAGTAGATGATTTGTTCTATGAGATGAATGAATCAATCTATAACATTACTGATAGACAACTCTATTAATAACTTAAATCGCCTAATAGGTCAGGTTCTCTCTGAGCGGACAGTATTTCAAACATACTGTCCGTTTTCTGTTTCATTGAATCTATCAATCCACACTTCACATTACTCTTTACAACATCAACAGGAATTTCATTCAATCCCTCTCCCTTTGCCCACTCGTTGAAATCTTTATACTTTTCACCTATCTCTTTGGGCCATATAAAAACACACTCTCCTTGCGCTAGAAGTTTATGTGTTTTCTCTTCCGATGTTTTATCGAGTATTTGACTATCCAAGACCCATACTATTCTATGTGTAAGTGTAAATGCTGCTAATTGGCTTCTCTGCAAATCTGTCAAGTCTTGCTTGTCACCTACGGATACACCTGCAACTGCTACACCATTCTTCATGAAACAAGCATCAATTGGGCCTTCAAATACATAGATGTCATCAATCTCTCCACTTACCTTATCCAAATTGAATACAGACTTCTCTGCTCCTACTTTAGATAGATAACGCACGTGTTCCATTACCTCGTTATCAGTTCCTCCAAATGCACGTGATTGATAGAATGGTATTCTTCCCCATCCATCAAAGAATGGAAAGATTATTCTATCTCCATGTGTATAATCCTTATGACTCAAGTAAATCTTGTCAGGACGATTCACAGCAGTATCTAATCCTCTGTCCTTCAAATACTTGACAGCTTTATTGATTACACTATCACTTGAACCATCTAAAAATTCCAATAGGTTTACACTATCATAAGGAACACCAAATACATCATCAATTACTTCTTCATCAATAAGTTCATCATCTTCCTTATCAAGATTGACGATGTTATATTCACCTCCTAATACTTCCTTTTTTATGTCTTGGTAAGTGAGATTCCCTGCCTCCTTAATCCAAGAATAGGGAGTATAACCTCTACCACAGTTGAAACAGTAGATTAGGTTTTGCTCAGGTAGCCACCAACAGCGTGACTTCTTACCCCATGACTTACCCTCATGACAAATAGGACAACCGCAGTTGTAACTGCCATTGCCCTTATGGTAAGTAGGATTGTGACCAAGAGAGTAAAACTTCCTAGTCACATAATCCTCTGGGAGTTCTTTAATGGAAAAGGTTGGCGTATAAATCATCCATTCTCACAGGGTTGAATAGATTAAACCACTTATCTGCTTGCTTATGAATTGTCCAAAACTCATGCTTAGCCATGTGTTGCTTGAACTTAACTCTATCAGCCTTACTTTCCTCATTCAACTGTTCCTCGTAATAAGCAATCTAATCAGCATTCTCCTTTACTCTATCCAAACACATAATCTCAATGTTTGTAAGGAATACTCCTAACTCCTCATCATCAAGAAGATTCTGTGATGTTACATTCTCTACATCAAAAGCAGAACCCATTGCCTTTACTACCGCTTCAAGACGATTCTTAGTGAGTTTCTTTTCCTTAGAACCAACACCTTTGATAGAGTCGGCAGTATCACCTTTCAAAGCCTTACGAACAATGAATTGTCTACCATCTTCTACGTTATAGTTTGTCTTGAGATAGTTCTCCGTAATAACAATCTTTTTGATAGGATTGTATACTTTATTCTCCGAAAGCTCAGGGACAATCAATTGGTACATATCGGTATCAGTGCTTACAAGAATACTCTGATTAGGATACTTTACTGCACACAACCAATACATAATATCATCACCCTCACGCATAAGAGGATGAATCTGTGCTACACCAAGACTATCAAGAATCTCACGAATATCATCAGCATATTCTTGAACAGCTTCATTGAACACTCTATCCTTCTTATAATCCTCGTAGAGTTCTTTACGCTCGTTAGAAAGACCACTCTTACGATAATCCCAAGTACAAACAATCTTGTCAGGTTGGAATTGAGTTACATAACTCTTGAGAGTGGAAAGGAAAAAACGAACATACATATCAGGCTTTTTGTCATGCCACAATTTGTATGCTGCGTGATAACTTCTGTGGAGGAGATTTTCTCCGTCTATTACTAGCACCTTATTCATACAAACTATTATACGCATGTTCTATAAAAAAAGGAGCGGTAGAATTAACTACCACCCCTTTGGCTCAACGATAATATAAATTATTTACCAAGACGACATGTATTCAATGATGTAGTCACCCTTGTATTCACCTGTTACAAGGTCACTATTGAGAGCGAAACCATACTCACAGTTAAGAGTGTCCAATGTATCATCAATCTGCTCAATGGTATTCTCCAAATCCCACACATAATAGTCATCGTATTCCGTACTTCCGAAGAAGAAACCACTACAACTAGGAAGATGCTCAGAAGCGTATTCAACACCTTCAAGAGTGAGAAGACGAACATCCTTTATTACATAAACAGGCTCTTCAAACCAACCATTAGGATAAGTGGGTCGCAACTCCTGCTTTATCTCAGTCATCGTAAGAATCTTCTCACACAGTTCCTTGAGCTTCTTGAGGTCAGCAACCGTAATCACATGACGCTCACAATCATCAACACCACCCTGACAGTTCTGAACGAACCAATTGTGAATCTGATTAGCCTTACGCCAATACATCAACTCCTTACCATACATATCGTTATCATACTCAGGCTCAGAATTGCGATACTCTTCCTTCTGCTCTTCAGTAAGACGCTGAAACTCTTCATAAGAATACTTCTGCTCCCATGCTTCATAAGCATCAAGTTTGCTCTGAGTATTCTTGTGGCGAATGTTTACATACATGTCAAGTCCCATAATAGTGTCCTTTCTGTTTCTTTTAGGTTACAGGAGGATTATACATTAGTTGAATGTTTTTGTCAAGAACTTTTTTATACTTTTTTGATAAAATTTCGATGTTTTATTGCAGTTCTTTTCATTGCTTGGTCACAATACTCTTTCAACGGATACCAAATATTGTCAGGGATTGTCTTCACATAATCCAAATAAGGCAATTTATGTCTATCATCAGGACTATGGGCTATAATCTTCTCTGCTCTCTTAGCATCCGTATAATTAGTCATGAAATACTGCCTATCTACTGTATCGTAAAAGTATAACCAAGGCATTTCAATCTTAACCAAGATGACAAAATGCCCTCTGTAACCAGGGGCATTGATTCCAAACATGTCTCCTTCTTTGAAACGATTACTCATGAACGTAATGTATTGAGAAGATAGCGAACACTTACATTATCATTCGTAAAGGAAAGGAATACAATCTCTGTTCGACTTACACCTTGTCCAATGAATGATGTTTCAAGGGTCATTTCATCAGCAAGGAACAAACGGCTAAGTGTAGAAACATTGAGAATTACTTTACCCTCCATTTTACCAGATTCAATATCACCAATATAAATGCTCATCATGTCAAGATTGTTCTTTGTTCGGTCATTGATTTCAGCAATCGCAACATCCACAACATATTCAACATGAGTAGGTTCTTCCTCCTCAATCACCACTTCATCGTCTATAACAACCTACTTTTTAATAGGAAGTCTAAACTTCTTCAATTGTTCATCGTATACATGAGTTGCTGTCTCCCCATCATTTACTTCACGATATCGTTTTTCAATATCTTGGTAAACATAGACTTTGTTCGCATCATCAGAAGTGAATGAGGAACATTGAATGATACTCTTTACAACAGGCTTGCTAATCTTCATTCTTGAAGTCTTTTCAAAGCTGTTGAACCATTGAACATTTACTCTCGCATTCACAGTCTTTGAGGGTCTATCTGCTAACATGAACTTAGCACCCTTTACCATGTCATTCTCAAAGTAAATGTGATTATCTCTGATAGAGAATGTAAATGTCTCACCATTATTCATGTCTAATAGTTTCTGCATCTTGGTCAAGTCCTTAACATGAATAACCAATTCATCTGTTTCCATTCCACTTATCTCAAGGATATTCAACTTCGTATAAAGAATAACGGAAGAATTATCCTCTGAAAGAACAAGGGCTTCAACAAATTCAGGGAAGAACTTCAATGAGACACCACTTCTATCCACATTGAGAATAGATGAGATGAATGTTTGTAATTCTTTAGATGAGACAGTTACATTTATCATAATTTATTAAGGAAGAAGTGTATCGTCAATATCCGTGGAAACATCCTCGCTAAGGTCTGCATCAGGAAGGTCATTGGCAGCAATGAGTTCTGCAATGTGCTGAGGAAGTTCATCAATCTTAACACCGTTCTCACGGACAGACTGTACAAGAATACCAAGGAGCTTGTTAGTCTTTACCTGCTCAGCAAGTAGAGCCTTAGTTGTCTTGTCCATGTTTACATAGAAAGTGTTATTCTGCTGCACGGCACTACGCTGTGGTGTGCCACCAAGATAATCCGAAATATCAATATCGCTCATAGTTTTAGGTTCTTCTTTTGTATAATTGTTTTGAATAACAGGACGATTACTGCCCTGTGTAATGTTGTCAAATGCTTTCTAGGCATTCAATAAGTCAGTGAGATTCACCTGAATTACAGGTTGCTGATTTACTCTTTGCTGAGCCATCGCACGTCTTCTCTCACCCTCATTCATCATCCTCGCCATGTTATTACCAACAGCTTCCAATGATGGAATTTTACTGTGATAAATTGAGTTCTGGTCTTTTGATGAACCTACATAGTTACGAACTGCTAATTCATTACCCTCTGTCTCTGCTACACCTCTTGCTACAGCATTCACAAATGAGAATAATGCACCACCATTTTTCGTAATCTATCTAGGGTCAATCGGCCCCTCATGTAGGTCATCATAACTCATACCTTGCTGAGGAGGATAATAACCTTGCTGCTGCCCATAAGCACCTACTCTCGAATTTAACGGTACTTTAGCCATATCTCAATATATTATAAGGGAGTTCTATTCATTTTTTCAGAATAAAACTCCCTCATTGTTAGCACTTATAAATCAATAGATTACATTCCCATCTGCTCTGCCTCAAGCTCAGCCATGAAGTCATCCATGTCATTACTCTCAGCAAAAGTAGGAACGGAAGCATCAGAAGAATCAAGGCTGTAGTCATCCTCAACCTCAGTATTCTCGTGAGTTTCCTCCTTGGAAGCAACTACCTTGGGGGCAACCTTTTCCTCATCGGACATCCATGCAGCAGAAACATGCATAGAAATCTTAGGATTGGAAAGGAAAGACTTCACAAAGAGCTTCTTCACATCGCCATAAGGACGAATGCTATCCTTTACAATCTCAGTTGGGTCAATCATGTCAGACTCAATGCGAGCCATCACAATATCCTTGAGAGAAACACCCTCCTTGAGCATGCGCTTGGTATCCTCTGCATTAGCATCAATACCATTATCACCAAAAAGGTCAGCCTTGGCAAAGCACATCTCAGACTTGGCAAACTGAGGAATACCACCGTTATTAAGTGTTACCTTAACACGGAGATTCATACCATCAGGAGAAAGGTCAAATACCTTCTTAGCAACCTTTACCGAAGAACCACGAATCTCAGAGAAATGTGCATCCAACTGCCCATGAAGAGCACCATCAACAATATCCCACAATGCCTTATTAAGCTCTACAGGGAATACCTTACCGTTATTCTCAGGAGACACAGGGTCATCCACGATAAGAGCATTCATGATACGAACCTCATTGCGATTGAGGGGAGAAAGTACACGCTTGATTTCCTCACTATTGCCACTATTAGCCTTGAGGAACTCGTTACGCCATTCATCAATAGGACATGCTTCACCGATATTACCAGCAGAAGTTACGTAATTCCACTTACCATACTTCTGACCAACTTCAGGCATACCCTGCCAACGATACTGATAGCGGTATACATAAGTCTTGTGGAAACCCTCTGCACCATCCTTAGTCCAAGGAAGAAGCTTGATAATATATGTGTTAGATACATCCTCAATCTTCTCACCCTTCTGTGGCTTAGGGGCTACAAACTTGAAAATCTTGCTAGAAAGAAACTCCTTCTTAACACGATTACCACTATCCGTCTTTGCTACTACTGCACTTACAAGTGCGTCTAAGTCAATACTCATAATTACTATTCCTTGTTTTACTATTCCTTATAATATTGCGTGTTCGTTACTCACTTGAGCAACCAGTACCGCCCCCTGTTACGAAAACTATTATACACAAGTTCTGATAACTCGTCAAGATTTTTTTCCTGCTTTTATCAATCTTTGTGAAAATTTATTAAATCTTGTTCCTATCTCTCTCATCTCTTTGCTCCTAAGATATTGCTCCTTAGTATCTTCCCATACTTTTTCAAATTCTTCCGTAATCATCTCACGATAATCATAAGGGAAAATATCAATGTCAATCTCTAAGCAATGAATATGATAAAAACTGATATTCTGTTGTTTCAAATGAATGATTATCCAAGGTACTCCATGTTCATTTATACATGTCTTATAATCTGCAAGCGTAATGTCTTTCTCTTGAATAAACCCATAGATGAATAAGATTCCGTCTTTGAAGTCTTTTATACTTTCAATGTTATCTACATCCTCGTTATACTTCTCACGCATATGTTTAGCATAAACTCGTGTAGCTCTCAATGTAGTGAAGTATTCAAGGGTAGGATAGGTGCTCAATTCATACTTGAACCCTGCTTTGAAAAATTGGAATGGATTCACATCCTTATACTGCTCAAAGAACATTCGTAACTTTTGAACTTGCAATACATCCTTTTCACGCATCTTAGAGAAATCCTTTCTCGCCTTATAAGGACGCTGATACTTATCAGCCATTGCTCTTAAGTATTGATTATATATTTTTTGTTCTACTTCGTCTAACATATTCACCTATTAATTCTTTTATCCTTTCCCTCTTTTTCTAACTCCGTAAATCTTCAAATTGAAGCAATGTTTTCAAAAAATCTTGTAAAGATTTCTTTTCCAACTCTCTATTTAGTATTTCTTTGAATTCCACATTCTACTGAGCGACTAAAAAAAGGTCAATAGGACTGATTACTTTACCTGAAATCATACATCCAAGAGACATAATCATCAATAACGAATGTAACTATTCGTTTTTTACTAAACTCTCATATGGTGTAGGTAAATAATCCCATTCAGACATTTCAATTTTTATTTACTCAAACAAACTGTTCATCCCTTGTATCGCTTCTGATGGACTTCCCTAATCTGCTTCACCTAATTCTACACTTTGAGCATCTTCAAATCGCAAGTTTTCAATGTTGAATCTCAAAGGAACTGTCATACCTTTAGCACCTAATCGACTCTTCAAGATTGCTGCTCTCATGATTCCCATTGTCAAATCTTCCTCTTGTCTGTATAAGGAAACAATAAAATCAGCCTCAGCACAAATGGCAATAGACTCTGCAAAATACTTCATGTCAGGGGTATTACTCATACCATCACGGTTAATCTGTGCTGCTGTGAATACAGGACATTTGTACTTGTAACTCAATGCACGCATTTCTCGTGCTATCCTCTTACCTGCTTCATTGCTATTGTCTGCATTAGGTGCATATAACAAGGTCAAATAATCAACACATATCAAGTCAAACTTCTCACCTTGTCTTTCCAACTGTTCAATGTAACCATCCAAAGCACTTACTGTCAATGTGCTAGGAGGAAATTCCTTGATTTTCATCTTACCATACTGCTTAGTGGCAACACTTTGTCTAAGTTCCTCAGTAAGCATAGGAATACTATTGATAGGAAGATTATACAAATCAGCGTAGATACGTTGTGCATATACAGTTTCACTCATTTCAAGGGAAACAACAAGTACATTCTTACCTTGTTTACAAGCATTGACAGCAATATTGGCAAGGAAGATTGACTTACCCATATTGGTAGGGGCAGAAACAACTCCTAACACTTTACCATCAGCAGGGAGACCACCATTGATAATCTTATCAATCTCTGTGAATCCTAAAGGAATACGATTATTATCTGTTCTACTCTCTTGAATGAACTTCTCTACGTCTCTGTAAATGTCAAACGCATCCTCTTGGATTAGTTTGAGTGATGCCACATTGGTAAACTTCTCTACCAACATGTCACTATCCAAGTCACCATTAGGGTCATAGTTACTAAAGATGTCTTTGAACGTAATAAGAGCAAGACGCTTCTTTATGTAATTCTCAAAGTAATTATAAAGTTCCTCTTTAGGCATTTCCTTGTGGTCAACGCCTTTAATATTACCAAATGCTTCTCTTACATGTTGTGCTAAACCATCTGTATTGGCAAGCAACTTCACATCTTGGAGAGTAGGGACTCTACCCTTTTCATTATAGAACTTCTGATAAAACCTAGATACTTCCTCAAATGACTTGTCAGCAAAAATTTCAGGCTTGAACTTCACATTCACCATAGGCAAGAATGCGAAATCCATTACTAGACTTTTGAATAACAACTTCTCTAAGTATGTCTCATTAGGCTTCATACACTATCCATTATACATGAGTTCTTTTTAGATTCCCACCCACTCAAGCATGTCACCTCCCATAGTCTTTTCCATAGGACTATTCACAAAGGTTTCACCCTCACAACAGACAAACTTGATTCCTAAATGATGTGCAACACCTTCCATTAGAATTGAACCAAGTGCCTTCCCCTTATTCTTGAATGCTCTAAACATATTAGAACTCTTAGGATAATCCACAAAGAATTCAAATGACTTCTCCATAGGGAATGAGGTTACATTTACATAACCATCTTCACCATTCACTCCATTACCTTTATTGAGATTCTCCTCAAGTGTATCTTCGATTAGTTGTGCTGTTTTTCTGTCAATCTTATCACAAACGAATCTCCAAGTATAGTAAGGAATGCTCTGTTCATTTTTCTGTCGCTTGATAGCATCAGCAAGACTATCTTCCTCTAGCTGACTCACTTCCTCCCAACTTCTCGATTCCTCAATGAATTCCATCAAATCCTTATTCTTCTTTGTATATTCCTTGACAATCTCATAAGCCTCCACTTTCTTAGGAAGTTCTGCTTCAAGCTTCGTAATAGTGTTATTGAGATACGTAATGCGATTCCTCATCTGCTTGGCTGCTGCTGAAAGATTATCATAATCAGAACTCTTATTCTTTCTTGCATGCTGTACTGCTATCTTTGCTTCACTATACTGAACTTGAAGCTTCACAAGCTCATCTTTCATATTCTCAATCTTCTGCTTCTCAATACTCTCATTGAAATGTTCCATAGAACATCCAAGTCTCTGCTCATACTTGGCAATAGTTGCTTCATACTTTTTCTTATCAGTAAACTCAGAACCCTTGCGAACTTCACCCTTGGTACGGCTACGAACTTCTACACCAAGATTATTGCGAATCTTCGTAATGATGTGTGGAGAATAGAGATGATTACAAAGGTCAGACCAAGTGCCATTATAATCTTCAAGACGAATCTCCCATTCTCTTTCAATCTCATCAAGAGTAGAAGGAGCAAGAAGGAATGCCATCAACTTAGGAGTAAAGTTCTTACCTAACTCCTACTCAATCTTCAACTGACGCTTATAAGCAGTTTTCCAAATCACCGTTTGAGTATGACCTTTCACAGAAGGACAAGCAATGCTATCAAGGTAAGGGAATGCCATATCTTTGAAAGATTCCAATGTAATCTACGTACAGAAATACTCACTCATACCATCAAGTACCTCTCTGTCACAAACAGACTGCCAAGAGCGACCATACTTTTCTGCTTTGAGGAACGAATTAGGAGTTCTAAAGGAAGCCTTTACCCAAGGAGGAACAACCAAACCTTTCCAAGACTTAGGCTGAGTATCTTTCACCATCTGAATGAAGTTGGGCCATGCTTGACAATTCTCATTGAAGTTCCAAGCATCTTCAGTAGTGAAATTCTTAGGAAAGAACTTTACAAATGCGTTCAAATCTTTCTTAACAGTTGCTATCTCTTTTTTGTTAGAATACTTGATAATAGCTTCCTTGGAACGATATACCTTATCCACAAGACCTAGTGTTTTGAGAATAGAAGAATGAATAGTAATACAAGATATAGCGTAATCACTCGTTACAATCTTTGCTGCTCGCTGCTCATCATCTGTAGGCTTTCGTATAATAACTTTCTTATAATCGTCTTTAGTAATCTGCATGAAAATAATATAGCAGAATTGATAATATATGTCAACTACTTTTTGAAAGAAAAAAAACTTTTTTCATAAAAATTCAAAAAAGTTCTTGACAAAAATTCAAATCTTTAGTATAATGTGGTCACACCAACAAGGAAAGGACAAAAACAATGAAAGACATGAAAGTAAACGTAATCTGTGACGGTCGCAAAGGTTCTGAGAAAAATCCTGCTTCTATCGCTATCATCCTTCATCTCCCCAATAACAATGGTGGTTACTCTCGCTTCTACGCTGATGTCCTCTACTCCAACGAACTTAAGGAGTGGTACTTCTCTCGTATGAATCACTGCATTGATGAGAAGGTAATCCTCAAGCACCTCTTCAATGACGAACTCATGTTCTCTCGTAAGGTTTGCAATCGCATCAACAAAATCTGGAAGAATAAAAAGTGGTAAAAAATTCAAAAAAGTTCTTGACAAAAATTCAAATCTCTTGTATAATACCGCCATGAACAACATCAAAAACATTTCTGAGTTCGGTCTTGAAGATGCTAACATCATTGGTTTCCTCAATCGTTTTGGTTACAGTGACGTTCACTCTTATCTCCTCGTGAAGGAAGGTGATATCCTCGTTGGTTATGAGGTTGAGCGTGACTTCACTCCTAAGTTCGATGGTTACTACTGCTACAACAATGAGGAACAGCGTTATGCTCCTCTTGTACTGACAGGTTATAAGACTGAGGTTACACACCGTAAGGTAAAGGGTATGTCCCAGTTCGGTAAGTGGGTGGTTGAAACATGGGGTGGTGAACCTCTCAAGACTCCCACAGGACGTTTGAAGAAGCGTTGGGTGAGCATGGGAGAACTCCGCGATTACTCTTGCGCTTTCTACGACCACAACTTCTAATAATAACGGAGGGGAGAAATCCCCTCCTTATTTTTTTCATTTTTCTAAAAAATTCTTACAGAATTAGCTTGACAAAAATTCAAATCTTTGCTATAATGTCCCTGTCAACAAGAGAAAGGAAAACAAACAACATGGCTAACATCACATACTCCGCTTCTGGTACTCCGAATAAAAAGTCTTCTGCTATCATCAACCTTAATATTACTCTCGATTGTGGGGAGACCGTTAGCCTTGAACTTGTATGGGATGCAAAAGTAAAGTGCTGGTTTCCTGCTGAAAACACTTCCGCTCGTGCTGCTTATCTCTACTGCGTATATGTAACTCATGACCGCTGCTGGAATGATAAGGCTTTACAGAATTACATCAACCGTTACTATAACTTGAAGATGCCCACTCGCCGCCAGAGCACAAGTGAAAACCTGATTGCTGCTTACTTCCAATGGAAGTATACTCTCGGCGAGAATGTGGAAGTTCTTTTCTGGGGTGATGCAAAGTAATCAAAAAGGACAGGGGGTTATCCCTCCTGTCCCTGAATTACTATGCGAATTATTATGTATGGAAATCTTTAATCGTCAAGTTCTTCATCCATCACCTCATCAATAATCTCTTCTGCATCATCAATGAGGTCTGCATTGGTACTGTTATAAACCCATGCTTCATCAATCTTCTTCTGAAGCTCAGGAATGTATTCATCCCAGAATTTCTTGGAAGTCTGAATCTCCTGCTTAGTTCCAATGTACTTATCCTCTGCACCTTCCTCAGTAGCACGGATGTAAAGGCGACCTGCCTTATTATAAATGAGGTCAAACTCCTGTGCAAGTTCGAGAAGTCCGTAATACTTACGAAGACCCTTCTGCCAAGAGATGTACATAGAACCCTCCATGTAAGGCTTTACAATACGGTTCTTAATACTAAGACCACGGATAGCAACACCTGTCATACCCTTAGAGCCAATAGCTGCTTCATCACCTGTCTTACGGTCTGCATCACCCTCCTTTACCTGTACAGCAGAAAGCTGAAGAACAGTAGAAGCATGATACTTCACAGCCTTACCACCACTCATATTCTTTTCAAGTGAGGGGAACATCTGACCAGGATTATCAAAGATGTGATTGGTGCATACAATGGTAGTCTTGGTACATGCTGACATGTTGGTCATCATCTTGATAAAGCCTTTCATGCTTCTAGCAAGCGTACCCATATCAGCACTATCACTTTCATCCTCAAGACGCTTGAAGTCCATTTCAGACATCATAGCACCAAGACTATCTACAAGGATGAAGAACTGACCTTTCATTCCCTGCTTGCGAACAAATTCCAAGAAAGCATACATACTATTCTTGCACTGTTCAATAGACTTTACAGGGAAATACTTTACTTTGCTTACATCAAGACCAAGGTTACGAGCAAACTCACTATCAATAGCATTCTCAGAGTCAAAGATAAGAATACGCTTACCTTTCTTCTGAGCAATGGCTGCTGCTTGAAGTCCAATGTAAGATTTACCAACAGAAGAAGGGGCAGCAAGAACGGTCATACGACCCTCAGGGAATCCACCTCCTACAATACGACCACTAAGGAGTGCATTCAACATACAACACCCTGTATCATCAAAGGTATCAATGTTGGAAAGTGCATTGTCAAGCATGGATGCTTCAGGATTACACTCATCCAATACACCCCATGCCTTATCAATAATCTTCTGTCTCTCCTTATCACTCAAGGAGTTGAAATCAACTGTAGTTTCTTCTTTCTTCTTTGCCATACTTTTATTCGCTTCTTCTGTTGGATTTTATTTTAGATTTTTTTCTTATTATAGACTTGCAGGCTTAATAGGGCATTCGGCATCCTCAGCAGGAATTACAGAACGCTTACCACAAAGACCAATAAGTGTAGTATAATGCTTTACAAGACGCTCATCGAACTGTGCATCCTCAGAAATAATGTTTCGTGGGGTACAAGTCCAAATGTTATCTTCCTCATCCTTGAGACATACACCAAAAATGTAAGGATTCATGTCCCAATTGAGAGAACCCTTCATGAGAGGACGACCTGCATCATCAAGTCTTACCTCACCCTTCTCATCAAGAACAGGCTCATTCACCGCTGTAAACATAATGATTACAGGATTCTTTACAGTAATGGTGTCACCTTCTTTGGAAACAAGCTCACCAAATGAACTTACTACACCATCACTCCACATAATGTACTTCTTTTCTTCCATGTCTTTATTATATCACAGTTCTTTTTTCTTAGAGAGAAATATTTCTAATTTTTGTTGGAATTTTTTCTGTTGCGTAAATCTCTTGTCGCTTCTCTGCGTGTTTCTTAGCATACTTGTAGTTG
Organism: uncultured Clostridia bacterium; assembly: GCA_937877675.1. Lineage (GTDB taxonomy): Bacteria > Bacillota > Clostridia > Oscillospirales > Acutalibacteraceae > Fimenecus. Next base: position 39,265 of record CALEIS010000135.1, on the reverse strand, counting down.
GTATCTACTACATCCCAGATGTTCAATTCCTTCTTATCAGGGTGTAAGCGCAAACCACGACCAATACTCTGTACTACTGTTACCGAACTCTTACCACCTGCTGCTAAGACAATGTTATGTAAGTTCTTGATATTGATACCTGTAGAGAATATCTTTGTAATGGCTATACATATTATGTCATTCTCTTTCTCCATCAACTTCTTTACTTCTTCACGAGTATCAGTATCAACCTCACCACGAATAAAGTATATCTGTTTTCTCTTTTCCTATGGCAAACTATCATTGAACTTCTTCAAGTATTCCTCCAATGTAAATCCATGATTCAGGTAATTCACCATCACTAGAGAATTCTTCCTCAATGTGAATAACAACTTGGTCAAGAATTCATTTCTCTCTTTACAAATGCCCAACCATTCCTTTTCTGCTTGGTAGTCCAAACCCTTACATACATTCTTTGTATATTCAAGATTGAGAATTTGAACGGTAGCACTTGTCAAGAATCCCTCATCTCTCAATTCCTTGGATGTCTTTTCGTAGATAACATGACCTAACAATCCAATGTTACGCATCTTATCTTCTCTGTTCTCTGCTAATGTACCTGTGAATCCATATCGAAACTTGTTCCTCATCTTCTCAATACACTTGCTCACCTTATTATCTCTCTTAATACTGTGAGCTTCGTCCACTATCAAACAGTCAATCTTCTCTCTAAAGAATTTCTCATTGGCTGAAAATCTCGCAAGGAACAATGGACGATTAGCAATGATAATCTCTGCATCCTCATCAATGGTATTGAACTTATCATAGAACAAACATACCTTCTGCTTCAATCCGTAATCCTCTACCAAGTCATGATGGAACTGTACTACAAGACCATTATCAGGTACAAGAATCATCACACGCTTTACTTGACTCATACTGAATAAGTTATGAATAATTGAGGAAATAGTGAGAGTTTTACCTGCACCTGTACCCATGACTAATGTACCAAATCTCTGAGCTAATGCTCTGCTGACCGCCTATTTTTGATAATCACGAAGTTTCAAATTCAAATCATCACGTACAACTTCCCAAGGCTTAACTTCAAACTTGGAAGAATATGCGGAGGTGAAATGATAAGTGACAGTTCGTGTATTGACATTCTTCTTCAACCAATCAAGAATAAGAGGAGCAATACCATAATGACATTGACCTGTAGGAGTAATGAAATAGATTCTGTCAGGAATGAATCTACGGTTAGGGCCTTTCACAAACTTCTTTGCTTCATTAGGTACAGAAAACTCTTCCCTCAATCTCTCAAAGATATCGAGGTCATCAATTTCAAATCTGCAATAGTCCTTCTTAGGCAAATAGTCTACGTTTACATTCATTACTAAGACTATTATACCATAAGTGTTGATATTAGGGGAATAATATAATAAAAAAGTTGCCCATAACCTTAGAAAGTTATGGGCTTGTTAGTTTTATGTGAAGTCATTTCTTGAACAACTCTGTCAACGTATGGAGGGAAGTACCACATGTTAGGAACATCAGGAGCATTATTATCTCTCTTTACATCCCAATCTTTGTCTACCCAGAATTCAAGTTCTGTTAGAACAACATCTCCTTGAATGTTATGGTAGCCAATTTGGAAAAGTCCTTCCTCATCTACCCAGAAGATTGAGATATGTTTTCCATTCTTCTTATATCCCCAATCCATACCATGACGAAGATTTATCTTCTTCTTATCACGGAGGTATTCAATCAACTCACTTTCCGACATATTCTAAAATTTCTTTTTTCTTATTGATTACAAAACCATTCCAAATTTCAATATCGTCCTTTAGAAATTCTGTTTCATAAGTCACTAGCCACATGTTCTTACAACCTAAGAAGTTCAAATTACATATGCTTATTTGAAAGTCATCGTTGTACTTATGGATGGCTCTAGTGTCACTTGGTGGAAGTTTTATCTTCTTTTCTCTAATCCACTATACAATTTCTGTATCATTCATTACTTCCAAAAATCAACACTTTGAATAATCTTGGTAAATTCTTCATCACGTGCTTTTGTTCGGAATTTTCCACTTACCCAATTCTCACCTTCCTTGATAAAAGGTTCTGAAATTTCTGTATTCCATTTATCTTCTATAAATGTATGAGTAAGAAGTATACAGAATACTTTACCTCTCATAAATCCCTTGTTATAGACAAACGTAAACAAAGGCTTCGCAGAACCAATGTCAAACAACTCATATACATAGATATTGTCGCTCTTCTTCAACTTGGAAGCAACATTATTATCTGTGTAAATTTTCTCCAACAATGCTGAATTTGACAAGTTTGCATGTCCATCAGCAAATTCAACAATACCAATCTGTTCTTTCTCAATTTTCATAATCTTTCAACTTTTTCTAATTCAATGCGATTCTTAATGTCATCAGTCGCTCTACCTAATACATACTTAGCGTCCTCAAGGTATTCAACGATGATTTTTAATTCCTCTAACCTCTCATTGATTTCTTGAACTTTCTTAGTTGCGTTGAACTGTCTCTGAATAGCATCCTTGGATAAGCCTATCTCCATTACTCTGTCAGACTCAGCAAATGCCTTGAACAAATCTTTCTTCTTTTTCTCAAGATTTTGAATTTGAATTTTGGAACGGTAAAGCTCTGCAATCCAATAATGTTTGATAGAAGGAATTTGTAATGTTTTTTCATCCATATTCATTCTATCAATCTTCAAATCTTTTTCTATGTCTTTTACTATTTTTTCAAATTGTTCCCAAGGCATTTCCCTCTCCTCAAAAAAGATTTTATCATAGTTCTTTTTGTTTTCAGATAAAAATTACTGAACTTTTTTTACCACCTTTACGAATAGGCTCTACGAGTAGTTCCTTGAATTTCTTATCAGCAGATTCAAAACGATTGTAATGCCAACCATAAGAACCAAACTGTTCATTACTAGGAAGAATAGGTGAACCAGCAGGAGTTATATTTCCATAATACTCTACGTCCTTTGGAGAGTATCGTATAATCATTACTTCATATCCACGATGACCTGTACCAAACTGCCAATTCTCACGAATCACCTCATACATGGCTACGTCACGAATTCCACTCTCAAATTTGATAAGCCTACGAAGCATGTTCTCTTTACGAAATTCTTTAGGTACTTCCAACTTCTTTATCGTTATCACATCGCTCATGACCTCATTATACCTTCTCTCCACTCTCTTGTCAATACCAAATTTTCAATTTCTCAAAATTTCATTATATATGATTCATTCCATTATTCCAATGGTAACTTATCCCATACAATCATGTAACCATTATCTATAACATAAAAGAATGGAAAATAGAACCATTTTTATGTTCCCATTCCACCAACAGTTAAATGTTATGTAATATTGATTATGTAATATTGTTTTTTGGTTGAGCGGTAGTGAGCCAATCCCCCTTTGTATCCTTTCTCTTTTCTTTTTTCTTTTAATAGACTTTTTCTTTTTTCTTTTCTCTTTATAGCCCATTTTAGTTCAAAAATGATAACTATCCATGTAAGTCATTGATTATCAACAAAGTAGTGTTTTCATCACTATACGAAAAACGGCTTTGCCAATTTTCTATTTTCTTGGAAAAGCCTAAGAAGTCTGCCTAAAATGCAGGTGGTTATGAGTGGCATTACGCCACAATCTACCCTGTTGCAGTTTTATAGTGCATCAAAACTGTCTGAAAACTTGAAAGCAACTTATAACACTAACTATTCCAAATTTAGTTTTTTGTATATCGCGTATTATTGGTCGCCAATCCCACACCGCGCATCTTAAGCACACTACCTAAGAGACGGTGCATCTATATTTATATCACAGTTCTATTCCCCAAGATAAAAAAGTATGATAAAATGTATTCATGACAGATTCACATCAACAAATTGTTGACCTAGGACATTGGCATCTAAGAGAAGGATTATCTCTTCCTCAAGACTTCGATGAAAACCCTCCTTTAGGTTTCATTTACAAAGTAACTGACAAAGTAAACGGTAAGTGGTACATTGGTCAGAAGAAGATTACCAAGGTAGAGAAAAGACCTCCTCTCAAAGGCAAAGTAAGAAAACGTAAGATTGTAAAACAAACTGATTGGAGAACTTATACTTCATCATGTAACACATTGAAATTTGAGATTTTACAAAGAGATAAGAGTGAATTTGATTTTGAAATTTTACACTTTGTAGATTGCAAATGGATGTTGAGTTATGTGGAGTTATGGTATCAAATGCACTATAAAGCAATGTTTACTGACGAATCGTATAATGGCATTGTGAATGTGAGATTGAGTAAGTTTGATAGTATGAGACAGAAGTGGAGTGACATTGAGAAAGAATTACCTGATAAATAATTTCTGTTATGATTAAGAACATCTGTATAATACTTGCAGGAGGTATTCTAATGACCTCATGTAAAATGAGCTTCTCAGCAGTTACACCAACTCAGAAGTATTCTGGGTCAGTAACAATCTACGATGTACCTGAGGTAGAAGCTTGGAAGAAATAAGTAATCCATATATGAAAATCAGAAGTCTGTATCTTGTAAATCTTGCTGACATCATCAAGAAAGTTGAAAAGTCCGTATTACAATTCTCCGTGGAAACAGGGATTGACGTTGTAAATGATTTGACTAACCTCTTCATAAGTCGTGTGTTCTTAGAGATGTCCGAGATTTACAAGATACAGCATGATGCTTTTGTAGCATTCTATATTGACCAGAAGATAAAGTTACATCTTCTTGATTGTGAGGGGTTTATACTTTACAAGAGATTCTTCAGAATAATGGAATTGGAAGTAAAGTTCCCTGTGATTATAGCGAACATTGATTATGAGAAGTTTGCAGAGATGATGAAGGGTAATTGTCCACAGTATGATGAGGTTATTGCCAATCATCGTAGTTTTGCAGAATTATTTCCTAAGTTGAAAAAGGTTATAACTAGGGCAAAGTATCATAGACTTAGTAAAGAAGTTGTTGAAGATTTACAGAACAGGTGTAAAATGATGTTATCATTATGAGTGATATTGAAATTGAAAATAAACAGGATAATGGAACTTCGATGTATGTGCATCAGGTTGAATTTCAGACATTGTTATCTATTTTATAGAGGGTAACTAATGTCAATAAGTTATTCACATATACTATGCCAAATAAGGCAGAAAAATATGCGGGTACTGGATTTGATTTGATTAGCACATTGAATAATTTCATTGACGGTGATGAAGATTGGAGAATTCAAAAAGAAAATAATGTTTCTCTAAAAGTATAGGGTGACAAAATTACAATAGGTAACACACTAATTACTGGTACAAAGTTAGTTATGTGTTTACCACGAATAAACTCAATTATTATCATTCCTGATGAAAATTGTCTTATTAATGGTGTAAAGGATTTGACTAAGATTATACAGCTTACAAATTGTATAGCAATTATGCCATTGCTTGTCAGATTATCTGATGAACCTATTGAAGGTGAAGAGGGCAAGTACAATTTAGGAATGACGATGGAAATTATAGTTCCACGAACATCAGAACAGAAAGAAGAAAAACCCACGGAATAAACCGTGGGTTATCTTTTATATAATACCTTTGTTTTTCAATAAGGATAATTTGTCATTTATCCATATGTTATCTTCCTAATCCTATTTTACTATTTCCTACTAATCTGAATCGGTATTTTCTGACTTATTATCTTTTGATTTTTCGGCAGGAGCTTCAGCAGGTGCAGGAGGAGGTGTTTCTGTTGCAGGAGCTTGAGGGGCTGGTTGCTCATCTGTTGTACCTTCGGGATTTTCACCTTGACCCTACAAACCTGATTCTACTTCATTTTCCAATTCGTTGAACTTTGGTGTTCTGTCATCTCCCTATGTTTCTTGTGGAGCAGATGTAGAACCTATTTTTTCTAAAATATCATTTATGCCATCTATTTTAGCCAACTTATCAGAAAACTCATCGAATCCTTTGACTATCCAATTCTTTCCATAAGTTTTAGCCATTGCATCTGAAATCTATTGAAGGTTGTTTGCATTCAAATAGTTCTTTACAATGGCAGTAGGTATATCGCCATTTTCTTCAAATGGTTTCAAATACTTTTCAACAAACTATGGATTTTCCGTAAAATCTTTTATTCTTGATTTGAGTTGAGAAATTGTTCTTTGACAATTTTTTGAAGTTAATGCAACGACTGATTGATTTTGAACTGCTTCAATAGTATTATTGAGAGAGGAATCAAGGTCAGCCATTTTTTCTTCGATAGCTTTGATAATTTTTGGGTCAGCAGATTGATTTTCGTTACGGTCGATATCATCATTTATTGTCATGACAACTGCTTCATTTGCATTATCGAACAATTCAATTGTTCTTTTACCAAGTTCACCTAAGCCTAATGCAAATGAACCTTGTAGATATGCAGTTTTCTTTTGGAAACTCTTAATAGTTTTTGCCAAATCTCTAACTACAGGGGTAATTGTACCTTTTGAGATATCACCCATATTGAATAATTTTATGAAAATTTTATCTAATTTACCACTTTCACAAATTTCCTTCATGTCTTTTTCTGCATTAGATTCTAAACCTTCTACAGCAGGAATGAAGTAGAGAACGAAGTTTTTGAGCTGACCTAACTAAGTGGTCATATCTTTTATTTTTTCTGTTTCCTAATTTGAGATATTACCCTATGGTAATTTTTCTTGCTCAGGGGCTGGTTCTCCATTTTCTTGCTGTTGTTTTTCCTCTGTTTGTTTTTGAATTTCTTGAGGGCTTTGTGGAACACCCATATCACCCAAATCACCACCAAGTGTTCCAAATGCCTAGGCTAAAATATTTTCTTCTTGTTCCTATGCGTTTTTATTATTTCCCTTGGAATCTTTGGCTTGTTTTTCAGATGCTTTTAGTGCGTCTTTCCAATTTTTGATACGTTGTTCCATCCCTGAAACAACATGTCCATTTTGTACATCCCCTGCTCTCCCTTTGAAAGAAACAAGTTGAACAATTCTTGCATTTTTTGAATCGAACTTCTAATACTATTTCCAAACAGTATTGTCAAGATTGATATTGCTATCTTTTTGAAGATTTTTAGGTAGAACTGAATTAGGAAGTGCTTTTCTAACTTTATCTACATCTTCCTTTACTATGTTGGAAGCATTTATGATTGCCTTTGCTCCCATCCAAGCACCTTTAAGAATACCTGCTAATGCACCACCTGCAAGTCCAGCAGCACCACCTGCCATCATTGCTGCTGGTTTTGCTGCCCCTGCTACAGGAGCAAATAAGTTTACATTCTATCCACCTTTCAAATAATTACCTGCATTTTTGATACCACTACCAACAGCTTTTATTCCACCCCAAATACCTTTACCTGCCATTGAAGCAGCACCTTTCAAGAAACCGCCAATACCTTCACCGTATACTACATCAATCTTATCATGAGAAATATTCATTGCACCTACATCAATAAGTGCTTCTAACTCATTCTCTACGAATCCTTTAGAGATAAGAATAGGATTAGTATTGGAACTTCTGTCAGATACAGAGAAAGGAATCTTCTTATAATCTTCACCTGCAAACTTGATATCCAATTCAATGACAGGACGAGATTCAATGTTACCTCCACCCATGTTTACTTCAATAGTATCAATTACTGTGGCTTGCATCTTCTTCTCATGACCAAAACTATCATGAGTAGTAAACATTAATTCATTACCTTGCTGATGGAAGTCAGTACCATGAATAACATTATATCCACCGTTACCACTATCAATCTTTGCTGATAATTCACCAAGCCCCTTAATAAGGACAGGTTCTTCAAGACCAATCACCAAGCGTTCCAACAAAACCTTCTGTTCAAGAAAATCTAAGTACGTCATTGTAAAATAATATCACCTGTTAGAATTTGTGGCTCACTCTCCATAGCCTGATTATTGTTATAGTCCATGAGAGAATTGAGAGTATCATTGAATTCTTTCAACTTATTCTCTACTTCCATCAAACCCATCATAAGGAATGAATCATCTGTCGTTCCTGAATTGACAATGTTATTCTGAATGGTATCACAAAGGTTACGAATGTTCATGAGGGTAGCAAGAGTAGGAGAGGAAGGTAATTCTTCAACAGGTTCATCCTCAACATAATCCTCATCGTCATCGTAGTATGTAGGAGCAGCACTGACCCATGAAAAATCATCACCTCTTGAAGAGATAATGTTTTCAATAATCATGCTCACGCTTTTTTCACTACAATCCTACATTTTCCTTTATTTAGTCATGAGAACTGTGTTATAATAAGAATATATGAAGATTGCAATCATAGGACAAAACATTGAAGCTAAGAAGAAAATTCTTGATAAGTTCCTTGAACTTTGTTCTGATTATGGCACACTTGCAGAGACCATTTATGATGAGGAAGTGAGTGTTGCTGATGAGGTAAAGTTCAATGAGGAATGGAATGAGACGGAGAAGGAAGTGTATAAGCGAATTGCATTCCTTACTACTCAGCATGACAAGTATGCAGATAAGGAGAATGTAATCTGGGTAGGTCACAGCCTTGACATTCTTATGGAGACTATTGCTCTTAATGGAATGGAAGAAGTAGGTTCTGATTTTGTAGAGAAGATTATCTATTGGAATCAGAAGCTCATGAAGAAACTTGACCTTATCTATTGGCTTCCTGATGCTGAAAAGATTCTCACCGACATCAAAGAGGATGAGGAGATTGACCTTGATAAATGGTTTGAGCATTCTGTTGAAGTTGCTTATAACAACATCTGGGATGATTACATCAACAACTTTGACCATTCAGTAATTCTTCCTCGACACTGCCCAGGTATGGGTGTATTTGAGTCGGAAGCCCCTGGTGCAGAACTTGCAGACATTGTTCAAGACCTCCATGCTACTGAGGGTAAGGATACAAGACTCGATGACATTGCTAAACTTGACACCATTATTAAGGATAAGCGTTTGCTTGACGGTATGAAAAAGGTTCTCATGCAGAACACAATTCCTCTTCCAAGCGGTGAAAGAGTAAGTTCAGGCAGAATTTAGCTTGAAAATCCCATCTAATTGAAGAAAAATGTGATTTTTTGCAAAAAATTCAAAAAAGGTGCAGAATTAGCTTGACAAAAATTCAAAAATCGTGTATAATCTGCGTGTACCCACAAGGGTGAGGTACTAAGAAACAGAAAGAACAACAACACGAATTAGAAAGGAATACATGATTATGAAGAACACAACTAAGTCCGCTCGCATCGCTACCGTCCGTGCCATGAACAACATGACCGTTGAGGAACTGACCGCTAAAATTGGCAACAATCTTGAAGTCACCGTAACCTTCTACAAGCGTGGTGATGGTTCTCTCCGAGTATGCCGTTGCACTCGCAACTGGGAGTTCCTCAATGCTAACGGAATTGTTACTAACTTCGTAGCTCCCAACGGTAACGGACTCCCCTACTGCAACACTTCTAAGGGTCTTGTAAGTGCATGGGATATTGAGAATGAAAAGTGGGTGCAGATTCCTGCAAATAGCACCCTGAGTGTTAAGTAAGATTCACAAAAACAATTCGGGAGTAACCACTTAGGTTACTCCCTTTTTTATTAGACTAAAAGATTTCTATTTATAAATGTAAATTGAGTGTCTTTTTGCTTCAATGAATTTACACATTCAGTGTACATTGTCAAACCTGCCCCTGAAAGATTTTCATTGATTAGTTTCTAAAGGTTTGGTGTAGATTCTTTATCCATTAGACCCATCATTAGTTTGAACATCAATTTACAGCAATTCATTTGTTGTTTTAATTCATCGAGGTCATTTTTCATCGTGACTGTCTACTATTTTATAGACATGAACTCTGCCTACATTGTATCAACGAATGCGTCAACTGTTGATGTAAACTCAATTAGACTTGTGATTTGTGTGGCAAATGTCACATGTTCCAAATCAATTTTGATATTGGAATAATCTACTAATGCAGTACCATCTTCTGTTTGAATAAGGATTCTATCTCCGTTTACAATCTTTTGATTCTAAGGAAGGTCTTCAATTGAAGCGTACACTTTATTTCTACCAACGCTTGTATAACTCATTGTGTCTTTATTTAGAGAAGAACATGCGTATAATATATGTATGGATTTCAAAGATTTTTATAAACTTCTTGATGAAGTAATGGAAAAAGAGCCATCTGGTGTAACCCCTAGTGATGAGAATTATAACAACTTTCTGATGAATAGATATTTGTCATTCATCTGTCCTGAAATGTCTGTTATAATATCTAAAACTTCAAACATTATAAATTGGCTTCCTGAATCACATGATGAGGTTGTTTCATATAAAGGTATCAAAAGTATCATCCCTAAAATAGGTAAGAGATACATCGAATACATTAGAAAACCTGTTGTAGTAGCAGCCAACACACTTGAGATTCCAGAGGAAGATATAACTTTAGAAGCTAAATTGAACGAATGTTCAAAGAGAGAGATTAGAAACTTAATATTAGATTATGCAAAACGAAGCTGAAAGAGAGAGATTGTTCAATCAGGTGAATCCTATCAGTCGTTCTGACATTGACCTTGAGGGTGCAAATGTTAGCCGTGAAGTAGGATTAGGCGATAAGTGGGTAATTGAAAGATTACTTGCTGACTTCATTCTACTTGAATACATTGACGTAAACAATGGTCAGTATGTAGATGAAGATGGATTTGTTGTTGTGAAGAAAGAAAGTAAGCAATGGCGTAAAGCTATTGTCCGTTGTATTTCTCCTTGGAGTGCTGAGCATTTCCAGTTACAGTACGGTGATACTGTTCTTCTTCCTGACGATAAGGGGTTGAAACTTGGTAAGACACAGTGTCAAGCCCCTGATGGTTCTGTTCATATTATTGAACATGGTGCATTTGTCAATGGTATGAAACTTCTTGGTGTACTAAAGCCTGTTAAATAATCTTTGGTGACACCTCAACAATTACAAAAGATTACAAATGAAAATGTGGTTGTTCTTCAATTTGTAAAGAAAACTGATAATAAATTGAGAACAATGACTTGTACAACGTGTCTTCCCCTTTTAGATTCAACTTAGGGGAAGATTCATTTGCATTATAGAAAACCATCCCAAAGAGCACCATACAACCCTCTGCCTGATAATTTGATTGTTTGGGATATCAATAAAGAAGATTATAGGCAAATTCCATGCCCAAGAGTTCGTATATTACAACAAATACCTGCTCTAACTTACATGAAGATGCTTCAAGGTAAGTAATAAATAATTTTATAGTGGATTATAAAAAGATTATTGAGGATGCTTTGAATAACTTTATCGGTCACTCTATTGTGATAAATTGTGACCTTTCGTCCACTAGTGGTATTTTACATCATTATATTTCTAAAGATTATTACTATTAGCTCGTCTTGAAATGTGGGCGATATAAAAAGAAAATTATTGTATTTTACCCATTTGATGTAAAGTTTTAGAAAGGTGTATTAAATCTTGATTACAGGATTTCTAAACTTTATTCAGAACTCATGTATAATATATCGAGGAATGGTGATGAACACCTGTTCTTTGATAAGATTGTACATATATGCGAATTGACCTAATACAGAATTTCCCTGACAAGTGGACTCCTAATACTGCTCAGCAGTTCATCCTCAATGAGTTAGCCAATGTGCTTGATGATGAGCGTAAGTTCATTATTATCTGTGCTCCTACAGGTAGTGGTAAGTCCATGATTGCCAAGACTTTATGTAATACTTCTTCTTATCCTACCAAGGAGTTTCAGAGAGATTGCATGAGTGGAGCAATGTATGACCCTAACAGAGTATCATTAGATACTCACTTTCAGCGTAGTGGCTGTGCCGTTCTTACTTGTACAAAGTCACTTCAAGACCAATATGTAACAGAGTTTACGGATGGTAAGGCTCTCAAGGGCATGGTGAATTATCCTTGTTCTGTCAATGAAGACCATACATACCAAGATGGTATTTGTAAGTTTGTGAGTGGTCAGAAGAAAGTATGTATGAAAGAGGGGCAGTGTGCTTATATCAATCAGAGAGCATTGACAGATTGTAATCGTTCACAGTTCTTCAATTATTCTGTATTCATGCAGCGTGCTCCTAAAGTGAAGCATAAGGATTTCATTGTATGTGATGAGGCTTCTGAATTGGAAGTTATTCTTGTTAGTGAGTATACCGTTGCTATTTCCATTGAACCTTTTATGGATTTGATACAAGTAGCAATTCCTCCTACTCCATTGAAGAAAGCTTCAAGAGGTGACTATCTTACTTGGATTGATGGATGTAAAGAAATCTGTGAGCAACAAGTTGCAATCCTTGAACATAAATGGTCAGAGCAGAGTAAGAAGACAAAGAAGAAGATTCCTTATCAAGAATTGAACAGACATCGTAAGTTGTCAGAGTATGCTTTGAAGCTCAAGACCCTTTCTGAAACTTGGTGGGATACTGAGTATCTCATTGATAATGCGGATGATGTACTTGTGTTTAAACCTTATAATGTAGATAAGTTGGCAGACAGATTCTTGTTTAGTTATGGTCATAAAGTTGTTCTAATGAGTGCCACAATCATTGACCATGAGAACTTTGCAAAGACATTGGGTATTAAGCCTAATGATTACCACTACATTGAAGCACCTAGTATGTTCGACCCTGCCAAAGCTCCTATCAAAAAGGTTGGTGATTTTGGGATAACCTATGCTAATAAGCGTGAAACATTACCTGTAGTATCTGCCATTGCTCAGAAGTTGTGTGAAGTTCATAGTGGTGAAAAGGGTATAATTCATTCTCACTCAATGGAAATTCTTGAATATGTTCGCAGAGCAATGGGAGGTGATAAGAGATTCCTTTACCGTGAAGATGATAGAACGAATGAGGATTTGATAAAGCAGCATAAGTTATCGACAAAGGACACAGTGCTTGTATCTCCCTCAATGACACATGGTGTTGACCTCAAGGGTGATTTAGGTAAGTTCCAACTTATTATGAAAGCACCATTCAGTCCTATGGGTGATAATCGTATCAAGCGTAAGATGAAAGAAGACCCACAGTGGTATACGAACATGATGCTTAGTACATTAGTACAGGCTTGTGGTAGATGTAACAGAACTGCTAGTGATGAGAGTGTTACATACATCTTAGATGCAACAGCTTGGAATACAATAATGAGGAACTTGAAGAGACTTCCTGAGTATTTCAGACAAAGATTGGAGGGTTAAAACCCTCCTTTTTTATTGAAATTTTTACAAAAAGTTCTTGACAAAAATTCAAAAATCTGGTATAATCTCCTTGTCATGAAAGAGAACAAGTTCATCAGTTGGGAAGAGGTTACAAAGGTACAGAAGGAAAACCGTTGCTGTGTGTTTACTGCACTCAACATCATCGCTACTTCTCCGTCACGTTTTATCCGTGTAGATGGTGGTTATCTCGCAGTTGAAAAATAAAAAAAAAGTTACGAAAAGAGCTTGACAATTTATTAAAATTTTAGTATAATATCCCTGTTATGAAAGAGACCACTAAGAAGAAGGTAAAGAAGCTGATGATGTTTGAAGACCCTGGTCATGGTTGGTGCAGAGTTCGCCGTACCGAGAAGCTCTTCCAGAAGGTTGCTCATCTTATTAGTGGTTTTTCTCATCAGCGTGGTCAGTATGTTTATCTTGAGGAAGATTGTGACCTTGCTGAGTATTATAAAGCTTGTAAGGAAGCAGGGTATGAAATTGAGTGGAAGTACAGTCATACGGATAAAACTTCTAAAATCCGTGGATATGAAGCTTATCGTAACTACTGATAAATAATCGTATGAATTATAACATTCGTGATAAGTGGTTAGCATTGGCAATTTATAGAAATCCTGTAGAACAGGGTCAGCATTATAATGTAACGGGAAATACCAAGTGGAAAGTTTGTGGTAGTAAGAGCATTGCCAGTAAGTATTGCAACATGTGGATTCGTGAGAGTGATACTGCTGGTGAGTATTCCTTGGTCAATCGTATGATTCAATGTAAAGAGATTGGAACGATGATTAAAAACTTTGGTATATACAATGGCAAGGATGCTATCAGAGTAGTTGAAGAACTCAAAGGAGTTGCCAATCAGTTAGTAAGTATGGCTTCTGAATTAGGCGTAAAGTTTTGATTGTTAGTGTTGTTCATGGTATAATAATAGGAAACCCACTCTTAATTGAGTGGGTTTCTTTGTTATACATAACTAATTATGAATCCCTTAAGAATTAGCGGTTGATGTCAAGAACCTTCTTACCAGGCTTAGCCTTGTGAACGGTATTAGTAGGCTTGCGGTCAACAGCAGGAGTACCCTTCTTACGGTCAGGAGCAGAAGTTGCACTGGAAACAGTAGCAGGTTCGCCCATACGAGAAGTTACCTTGGAGAAGTCACCTTCACCTGTACCCTTACGGTTTACAGCAGGAGTCTCCTTCTTACGGTTAGGAGCGGAGCTAGGAGAGCTTACAGGAGCATGCTGAGCACCCTGTCCGTTACCAAGAAGAGTTTCTTCCTGCTCTTCAGGAAGCTTCTTCTTATCGTCATCACACTCTTCAACTGTTACTTCCTCATTGAACTCTTCAACGTCACCCTCGAACTCGGCATCCATGCCATCGTCCTCAAGACCCATCTCATCGTCAGCAGGAAGAACATCGTCCTCAGCACCCATCTCACCCTCACCGTCAACGAGAGCAAGGATAGAACGAAGAGCAGCAACAAGGTCAGCACTAAGAGTAATGGTTACATCACCTTCACCCTCAAGACCTTCCTCAGCACCGAACTCATCGGCAGGAGCATCCATTTCAGCGTCAAACTCATCTACACCGCCCTCCATTTCAGGAGCAGCACCCTCCTCAGAAAGGGCAGAAATATCTGCACCCTCCTTGAGGTACTTCTTACAAAGAGCATCAAAGCTCATACCTTCAAATAATTTCTTTGCCATAATGTTTTTATTTAGTTATCTAGTTTTCAGTTCTGAATAAAAATGTTGAATAATTCAGCGGAACTTCCAAGGGTCATTTACATCAGGGGTTCTACCTTGTGGGGTATCAAACATCCAAGAGGGGTCATCGTCAAAGTGCTTATCATAGATTTTCTTAATGTTGTGGAAAGGGTCAGCCTTTTGATAGTCGAATGAACCTTTGTATCTATTCATATCAACTCCCATGAATCTTCTATGAGAAACTCTACCAAATGCCATAACATTGAAACGTCCATACTGAGCGAACTTAGCAGATAACAAATGCTTATCATCAGGGTTAAGAACATAATGGAAACGATTCATTACTCTCTGTGGTTTACCATTTTCTTCTTCACCACAAACGATAAAGTAATCACGCACAAGGTCACGATGAAGAGGGAATAATGCCCAAGTCAATGACATCTCCAAGTCATCATGCCAATTAGTTTCTGCTTCCCATCGTCCATTAGGCTTACGAACAAAGTGATAAAGACTGTCAAGGAATGCCTTATCATGAATAATAACTTGTCTCTTATCTGAAAGCCAATACTTCATGTTTGTAACAGCAGGCCCTCTAGTATTCTGTGATGAATTAACACCTGCTCTACTTTTCTTATTAGTATCATTACCAAAACATACGAAGTGAGGATAAGCCTTATCAATATACAAACGGTCACAAACCTGTCCTCCACATCCATTTCTTTCAACTGACATAACAGGTCTACCATACATCGTAGCAATCTGTTCTACAATCTCAGTGAAAGCTGTGGGGTCAATTCTGTTATTAGCATAGCAAGCAACTTGTTCAATTTCTCTGAGGTCAGTAATGTCTAATACTTGAACAACAGAAGCATCCAATCCTACACCTTCTGAAACGTCTACGCCCATTGTGTATACTCTATCATTCTCAGGGAGTTTCCAAATTTGAAGATAGCCATCCATGTCACGAAGAATAGGGTCAGAGATGTCTTTTGAAATTTTATCAAATGTTTGCTGAGGGAATGGTGAGTTAGATGCACCTAAGAATTTGCATTCATATTCTTGAGCAAACATTTCCTCATCACCTAGACAGTCGTCAATGATAGTGCGTTTTTTCCATTCCTCATCACGACCTGGTACATCAGACCAGATAACCTTTTGAATTACAAAGTTATTCTTACCACTCTCTGCTCTTTCATAAAGAGTATGGAACATGTTACCAATACCATTAGGAGTAGAGGAAACGAACATACGAGCATTAGGGTTATTAGTAAGAGTAGGCGTAACTGATGTCCAGAACTGTTGTGCAATTTCAGGGGCAACGAAAGCGAACTCATCTAAGATTAGGCAGCTCAATGAGTTACCACGTGGGCCTTCTGCTGTGGTGTTAGTAGTAACGATAGAAGAGCCATTACCTAAGCGCATGGAAGATTTATTCCATTCTGTACATGGTTCTTTAAGCCAGTTAGGGAGTTCCTTATAAGCCGTTCTAATACGGTCGAATAGCATACGTGCAGTATCACCTTTATGAGCGCAGATAATGATTGCTTGGTCAGGGAAGAAGTTAGCGAGCCATAAAGCATATACAGTCATGAGTGTTGATTTACCACTCTGACGAGCTTGGAGAGCAAGAATACGCTTATGGTTCATAGCATCATTGAGGAACTTCTTCTGATAATCACGAAGAGGAATTCTGATACGTTGCCCTGCGGAAATAATAGTAAAGAAGTTTTCAGCGAAGAAAATGATGTCTGTTTTACAGCGTTCATACGCCTCCACCATTTCTTCACTCCATTCAAATTTTGATTGTGCAGTTGGTAGTGTATGGTCTCCAAGGTAGTATTGCTCCTCAGCAACCATTTCCTTACCAAATACTTCAAACTTTACTCTGTTTGTTTTTCTAGCCATGTTACTTATTTACAATAAATAAATGATGAAAAATCATGTCTATAAAATATCGTACATTTTCTAATGACCTAAAGGCTAAAGACTTATGTTATTCTGATGACTTTTTTAAACTTAAAAGTTAGAAGGTGATTCCTGCTGAATCTTTTAGTTTTGATAGCTATTAGGCTTTGAAGAACGTGAATGATTTCAAGACAAACAACTATTCAAATTTATTCCTTCTTAGAAAACGAAAGAATAGTGATTGGTTAGAAGCAAATGTAAAATAGGGTGATGAAATAATGGACTTAGCCACAACTATTTCATGGTATGCAAATAACACAAATGATTAGAATTAGCTTGGGTCATGGTTATATTTCTCTAAGAATTATGAAATGTTTGATATAAATGTTACGACAGAAGAATGTTCTGTAACATATGGAAAGACATAGGGAAATTATTCAAATTACATATTTTACATTGATTTTATAGACTAGAATACATGTCGTATATCACATACATTTGGTGATTTACATTTTTATCTTGTTGTAGAAGATGACAAGACAATTCAATTTAGTAAGAATATTGATGGTAAAAAAGAAATATTCATCTATAATTTAGATGGTAATATTTTGAAGTTATATAAAAAGGTATAGCACAAGAAATATGATAGTCGAGACATAGTGATAGGTACATATGAAAGATTGTATCTTTTAGGTATTGAGAGAGATGCCATTACAAAATAGGCTACATTGTCTTTGAAATAGAACCTTAGTGATGATTCCTTTAATAGTCTAATATATGTAAATGATAATCAGTTGATGTTTGACTTTTTCCTTGATGGTTCATGGGTGAGTTATAACACGAGATAGAGTTTGACATCAATTGACAGAAATAGAAGTGTATTTGAATTAGAAACACAAGCATTGATACATCATGAATACAACAGAGATGAGGGTATGAATTTCATTCCTTTGAAAAACAATCTTACGTATAGAGGTAACAGTATTCGTGGTAATAATACAAATAATTCTTCCATAAATTATCCTGACGTTGATTATAGGATTTACAATACAATTCAAAGTGGTACAAATCAGGAAAAGGGTTCGTAGAACATAACACTTACTTTTACATTCGTTGACCAAGAATATGAATTGGAATAGGGTGATGATTTATTATTCACAATTCCATAGAAAAGTTTATAGGAAAGCAACATGTTATAGCCATTATGGCCCTATAAACACATAAACTTGAATGATACAAAGTTTATAAAGAATGGTGCATTTGGTTCTAACGTACCGTTCTTCTCAGATAAAATTAAGAAGTTACAAAATCATAAGAGTAAAGTAGTGGATTCCATTACTAATGAAAAGTTGTTGCCAAACAATCAGACTTATTTGTGTTCATGGTTATATAAATCTAATCATTAGGCGTAGCCAATTTGGTTGGATAGATATTATTATCCTGATATGATTTCCAAAGAAAAAGCTCTTGTTGGAAAAGTCGATTAGAGCGGTCTCGATATTTTTTCAGAAAACTTTGAAAACATCATTGATAAAAATTATAAGAATGATGAAGTTAGAAACAAAATACACCAATCAACTTATTTTGATAAAAAATCAGATTTGATGATTTAGGCAGGAAATACATATCGTTTCCAAAGAATTAGTAATGATACGATAAAGGAAATTTTAGCAAGTATAAGTGATAGAAGAGTTTTCCTTTGCAGAAATCAAAATAACAAACAAGTATATCTCAACGAAGAATTACATTTCAATAATGAAGATTATAGAAAAATTAGTTATGCTGATTTGAAAAAGACAAACGTATTCACGCTCAATACAGATATATATCTCGAAAGAGAAAAAAGAATAGGTATTCAGTTATTTGGAACTGATTATAATAGTGGATTTAATATTCAAAACAGAAAAGATTTAGCACCATTCCATTATATTGCTAGTGATAAGGTCTTGTATATGATGAATAATAAGGGTTAGATTGTTCATCAGTTTGATTTCCATTAGAAATACGATGACTACATTTTGAAAATAATACTTGGTGATTTATTTGACGATGTTATTATTTTGTCAGGTATATATCTTTATATCCTTTCTTATGATTTGATGTTGAAGAGTAGAATTGACCTTACAGCATAGGAAAATGAAAGACAGAGTATAAAAAATTTAGAAGATGTTGTTATATTCTAGTATGGCAAAAAATCTCTAATAAACTATCCTTATGGTCATGTAGGTAAGAAACTTGAGAAAACTGATTCAGTTACAAATAAAACTAAAGAAGTAAAATTGAACACATCAGGTAGTGTTTCATTCAACTATCCTACTAGTAGTAGTTCAAAGAAGATGAAAGGTAAACTTATTGCATCTACAAAACGTATTGTTTATGAAACAATTCCTGTAAGTGGATATGTGAAAATCCCTTCATACTTGAGTGATTTGATAGCCAAACATAATTCTTTGATTTATAGAAATAATCTTTATGTTCCAATAAAACAAAACATAATGAAGATTATTATGTGTCCTGATGCAGAAAGGGACTTTGAAGTATTTTCCGAAAAAGATAAAGAGACTTTCCCTGCATGTGCGAGAATTCTTGAAAATGATGAATTCTTCTTGAACTATCACAAAACTAATAATACCGATTTTGACACGGAAACACTTAGTGTAGAACAAGGATTCATTGAAGTTTAGAATATAATAAAACATATACACATTGATAAGTAGGGTAATATATATGGATTAAACTTCGACCAATACGGTGTGGCAGCAGATGGTGACACTATATATGGCATGTATGGTTGGGACAAGTATATTGATGTTGGTGGTTGGTGGTGGTTATTCAATCAATCACTTTCAAAAATGAGAAGTGACATTTCTTCTTCAAAATACGCATAGTTTGCTTCTCCTAACTCAATTGATATGGTGAAGTTTAATGAAAAGGGTGAAATGTGCTTGATTAGAAACTTCAATAATATAGCTGATAACACAAACGAAGACAACAATAAGAGAATTGATATATACGATAAGACAAAGAAAAGAGTTTACACCTTTGATATGAGTTCGTATGATAAGGTTTTCACATTGGATGCATATAACTATATCAATGAAGCTCATTAGGAGGAAACATGTTTCTCTGCTATATGTTAGTCTTATGGTATGTTGTATGAAGTTCGTTATCTTAGCAATGCCAAAAAGATAACAACTAGAAAAATAGAAGGAATTACAAAATTGGCTAATAATTTTGTTGAGACGCTCAACACAAATGCAATTTTGAGATATAACGATTATAATACATTATATTTCAATTTACATATACCTTCAAATTACACATATGATTATCTTGCAACGATAAAATGGAATTTAGATGACATCCAGAATGGGTGGTACAATATCAATGTTGTTGTTGATTTGGATAAAGGTGTATTTGAATTGAGAATAAATGATGAGTTATATGAAAGAATAAATTAGAGTACCCATAGTTGGTTTAGACCGTATTAGAGTTCAAACGGAAATGTATTCAGAACAAATTATTATATTGGAACGCTTGGTAAGAAATATGGAACTACATTGAATAAGATGTTAAAGAACTCTGTTTTCGACCCATATACTTGTCAAAATGCGATTATAAGCAATATGAAAATATTTACAAAGAACCTTGAATACTATGAGTATCTTGCAATGCGTATGGAAGATAGTAAGGTAAATAAGTTGATACTTACACTTCCTTGTGGTAATAGAAGTAACATTGAATAGATTATCCGATACTTCAAATATAATGCTTCTCCTGCAATTAGTAATAAGGTGAAGATAAACATTTCAGGTACAGGATTGTCAACGTCAGGTTAGTTTGATATGCTTAGGAAAGAAATTATGGCAGTATTAGAAGATAATATTGATTGCATGACAAATATCAAGGAAATAAGTTTCATATAGAATTAGTAACATGAGTATTCAGTTTTAGAAAAAGTATTGGAGCACAAATGAGTTTGTTCGTGAAAACGGATAGAACTACAACGGATATGTTGGTGTTTATGATAATGATGGATACATATATGATTCCCAATAGAAATTGGTGAAACTTTCCACGTATTATACACAAATGAATACTAGTAAACATTTCTTTGATAGAATACTTGACGAAAAATTGAAATTACCTTATGGAAAGAAGTAGACAACTTTCCAAGCAAATGATTTTCTTTATAAAGGTACTATCAAAAATATTTTACAAAAATTACAGTAGAATAATGATTACATTTATAAATGTTCTACTGTAAGTGATACTTTGATTCCAACTGTTGATGATTGTTCAATTCTTGCTACAACAAACAATTCCTATTTTGTATTCATTGGTAAAAGTGGTCAATTTTACAAAGACATTCCTGATATATCTAATGATAATGCTAATATAACAATGGATGATGTTCGTCAAGGTTATATTATCAATCCTAATTGGGATTATAATATGGACGAAGAACGCATTAATAGTGATAATCCTCAAAAATATGAATATCCTGTTCTAAAAGGTGATTTACCAAAAGAACAATATGCTTCAAAATGGTATAAAATTCCAAATACACAATATGTGGTCGATTTGGATTATGGAAAATTGAAACGATATAATATGGTCAATCAGAAAAAGACTAAGACTGCTCTTGACCCAACCTTTTATTCACAAAAATTGGAAGATGGTACTATAACAACTCCACCTTATCCATTCAATGATATTGTTTCATCTGAGATTATTGTTTCAGATGTTGGTATGTAGACCATTGTGGTTGAAAAAGAACAAATTCGACCTTTAGCAGTAGGTGAAAATCCAAATGATTTTGAAACGGTTAGAGTAAAACGTATTAGATTGATTATTTTCCTTGCATTCAAGGATAAGATTTCAATTTTACGATACATTTATTATCCTGATGATTTCTATGTAAACGAATGGTTAGGAGGTGGAATTGATTTCACTGAAAACAGTTTAGATGTTTTGAACTTTTCTACTATAAATCCTGCAAATAGAAATTCAATAAACTTCTTGAAAATCAAAGATATTCGTGTAAGAGGTAATTATTTGTATGTCGTAGATGAGAAGTTAAACTCTGTATTCAGATATGATATTGAATACATACGAATACATCAGGGTCTAACAGGATGGAATATAAGAAACATTCGTCTTATTGATATGTTGCAAGGTTAGGGTACTGTAAAAGATGAGATTTTCTTTGACTCTCCTTGCTCAATATGTGCTGATGATGAATATATCTACGTTGCTGATGCAGGGAGTGGATGTATCAAAAAGTATTCATCAGATTTCAACTACATTACTACTATAAGAAGTGGTAATTTTGTTGAACAAAAAATTCAAACAATTTCCATAAATCCTTATGCGATAACAATGGATGATGGTACAAAATTGAATCCAAATACTTTATGGATTTTCACAACAACTGGAACGTCATTACATGTTCATATATTAGACGGTAGGAGAATAGTTTATTCCAAGCGAATTTAGAAGTTAGAATTTTTGAAGGATAAGTTCATGTGGGATGAGGAATTCAAATCTGTGAAGTTCTCATTTACTAACAGTAATTATTATTATTTGGCTACAACTAAACGTGTTTATAAATTACATCTCAGTAAGCCATTTTACCCATTTGCTTCATTGAGTTATTTCAAACAAAGAATGCTTCTCAGCACTATGGTATGGAGTCGTGTTCCATATCCTTGGCATATTCTTCCTTGCGGTGAAGACGAAAGTGGAATTGATATTACTTGGGGTTATCGCCCTGCAACAACTTCTGCTGAAATTCTTGATAATAAAGCATTTTGCCTTTGTGGTGTAGATGATTTTACAGTAATTGATGAAAAGGGTAATAGAGCACAATTCAACGGTGATATTATTCTTCATATAGGAACACTTTACAATCAAACTAAAGTTGATACATTCTGTAAGAGAAATAATTGTATGTTCTATGATATTCCTCAACATGAATTGGCTAAAATGATAAATTGTTCAGGATTCTTCTTATACAATGAAACTGATTCATTTATCAGTTCTCTTACTAATCTCAAATTCCCATGTTATATATCTGAGGAAATCGAAGATATTGATGACCTTGAATATGTAAACCCCATTACATTCAATAAGCTCATTTATAAAGTAATTTACAATCTCGTAAATCTTAAGAATCATATCATTGGTAGATTCTGGGGTGCTTATAATCTTGATGGTCTCATGGTATATGACCAACTTTAGTTCGATGATTATTTCCAACAACTCAGAATTGAAAATAATGATGACTTCTTTGTGCATGAAAACGAACAAATGAGTATCGTTATAAATCGTATATTTGAACGTATTATTGATATTCAGGAAAAATTAGTAAGAAGAATGGAAGCAAGATATCGTGCTATGGGTGCATTCGCTAATAACTCATTTAGAATAATCTAATTATGGAAAATCCTTATTGTAAGTATAACGCAAAGAGTTGGATTGAAAACAATCCAACGATAATGACAGAGAAACAGAGAAAAGATATGTTTCCAGGTATTACATCTGATGCTTGTGCAAATATTCAAGGTGGTATTGCCAAGAGTGGTAACTATGACCAAGTGACATATGATAATCAAATTCAAAGTTATATTGCTGAAAATGGATTGCCATGTTGGTATTATCCCTATTTGTTCCAATAGGAGAAGATGTAGGAATTGACAGGGGAACATAACAGTGCAGGATATGGTAAACCTGTTGAAGTTCTTATGGTTCTCGAAGTAAAGGATGCCCCATCTTGGGTGACAGGTTTGGGTATTGAAAATGATGAAACTGTTACTGCTTGGTTGCACATCAGAAGTTTTAAGAATAAAGTAAAAGAAATACTTGGTACAAAAGATGATGATAGATACCCTGATTATGATTCCATTTATTGTGAAGAACCTTGGAAAAAGGATGCTCATAATCATGGAGGAAAAGCTCAGTATTTGAAAAAGATTCGACCTAAACCCAAAGATTGTTTCCAAGTATTGACAAGTGCTTGCGATAGAGAATGGGATGCAGGAGCAAGAATCTGGGAGATTACCAATGTTGAAGATGAATTGTGGGCAGAAAAAATCAATCCATCTCAAGGTCACTATGTTTGGAAAATAACAGCAAAGCGTTATCGTTATTCGTTTGAATACGGTATGTCTTCGCTCGATGAACAATGTACCGATAATCATATGTTGGGTGAAATGGGTGAAAAAGGTAATCACCAAGTTTATGAAAATGATATTGTGAAAATGTATCTTGGTGCTTATAAATTGGTTGAGGAAACTGATGTAACTTCCGTGATTTCAACAGAAGATACTAATTAGGATATTTTTGGATAGACAGTTGAAGTTAAAAAGATTCATTATGAAAAGAAATACTCTCAAGATGAGATTTGTGAAGACGCTTAGAAAGAGGTATTCGATATGAGTAAAAATGATAAAAACTTCTATTCCCATGTTGATAGTGGAGGATTCTTCTAATGAGTTATAATTATAAATCGTGTCATGTCCCTAATACTTTGAAAGCACTTCGTAAAGAGATAAAAAGATTCAAATATCTCGCAAGAAGTGAAAGAAAATCATTGTATAGAGATATGAATAAGAAATATAAAAATCTCGATTGGTCTAAAAAATAGTTTGAACCAAAATAGATTGTCGATTCTGTAAATGATGACTAGTTTAAATGTTATCGAAGAATGAAAATGGATGGGTAGATAAAATCTATAAAATCCAATAACAAATATAAAATTCAAAGATAGAACTTGTAGGGGGTTTTTCTTCTTAGATAGATTAGTGTTTCTATGTAGAACAAATACATGATTTTACCTAAACATGTGAAAAGAAAACCTGTTTAGTATTCATCTTTGTATTTTGATAGTGCTTATATTGGTAGATATTATATTTGCGCTTATCCTAAAACATTAGAATGGAAAGAACCTTTACTGATAGAGTATTTGAAAACAAAAGAGTTTTTATTTGATGAAACAAGTCCTTTCTTCAAAGGTTATGAAAAAACTCGTAGGTTTATTGAAAAAAGTTTGATGAAAGGTAGTGTGGAAAAGTGGGATTTTCACTTACAAAGATTCCTTGCGAAAAATGACTAAATAAAAGTGCGAATATTATTGTTATGGATAAAAAAGTTCAAGGAAGTAAAGAATGGATGAACTACATACAGGGTGGTGACGCAACAGACGGACAATGTATGTTTAGTTCTGAATCGTATTATGACTCATTTTGGGAAGATGCAGCTCATGGTGTTGCTATTATTTCAGAAGAGGGTGAAGTAATTGATGCTAACCCTGCTTTCTGCCAGTTGCTCGACATCCCTTATAATGAAGCATGTGGTCTCCACATCAGAGATTTTGTAGCTGATGGTGCTTGGAGAGAAGACATGAGAACCATTGATACCATTGCTATTGGTAGACTTGGTGAAACAACAACAGAAGAAAGATGGAAGTATCATCTTAATAACAACGGCCCATTCATTCCTGTTCGTATCCGTGCTGTCCGTATTCCTACAAATCGTGCTCAAGCTTTCAAACACATTATTCTCCATGTATATGACCTTCGTTCCACACGATATGATGCTCAAGGAACAAATTGGAGTAATAAGACCTGGCCTGAGATTGGTAAAGAAGTCCTTATGAACCACTTCGGTAAGGTTGCATTTGTTGTAACTACACTCATCACACTTCTTGCATTGAATGGTTCTCTTGGTGAGACGATTGATAAAGTAATTGAAACGTATGCCAAAACAAATCGTCCTGTATATATTGAAAGAGAACAGCCAACACCTACTCATATAACACCTAACCCTCCTCCAACTAAACAAACAGGTGTTTTACCTCAATCGGCTGATACTACCGAAGAACAATGACAAAAAAGACCCTCTCATTTCTGAGAGGGTTTTCTTTTACATTATCAAAACAAATTACGGTTCTTCATGTACCACCATCCAACTTCAATTTCAAATTCCTTTTGAGTAGAAACTTTACCAATCTTGAACTTGGAAAGGACATCAGGGCTTTCTTTATCCCATGACTTAGAAACTTCAACAGAATCCTTGCCATCGTAAATGAAATCATACCCTTCAATGTGTGTAGTAAAATTCTTATCCATTATATTATTCTTCGTCTTTATCAATTAGTTCATTATCAATATATTCAAAGACATCAGGGAATGAAGTAGCAGGATTATCACCACTTACAATCTAATCAATAGCTTCACATATTCTATCAATTCTATCACAGAGTTCATCATCCTCACAGTCATCCATGATGTCTGCCAACTTTTCAGAAATAGTATCTAAGTTATCGAACTGTTTCTGCAAACTTTTTCTTACCGTATTTATTTTCATAATTTTAATGTAGAATGTTTTTCTTATACCATTTTAACATCATACGGACTTCGTACTCCATATAATTACCAGGTATATAATTCCATTTATCATCATTCAAGTGCATAAGGAAGATTTTTCTACATTTTTTCCCTGTTCTTAATGAAAAAAGATACGCATAGAGTGATAATTGTAAACAGTAGAGGTTGTAATTGCAATCTGAAAGGTGAGAAACAGGGTCAAGTAATCTATCACCATACTTGGAACAGAACTCAATACTCTTATTAGTTTTGAAGTCACCAACAGAGAATTCATATTCGTTATGTTCAATAATCAAGTCTGCTGTCCCTGCTACTTTGTACTCATCTACCCACAATAATTCCTCAGAGTAGACTTTCAAAGCTTTCATGAAATCTTCTGTTGTAATGAGATTGAAACTCTCATACAAATTACTATACCCTTCCTCCCTAGTACCATGAAGAACATAATTCTCCATAAGCAAGTGAACATTTGTACCATAGTCACATGCTTTTTTACTATTGGCTTTCCACATAGCCTTTACCTCATCTACCGACACACCTAACTTCTTAGCCTTCAATGCTGCAAACTTATCTTCATCGAATGGCTTCTGAAACTTATGGAGGAAAGTAGTACCACTAATGTACTCCTCCCCTTTCTCGTTGAAGTATTGGTGTGTATCCTCCTTAAAAGTTACCATATATATTATTATAACACTGTTCTAAAAGAACTATGGTATAATACTAATAGTATGTATAAGGACTTTACAGATAAAGTGTATATTTTGGAGGGGCCTGATGGTAGTGGTAAGACTACTCTAGGTCAGAAACTTGCTGATACTCATGGATGTGAGTATGTGCATTTGACTTATTATAAGGATGAAGAGATGATGCGTACACAGTTTTATGATGTAATCAGACGTATCAATACTCAGAAGAAAGGATTCGTTGTAGACCGTTTCATTCTTTCCAACATCATCTATGGTATTGTATTCCATAATTGCAAGTTCGTAGATGGATGGAAGATGTTCCTTGATGCTCTTTGTCGTGATTGGCTAAAGGGTAAGGAGATTGTTATCTGTCTTCCTAGTGATAAGCAAGCCTATCTTGAGCACTTTAAGAAGATGACAGAGGAACGTGAGGAAATGTATTGCTCAGTAGAAGACATGAGTAAGATTTACGATTTGTATGAAGTTTTTTACGAAATGCTTTCCCACAACAAGGAAATCAATGTAAGTAGATACGATTGGATGAAATAAATTATGATGAATGAAATTCAACAAAGACAACTAATCACTAATATTGTAGGGAAGGCTATCGAAAGTGGACAAATAAAGTTTGAAGCTCCCCAAGTTCATGTAGAAGAAGTAGTAAAAGAAGAAACACCATCATACGAAGGTGGTAGAGTAACATTCTTTGACCTTTTGACTTGTATTATGTTCACTCTCAATCTAATGGGGGTGACTGACATAAATTGGTTATTAGTATTCCTTCCATTTGCATTCCCTTATATTGTGTTTTATGGGGTGTTGTGGGGTATGATTTTGTGGACAAAGTTTAAAAATAGAAAGAATAAAGATAATGGCGAAAGTAAAGCTAATTGAGGTAGGAGGAACAACTTGTGGTGTTTGTAAGATGATGAAGCCTATGGTAGATAAGGTAGTCACCATGTTCAACGCTGACGAGTTGGAGTTTCAGTATGTCTATGGAGATACAGATGAAGGTAAGGCAGTCATGGAGGAGAACTCTATTGGTGCAGTAAGTAAAGTGCCTACCTTTGTATTCTTTGTAGATGGTGAAGAAAAGGAGAGATTTGACGGAGGTATTACACTCCCTGGTCTCCGTGATAAGATTAAAGCATATCTATAATAAATGAAAAAGAATATTACATTTGGAAGTGAAGCCCTTACTCAAGTAGCTAAGGGCGTAGAAATTTTGGCAAAGACTGTAGGTTCAACTCTTGGGCCTGGTGGTCGTAATGTTATCTTTGAGAATCTCGGATTCCCTATGGTAACAAAGGACGGTGTTACAGTTGCTCGACAGATTGAGTTGCGTGACAAGATGCAGAACATTGGTGCTCAGATGGTAAAGCAAGTTGCTAACAAAACCTGTGAAGATGCGGGTGATGGAACTACTACATCTACTATCTTGGCTAATGCTATTGTACAGGAGGGATTGAAAGTTCTTTCTACAGGGGTAAATCCTATTAGTGTACAGCGTGGTATCAATAAGTCTATTGAGGAAGTAATCAAATACATTGAGAGCGAGATTAAGCAAGATGTTGAAGAGGATAGTGAAAAGATTAGACAGATTGCAGAAGTATCTGCTAACTGGGACACTGAGCTTGGACATGTTGTTGCTGACGCTATTATTGAGGTTGGACTTGATGGTGGTATTCGTCTCGCAGAGGACAGAGGTTATGAAACGAAGTACACCATTGTAGATGGTTTGCAGTTTGACCGTGGTTATGTAGCAGCACAGTTTGTGAATAATCAGGCTAAACAGCTCATTGAGATGGATAATCCTTATGTTCTCTTCTACAGTGGTTCTTTGAAAGATACTGAGGCATTACTTCCACTTCTCAAGGAAGCTAAGCGTGAAAAGGCTAATCTTTTCATTATTGCTGATGAGTATGACCCTGATGTAATGCAACAGTTGGTTCTTTCCAAGATGCGTAGTGGTGTTTCCGTTTGTGCTATCAAAGCTCCTCACTATAAGGACATGCGTTATGATAGTATGATTGACATTAGTATTCTCATGGGTGGTACATTCATTGACCCTTATGGTGAGAATCCTATTGCTCTTGAGGATGTGCGTCTCCGTCATTGTGGTCGCTGTGATAAGGTAATCTGTTCCCTTTATAAGACATCATTCAGTGGTTTTGGTAACATTGCTGATGCTGATAAGAAGAAGGAATGGAAGGAAAAACTTGATGCAAGAATTGCTGACATTAAGGACTTGGCTACTGATGAGAATGCAGAGAAACTTCCAAGAGAGAATGCAAAGTTGCGTTTGAAGCAAATCAATGCAAAGGCTGCAATTATTTCACTTGGTGCTTCTTCTGAGGTAGAATATCAGGAAAAACTTGACCGTGCTGATGACGCTCTCCGTGCAGTTCGTTGTGCAATGACTGAGGGTATTGTTCCTGGTGCAGGGTATTCTTATCTCAAAGCCACTAAGTGTAAGGGTCTTACATCACTTCTCAAGTCTACTGATGATGGTGAGAAGGTAGGAGCAAAGATTGTACAGAAAGCTTTGACAGTTCCATTCAAGAAGTTGCTTAGCAATGCAGGAATGGAGGATGAAGTTGGTGGTATTATGGACAAGGTAATCAATGGTGACAAGGGTTACAATTTGAAGACCAAGAAGTTAGAGAATCTCATTGAGAGTGGTGTTATTGACCCTTGGATGGTAACGAAGTCAGCATTGAGAAATGCAGGGTCGGTAGCAGGTCTAATCCTTACATCAGAAGCCATTGTATCAGATGAGGAAGAATTGAAGACCATTGATGTCTCAGAAAAGTTACCAACTTTGTAAAAAAGTTATTGACAAAAGTATTGGAACGGAGTATAATAACTCCGTTCTTTTACATTATAAATAAATTTAAGGTTATGAAAAACTTATTCATTACTATGTTGGCATCAGTCGCCCTATTGAATTCTTGCATTGTTCCTAATGGAACTATTCAGAATGATACAGGTTTTGAAGTGGATACCGAGACAACAGCATTGATTATTGCTAGTGGTCTTTTGGATAAAGATGCTTCTTATGAGGACGAACTTGTAAGAATTTCTGACATGTTGGCTAACATGTCTTTTGATAGTGTAGTAACAGTGGAGGAATTGCGTAAGGCATGTCAAGATGCTATTATGGAATTCAGTTCTCCTAAGCGTAGGACGAAGGTACTTGTAGCCTTTGAAGTATTGTTTAGTTACTATGCAAACGTAGCAGGTAAGGAGGGTTACTTGACTGCGGATTCAGCAGCCGCTATTGACGGTATTGCTCGTGGTATTGGACGTGCGGTTGAATACCATTGGCTCGTAGAGAGTGGCAAATAATACTATAGTCTCCATGATTATACTTGAGGGTAGGGTAATTCCTACCCTCTTTCTTTTTCAATAAATAATACTACGATGAATATATTTGAACTCACAAGAATTCTCAATGAGGTAAATGGTGGAAAACTTAAAAATACTGAACTAGCAACCAAGGTATCTAAAGACATTTTGACATACGATAAAAGTATTGAATCTTCAAAAAACACGAACGAAAAAGAAAAACAAAAGAAAAATGAATTATTAGCAAGAGTTCATAATACAATAGATGATGCAGTAAATGAGTTCTCTTTAAGAAATAAGATTTTTACAAAACTGGAAAATAATAATTTTATTCCTAAAAATGGTACTACTAAATTTTCTAGTGAAGCAACTATTCGTGAGATTTTGAGAAGAATGAGTGATGAAGATGCTCAAAAACTCAATAACTATATGGAGCAGCCGTTGAAACTTCGTGGTAATGGTGATATTACAGTTGAAAGTGGTATATCGGCTGATATAGTTGAATTGTTGAAAAATTATAGACCTTATGGTTGCGGCCCTTGGGAAGTATTTGTTGGATTGGTGTTCAACGGTAAAAAGGCTTCATCTGGCGGTGATGTACAGATAGGAAATCAGATATATGAGATAAAATTATCAAATAGTGGATATATTGATAATAAAAAGGTCAAAACTGAAAGTGAATATAAAACTGAAGAAAGTATTTTATTACAATTCTTCAAAAACAAACCTGCCATTTTATTGATGACTGACAATGGAAAATATATTTTAGTAAACAAAGAAACTTTCCGTCCTCTTTTGAAACATAATGTTATTAGCTTTGTAAAGAAATCCGCAGGACAGGAAACAGGCTTCGGTAATTTGGCATTGAATTATAATGTAAAGTAATTTTCTTCTTGACATACCCACCTATTTTGTGATAGTATTACATTCATGAGTAGTACGGACATTACAAAGGAAGTGGATGAGCTAGTGAGCTTGGCTTTTCGCTTTATCAATTCTAATGGTAAGCCTACGATTTAGGAAACCATTGATTGTATACGAAAAGCCAAGTCTTGTTTTGAGGATAAGGATGAAGTAATTGCAGACCTCTCACGAACAAATTTCAATAATTGTAATAGAGTTCGTGATATGTTTGTAAAGGAGTATGACCTTTATAATAAGGCACATCTTACTAAAGAGTGGATGTATGACCTTATGGATAGCGTAAAGAAAACTGATGACATACTTGAACATGGTAAGTACAAACGCTTTATTGATTATAGTGATGAATTGATACCACTTTATACTCAGCGTTTGTATAGCATCAGTCCTAACAGAGCGATAGGAGGAGGAGAATACCTAATTCGTATGATGTTCTCAATGGTGGATGAAGTTAGCATTCCTTCAAATTCAATTGGTGTGAGTGGTGATTTGATGATTAGGGATGTGGTGTATGAGGTAAAGGGAAACCAAGGTAAGCTTGACGGAGCGCATGTAGATGAACTTCTTGAAGTGATTGGTAAGCATGAGGAAGTGAATAATGGCAAAGGAGGGCAGATAATGGCGAGTAAGAATGAGGCATTGGTAAAGGAACTGTTAGGATGTTATTTCAAGGGGGATAATCCTTATCCTATTGTGGCAGTAGATGCTGATGGTTATGTGATTATTGATTAGAAGTTATAGTGGTAGGGTGTAGATGTAGGAGTAGTAATTCCTAAGTGGATGAAGATAAAGGCTTTTGATAAGAGTAAATCATTGAAGTATAATGACAATGACAGAACGATAAAGATTATAATGAAAAAGGCGTGCTCTAAGTGAGCACGCCCTAATTGTTTTTGGAAGATGTTATTACTGAATTGATTCAGCAGCGGAAACTTCCTCAGTGTACTTATTAGCTGTGAACTCTACTACAATGTTTTCAGCGGTACGAGTAGGAGCAGCAGCGATAGATACAGCCAAGTCACCGTTATTGATAACATCAGGAGTATTATTCGTAGTATCACAAACGAGTGTGTAAGAATAGATACCACCTGCATTCTTAACCTTCTCAAGGAATGGGTCAAGGTCATTTACAATCTGCAAGCGAGTGTAAGATGTATTAGGCTCGAAGATGTAATAACGGAGAGTCTGCTTAACTTTCTTCTCCATATAGAGGAAAGTACGTCTGCAAGTATTCTGGTCGAATGCAGAAGCAGCCTTGGACATAGTTCTGATACCCCAGATTGTTACACCGTAGTTAGGAATCTTAGGTACGGAGTTGATGCAAATCTTGTAGAGGTCAGTTCTCTGTGTTACAGAAGGACTAAGAGCATAGTCAAGAACACCAGAGATAACACCACGGCGAAGACCCGCAGCAGCATACCAAGGCCCATAAGTACCGTCAGTAGCAGCCATGTTACCTGCAATGTAACCTGAAACAGGAATCCAAACCTTTTCGGTAGAGAAGCTATCGAGAACCTTTACCCACTGAGCATATGTTGACATGTAAGAAGATACAACAGTATCAAATGTGTGCTTGATAGGATAAAGAACAGATGTCGTGAATGAGTGATTTACACCTTCACCGAAGTCATATGTATTGTTGTCAATAGTAGAACCATAGAGGTCAGTAATCTTTGTATTCTTACCCTTGATGAGAATACCTCTTGGAACGTCAGAGATATAGAAGCAATCACCACGACCACCATTCTGCATAGAGTTAGCAAAGTTAGTGAATACAGTTTGAATTGCACGATAATTATCAATGAAATCTTGAGCAGCGTCAGAAATAGATGTACGACCTGTTCTCAAATCTTCTACACCATTGAGAATTGCATTTTCATCGAAGAAAGTATTTGTATTATCGTCATCTTCATTGATGATACTCTTTGTTCTCATCTCATTATCAAGAAGAAGTTTTGCATTACCACCTGGTGCTTCTCCTGCCACACCTGAATTACATGAATATGCGAAAATAGTACCAAGACCACCTTCGAGAACAATATCAATGTCAGGATATTCTTCATCGTTTTCAACTAATTCAAGAGCACGTTCAAGTTTAGCAGGAACTTGACCAATAATCTTGGATTTCGTTGTTTCTTCTGTATATGTACCAAAAGGAATAAGAGAGTTCAAAGGTTGAATATCAGTAATTGTACTTAAGAAACTTGGGGAAACACCTGCTTGTGAGATTATACTTCTCCAAGATTCAATAGAACTCTTAGCCAATCTTGATGGAACTAATGCGGAAACAGTTTGTGTAGAAGAAATTGTTGTAGCATTACTAATGTAACTACGGAGGAGATACTTATCTTCAAAGTTGTTAAGATTTGCTACCAACTTATTACCAAAGATACGCATTTTACCACGGACAACACCGTCATTATCAACAAATCCTTTCTTAGCTACGTTAGGATTTATAAGAATTGTAAGATTGTTGGAATCTTCAACTACATTTTCTGCGAAGTAAGATACAGGAGTAGTTGCGGTTGAAGATGATTTAAGACGAGTCTTACCAAATGACCAGTTGTACTTCTCTCTCAAATTGTAATTGAGTTTGAGAATATCAGAACTTGTAGTATTCTTAGTAAGTTTGAAAAGACCCATAGAAATGGTATCGTCAAACTCTGTTGTGGAAATATCCATTGATGTGATATTTCTTGTAAGAACACGAGAAACAGAACCCTGATAGTTGCTGTCAAGGAAGAATGAAAGACGATTTGAATTCAATGAATGGAAATCACCTGTTCCAGCAGCGTTGTCAATTAGACCTGTAGCCCCAGATTTTGAAGGGTCGTAATACTTAGTTGTAATCTTTACACTATCAATAGCATCATATGTGTAATCATCACTTGGAGTTACGAACATATTATCAGTCATACCAAGGTAAAAACCTTCAAAGTTGTTATTGATAATTGAACGAGATGTATTGATTACAATGAAAGCAGCCTTACCAATATTACTATAAGATGATAAATCAGTTTGAGAAGCTGGTGTATCATCCCAATTCAAAGATTCTCCTGTAATGAGTTTATAATATTCATTGAGAGAAATATGATATGTTACAGGAGAGCCTACGATGTATGTTACGTCATCGGTTGGGTCGTCATTTGTTTCATCACTTGATGCTTTACCTGAGAATGTAGTTGCCTCTTCATATGCAGCGGCATATGAAAATTCAATTGTTGTATCAGATGCACTTACAAACTTTTGTGTATGTACTGATTCAGCATATTTTAATTTGATGTACATTGAACCATATTTTTCACCTGCTGCATCGAAAATTGTGTATGATAAATGAACAATCATCTTTGATGTTGTAGTACCATTATCGTTTGAAATGTATTCCATTTCAGAACCAACAATACCTTGAGCAGTAAGCGAAAGTGTTGCATCTTTTGCATCTTTAGCACTGAATGAGAGTTTTGGGGCATTGCCACTGCTAGGTATAACAATAGTATCTGTTGTTGCAGGTACTGCTATTGATGTTGCGGGTGTTGTAGGTAAAGAAGCATCCAATCCAGTAATACTAATATTAGAATTTTCCTTTAATAGTTTTTGTTTAGAACCTTCAATAGTCAAACGATATTCCTAAACCGTAGCTGTTTTACCATTGTCTAGTGTGAAAAGACCAGCAAAATTTGATTCATT
This sequence comes from uncultured Clostridia bacterium, assembly GCA_937877675.1. Lineage (GTDB taxonomy): Bacteria > Bacillota > Clostridia > Oscillospirales > Acutalibacteraceae > Fimenecus. The sequence goes on along the minus strand of CALEIS010000135.1, from coordinate 4,379 downwards.
TGTAGTATCTTTAAGAATATATTGGTCAAAGTCGTAAACCTTTTTATCAGTCCCGTGTTTTTTCTTGATTACAGGAACGGCAGGATATGCTAAGAGCGTAAATGCATTAGATACTGAGTCACCCTTATTTGGGCCATAAGGAAGACGAGAAGTTAATACAGTTACACCTGCCCCTGAATTATCCAACACAGCTTTTACTGTATAATAAAAATATCTTTCAGCAGCATTTGTTGGAACGCCATAAATTGTTTCAAAATCGCCAATAGAACCAACTGACATTACTTCATCGACAGGGCCTTGTGCAGCAAACCCTGGTATGTATACCGTTGTTGCTGTACTAGAGTCCAAACGATAAGAATTGTCAACTTCTCTAATTTCGATTCCTGGTGAACCTAATGTAGATGTTAAAGCCATAATTACTTTTATTTATTCATTATTGCGATTACTTATTACATAACAGGAAGAGGATTTTGTGTAATATCTGTTTCTTGTGTTTGTTTTTCTTTATCTGCCACACCCTTATAACGGATGAAATAATTATTACCTTTTTGGATAAGTCTAATGTCATCACCAAATGGTAAAATCATTTCCCCATTTCCATCTTGTTTCAAATTTCTAATCTGAACCAATTTTCGTAAATCATTGAGCGCAGCACCAATAACAATCTTATTACCTTGAATTTGATTTGCTTTCATTTCTTCAACTGTCTTTGCTAAGTTGGGAAATTGTTTTTCGGTTTCGGAGGGTTCACGTGTAGATTGTTGTTTAGGTGCAGTAAGACCTGCTGCAACACGGTCAAAACTTTTACCAGCAGCCTTATCACCACCAGGGTCAGCAAGAGTTGTCATTTTGCCTGACTTGTTGTATTCAAGAAGAACTTGATTTAATTGGAAAATATTCATAATTAGTATAAGTATTTTATTTTATAATCTTCATATCTAAATTCAATAGGTATTGATTTGAATGTACCTGCGGTATTAAAATCATATGTTTTTTCTATTGAAGAACGATTGACTGGGACACAATTTAAAAATATATATTCTTTTCTGCATTCCATTTGCGTAAATGACTAGTTATTATTATACTACTTGGGCATGTTAGCAGAATACTATTTTATTGTTATTTTTGCTTTTATTGAAGAACTACCATCCTAAATCAATCCTCTTTGAGCAACTGCTGCAATCCAAGGTTCAAATAAAATATCACCAATATCCCAGTTTGAAACCAAGAAGTTTACTTTGAGAGAACGATTTACTTGTCTGTTTTGTGCAATATAACCAAAGTTCAAAAAGCCACCATGTTGTTGTGCCTATGGAAATACAGAATCAATGACAGTAGCAGCATGGGTTGTGAAATTTATATTCTGAGCAAGGAAAATACCAGATTGGGAACAAAAATCTTCTATATAATTTTGTACTGATTTTTTATCATTTTTTATAACTTGCTACATATTGACTTCCCATCGTGTTTGGACAATTGATTTCCAACTATCATTTGCTGCTGTGATAGCACTATATAGTGTTGGTAATCCTGACTTTTTCTAATCTAAATTGTCCATAGTGTCAATTGAGATTGTCCATAAATTATCAGAAGGTGGTGCAAACTAAAACTTTTGTAATTTTGTTATGAAGTTAAGAATTGTAGGCCCATTAGTATTTGCTTTTTCTGTTGAATCTTTACCTTTTACACCACCTGCCGTTACAGTCTTGCGAGCGACATTTTTATTGTTGGATAATAGTTCCAACAATTTATATTTTTTAAGATAATCATCAGAATACAAATACTTGTTAGCATTTGTTATATAACCTGTTGTCCCATCGTCATTTGTTATTGTAGATGATTTTATTTCCATTCTCTGTTTATTTACTTTTATACTAAATATAGACAAATGGCAATAAAGACTAAAAAGATTTCAGATTTATCGGAACTTACACTTGCAGGTGGTAGCGATTTAGAAGCTGCTGATTTTTATGTATTGGGTTGTAAGAGTGGTGTAACAGGTAAAGTATCTGTTGCTTCTATCGTTACTGCAATTCATAATGCAGTTCATCCTTCTATGCCTGTTTCTGTTGAACAATAGGTTGCTACAGTTGATGTAGTTGAAACTACTAGTGTATCTTCTGAAATTGTTGATAAAATGGCAAATGATATTTCTAAGGTTTCTTCCGATGTAACTTCTCTCGAAGATAAAGTAAAGAACATCGAGACTAAACAAAAGAATTATGCTTTCACTACAACTAAGAAACTTGATGCAGCTCTTGAATCTATTGCTCAGTTGAATGCTAAAGTTGCAGTTCTCGAAGGTTTTGTTAAGGCTCTCCAAGCTGACGGTTATCTTACACTCGCTAATATCAAGAAGGCAGCAGCAGACGCATGCCCTATCGAGACACCCGCTGAGTAATTATAATTTCAATAATTTGTTTCATCATGGGAGTAACTAAAAAAAGTTACTCCTTTTTTATTTTTCCTCTTGACAATCTCATAAAGTGGTGCTATCATCTCTGCGTATGGAAGAGAAGATTCTAAAAAGTGGAGAAATTACTGAGCATTTCCGACTGTGGATGGAAGCCACATTTGGTTGGGATATTGGTCAGTTCATTCTTCTTGAGAATTGGGTAGGTAAGCATATCCCTTGTAAGTATGACCCTAAGAGTTGGGGAATTCGTAGTGGTTATTATGAGGCTGATAGATTTACCTTGGCTGAATGTCATAAGTGGGAACTTATGGAGTTCGACAATCATATTTCCCTCCGCTTTTGGTACAAGTATGGAGATGACGCAGAATTTGCGACAACTCAAACTTACCTCATTGAGAAGTGTATTCGTCTTCCTCGTATTGAACAATTAGACATGGAAAGTTATGGATTATAAGATTGAAATTCGTGACCAATGGGCAAATGAGGATAAGTTCTCACTTGTTCCTCAAGAAGTAGCTTACGTTGTAAGTGTGTACATTGATGGGAAACTTAGCTTTGACCATCCTAACATCTCCTCAATGGAAAAAGCAGGAGCAATCGCTCTTTATTATGAAACCTTTTTCAAATATTACAAACAGAACTAACATAAAATCTAAATATGAGTAATAAATTATACATTGTAATTGACGTACAGAACGACTTTGTAAGTGGTTCTCTTGGTTCTCCTTGGGCAGTTGCTACCACTGAGAAGATTGCACAGTTCCTTGAGAGTGTAAAGGATGACCCTGAAACTGTTGGTATCTGGGCAACTCGTGATACTCACTGTGATGAGAATACTAAAGACCCCTTCTTCGGTATCAATGTCTCTGAGTTTGAGGTTTATGAGAAGACTCTTGAGGGACAGAAGCTTCCTGTTCGCCACTGTATCATGAATACTGAAGGTTGGGAGATTGTTCCTAGTGTGGCTAAGTATGTGAATCAGAATAAGATTTTCAATAAGCCTACATTCATGAGTGAGTGGTTGGGTCGCATTGTTGTAGGTCATTCTCGTGCTAATGCAGTAAATCTTGGACAGTGTATTGATGAGATTATTATTATGGGCTTCTGCACTTCTATCTGTGTAATCAGTAATGCTCTCTATCTTCGTGGGTTGATGCCTAATACAAAGATTACTGTTCTCGAAGACCTTTGTGCTGACATTAGCCCTGAGTCTCACATTGCTGCTTGCACTGTTCTTCGTAACTGTCAGATTGAGGTGAATGTTCCTACTGCTGTTGAACTTGATACTCGCATTATGGAACTTACTTCTGTTCGTCCTTCTGATGAGGAGATTGAGAAGATTGTATTTGGTATGCTCAATAGCTCCAAGTATAATTTCCGTGATGAAAGCCGAATTGATAAGAACAGCAAGTTCAAGGAAGATTGCATGTTCGATAGCCTTGATGAGGTAGAGTTCCTTATGGAGATTGAGGAGAAGTTCGACATCTCTATTTCTGATGAGGAGGCTATGGAAGTAAAGACTATTGGTGACGCTATCAAACTCATTTCATCTAAGAAGAACTGATGTTTTATAATTCATACGCAAAAGAAGCAAGAGACAAGTTTACCAACAAAATCACGTTGGTGACTTGTCCTGAAAACTTCCATTTTGAAAGTTATTTTAGTGAGTTCTCTATTTCTGTTTTCTTGGCAGGTGGTGTAATTCCTGATAATGATTGGCGAGATGAAGTGATTGCGTATTTCAAAGAGAATTGGAAACATAAAAAGGGTATTGTGTTCTTTTCCCCTGTTCGCCCTACTTGTGATTTCAATGATGTTGATGATTTGAGAAAACAGATTGAATGGGAACAGAAGTACATAAACACTTCTGGAATGATTGTTTCATTCTTTTTCCCTAATTCTCAATACCATCAGCCTATGTCTTTTTATGAGTTAGGTCGTTGTCTTGGGAAGAGAACACAAG
>CALEIS010000134.1 GCA_937877675.1 uncultured Clostridia bacterium | reverse complement strand
TGGCGTAGTATCACTTTCGGACGGTCATTCAGTTGTCAAGGTGCACGAGAGAAAAACATCCCTCAAGGGGTAAGGGTTTAGAACGGCAAAAAATCAAGCAAATTCGAAAACTTTTTTATTTTTGTTAAAATTGCACAACAAAAAAGCCGTCACATAGACAGCACAAATAGCGGGAGGACATTTCATCCTCTCGCACAGTTTGCACTGAAACTATGTAACGGCTTAAAATTTAAGCTCTGATTGTCCGTATGTTACTAACCGAGTATCGGACTATACTTTCTTCAGTCAGACAATATGTGTTGGCATAAAGCCAATAAGTAAAAAAATTATGTGTTTCAGCTTGTGTTCAGTTGTAGGGTAAATACATTATTTACCAATTTATTATTATATAGAACATTTGTTCACTTGTCAAGAACTTTCCCGAAAAAGAAAAAGTGGTGTCGGTTTTTCCCGACACCACGGACAAATTTCACTTATTCTATTGTTGTGAAAAAGCAATTCTTTCTACTAATAGCATTACACTTTAGAATCAAAAAAATCAGTGAAACCTTGATAGTAGAAATCAATATCATTTTTTGGAAATGCACATCTGTATCTATCTTCAGGAACCTCGTGCTTTTCTTCAGGCTCCTTTTTATCAGATTCGTGCAAGACAACAGAAATTTTGGCGTGTGGCGAAATATATTTTGTAAGCATAAATCTAAATTCAAAATCCGCCAATGGCATTGAATAACCTACAAAGATTATCTGATTTGCATTTTCAAGTAGATACTGTGCGTTTTGCCATATATTTATGTACATTTGCTTGGTAAATTGTTTTACCATTGTTGGTGTAATAATTTCCGGAACAAACAGTATATCATTTTTCTTTTGTTTGGCTTTGCACTTAGCGCAATAAACTTTTTTATCGCTCAGTAACAATTCTGTTTCTTTGCCCTTTGGTTTTATTATCAAAGAATTGCAATTGGAACATGTAAACCAATTTATAGAACCATGAATCTTAGCAATTTGAGGTTTAACTCGACTAGTGTATTTCTTATAATATGAATCACAGTTTAAACAATTATCATATTTAATTCCTACAGATTCAAATATTTGCTCACATATAGTATCCCAATTTGTTGTAATAACAGACGGACGATTGTTTTTAACAAATTCAGCAAAAGATTCATAATTTTTATCTATTGTAAACGCGATATTCTTTTTGCCAAAGTAGTAGATAAATAACTGCAAAATATATTGTCTTATTTCAACAACCTTAATAAATGAATACTTTTTCCAGTAGCTTTGTGTTTTTGCGCATTTATCTAATTTTGTAAATAAATCTTCAAGGTCAACTGTAATTTTTGCATCAACTAAAGCCTGACGAATGTCTTCTTTAAGATTGGCCATATCTTTAATAAGTTCGTTATTTAATACAGCCTCTTCAAGATTACTTTTATCATTGAACAAAGTTTTCAAATGTGTCGTTTTTTCAATTTCTTTAGCAAATTTTTTGGTGCTTGAAATGTTCTTGATAAATTTATGCTCTATCGTCATTTTCTTGTTATTATCAATTATCTGATTGATTCTAACTTTGAATTTATTACTGTCAACAAGAGTATAGTTTTCTAACAAGAATATCCCGACATGAATGTAAGCATTATAAAAACTAAAAGTCTCTAAGTCCCAGTCTCCCAAAAAACCAAGTGGAGGCTTTGACAACATTTCATCAATAATACGGCTTTGTATGGGTAGATGAGCAGGGTAAGAAAATCCTGCTCCAGTTATAATTAAAGTTTTAGTCGACATATGTTTTTAAAAACCTCTTTATTTTAGCAATATGGGCTTCGGAATATTTTTCAATATTGCTTAGAAACCGGTTTACGCAATCTTCAAGAGAAGAATTTTCTATTTCTTCCCATTCTTTTTGTTTACAACACATAAAGTGTCGTGTTGCAATAAAACTTGCTTCTGTTGTAGGCCTATTCCTTTTTATATCATCTTTCCATGCATAAGGCACAGATTCATTGTATCGGTTAAAATTATTTATATCATTTTTTATTATTTGTTTACATTGTTCACAATCGCATATTTCGTCATAAAAGCGCGTTGCAGCTTGCCCTCTATCACCACCAAAAAAACCGTTAGATGACAAAATATTACTTACGTCACCGAACACTAGCCTCTCATGAGTTGGATAAAAATAATATTTATTTACAGGCAATCCACCACCTACAGGCGTGATATTTCTAGATTCTCCGTATCCTACCGATTGTGCAACACCATATAATCTTGTTGACAACTCCTTATGGCATAACAATATTGAATCAAATCCACCATACGCCATTATAATTCGTTTATTGAGATTCTTGAAAACCTGCATTAAAGCTTTAAATGCTAACTGTTCGTTTTTATTGGCAGTTAAAGGAGAAAAATTGTCAACCCAAATAAACACATAATCATAATCAGGCAAATCATATTGTTTTTGCAACAAGTTAAAGTCTAGATTACACAAAGCATTTTTGTCTATTAACAATTGAGCTGCAATAGGGAAATTAGACATTCTATATTTATTTGTAAACAACTCCAATGAGGAACGATTAATACTTAACCATTCTTCAATTTCAATATTTGAATATTCGTTTTTTAATCGGAAATATGGTGCAATAATAAATTGAGGAGAATATTCGCGTTCGCTGTTTTCTTCTTCTTGTACAAATTCTAGATATTTTCCATAATCTTTCTTTTGAATAAATCTTGATATATACTCAACTTGAAATTTGTATACCTTTTCAACCAATTCTTCTAAACATGAATTTATATCAGAAGTACTTAACGCTCTTCTTTCATTCACAATAGTATCTCTTACTTTTTGTGGTAATTCTTCCAAATATTTAAGAACGGAGGCCTTTATTTTTCCATTACTAGACATAAATGCTTTAGAATCGTGCTGCAAGATATATGTTTGTGGATCTATAATGTATTTATTCATATGAATAGATATTATATCCGATACAGAAGCTCCGCTATATGCAACTATTGTTGCATTAAAAATAACAGCGTCAAATGTGTCTTTAAATTCCACAAATGCTTTTTTATCGTTGCCCGTATTATATCTTAGAAGTTTTAAATTATCACTCATTGATACTTATCTCCCAAATAATCAAGTACTGATTTTTTTTGAATTTTCCAAATGTTTTTATTCTTTTGAGGCTTCAAAACTTTTGAAACTTTCATATTTGTCGGGTTTATAAAATATACCCCTATACCTATAGCTGAACATGTATTAAGAATATCTTTTCGTAATTCTTCATGTTGCGGTTTAAATACACAAATTTCTAGATAATCAAAACTTGTTGATACCCTCATTACTTGGTCAATGGCTTCACGCCACTTTTCTCGTTTAAATTCAATAGCTGAGATTTGTTTTTTATTGTTAAGCACAACAACATCAACACATCTGCTAAATACCGGCACTTCTGTATATAAACGAGAGGTTTTAAAGTGCGATGATTCAAGAAATGAATCAACCATACTTTGTTCACTTATACTTTTTTTTAGTTTAGTTATTGTCATCATTTAAATCCACCAATTCTGCTTCATCAGGCATAATTGTAGATTTGCCTAACACTTTTTCTTTGATTTTTGATGCTGTTGTAAAGTTTTCATACCTAGAATAAACATAAAACAACAACTGTTGTGTTGTTATCGTGTTGATTTTTCTTTTGAAATTAGTAAGCAAATCTTTAATTTCATCGCTTAATTCTGGTGAGATTTTGGTTTGAACATACTTATCACCACGTTCCGTTATTTCGTATTTAATACTCTTGTAATCAATATTTAATCGCCTATAACCATCCTTTAGTGTGCTATCCAATACATCCTCACCATAAATTGTTTCCCAATCATCAAATTCATCTGTATGCTCGACAGCATCTACTTGACTTGTTTTTAAAAATTTAAGATTTTCGAAAAACTCGATTTGTTCATATATGTCTTTGGAGAAAGGACCAAAATCATACGCAAAAAAACGTGGCAGTTCTCCAACGCTGCCTCCTTTTTGTGATATTGCAGGCATAATTTCTTGATTAAATAAGAACATCATTTTCATTAATCTTATAGCTCCGTTGATCGGCGCACGCTCATCAGCGTCTAATAAAAACAGCAAATAATCTGCAGCGTTTAGTTTGTTACTCATTATCAATAACGCCCTCCTTATCTATTTCATTGTCAAAAGCAATATTCTGACGAATGCAAAAATCGTAAAAAGCTTTCTGTGCTTTATAATTCGGCTTAAATTTTCCGGTCTCCCAACGATTAACTGTCGCATAAGATACATTTAATTCATTGGCTATAGCTTGTTGACTCAAAAACAATTTTTTCCTAACATATATCAATTTGTCAGAAAAATTCACATCAAAACCTCCAATAACATCATAACATTATTATATCACTATTATAACGTTATTATAACATTTTTAAAAACATTTGTAAAGAACATAACATCTTAAAAGAACTCAAATAACTATGATATTTTTTATGAAAAGGTTCTACAACTAGTCAATGTAACGACAGTTAGTTTACACTAGATGTAAGATGATATCTCCCCTATAACCATTATATAGAACATTTGTTCTTTTGTCAATTACTTTACCCTAAAAATGTGATGTGTGCAAAAAACTGCATCACGAAAAAATACTATAAAAGAACTTTCATATCATAATAAACTAGTCCTTGCTCATCATCAAGTATTTCCTTTACAACAATCATCCCTAAACATTGCATCATATACACCATTGCCCATATTTCATCAAATTGTGCTGATAGTCCATTGTACCCATCTGCTAATTCTTTTGCAATAGAGTAAGACGAAAAATCGGGAGCACCATACTGATAATCACCTTTAAGTAATTCTGCTATATCCTTTGCTAGCTTTGAGTTTTTCACAGCTTCTTCATACGAAAACTCCCGCAAGGGCTTGCAATCGAATCCATAAACACTATCGTCATCAGTTGGATTATCACAATCCCAATAAAGAAAGATGGAAAGTTCAAGTTCATCACTATTCACCGGCCACCATGTTTTCATAATTTTATAAAATCTAATCATGAAATTATGAAGCACACAGAAATCTTCTTCAGATAAGAAACCACCTTGATGGATAATGAAATGTGTTTCATTATTTCTCAAACGTTGCAACAGTGTGAGTTCTGTTTTCAATGACTCCCCTGGATTTAGGCTACATCCAAACACTTTTGTATGTAATGAAATAAGTTTATTAAATTGAATTGTGCTAAATTTCGATAGTTCGTCATTCGACAGCGAGTCAAAAAATCGATTCAGGTCGGTTGATTTAAAATAATTAAGTAACAGTTTTGCATCGACTTCATTCTCAGGATTTCTTATTTCTGCGACACGGTGATCATTGTTATTCAACATCATTTGCTTCATAATAAGCTCGACAGCATTATGAAGTGACGACACAAAATTCTTTTGATACTGTAGCGTTGCTTTTCCGTCTTTAATATCATTACAAAAACGTATGGCTGATGCCCACGCTTCAAAAGCATTGTCCATTAATACTTGTCTCATATACTTCTTTACCACCCCATCCGTTTATATTTAATAATTATAACACACAATTATAGCAATTTCTACATCATACAATATCAACATCATATAGTTAAGTTAATATTAAGGTGTTAAATAAAAATACTCCCTGTAATTTAAACAGGGAGTAAAACTTAGTATATCATTTTAGGATAGTTTTCTTTAAGCGTATTATATATATCTTTCTGCATTTGAATAACTGAATTCTTTACGCTATTTAAGTATTCTTCTCTTGTGCAGGTGTTTCGTGTTTCATCGCTCATATGTGTATATAAAATTCCTCTTGATGAGTTTATAATTGCACCAAGTCCATCAGAGTTGAAGCAAGGTAATATATCTTTTGCACCGCCACCTTGTACACCGTAACCGGGAACGAGAAAATAACTCTTTGGCATTATTTTTCTGAGTGTAACTGCTTCTTCGGGATAAGTAGCACCCACAACTGCGCCGATAGAAGAATAGCCATATTTGCCGTCAGCAGATTCTGATTGCTTTGCAACATACTTTGCTAAGCTTTGACTAATGCTAATGCCATCTTTAGTGATAACATCCTGTATTTCGCCTGAACTTATATTTGATGTTTTAACTAATACAAAAATGCCTTTGTTGTTTTTCTTGCAAACGTCAACAAATGGATTAAGACTCTCACTACCCAAAAACGGTGTTACAGTTAAAAAATCAACATCAAACACCGATGTATATGAACCGTCAAGAGTTTCAACAACACCAAGGTGACCATCTGCATAGGCTTTTGCCGTATTTCCTATGTCGTTTCGTTTTGCATCTTCAATTACAACAAGCCCTTTTGATTTTGCATAAGCAACAGTTTTTTCAAATGCAGCAACACCATAAGAACCATATTTTTCATAAAAAGCCATCTGAGGTTTTACTGTAGGGACGAGCTCTGCAATGGTATCAATGATATCACAGTTAAACTTATATATCACCTCTGCAACAGCAGATAAAGGATTTGCGTTATTGTTATTTGTTTTATAACAAGCAGGAATTTTACTGATGTCAGGGTCAAGACCAACTGCTGTTGGATTTTTTGTTTCTATCGTTTTTTCAATTAGTTTATCAACAACATTCATAACTTATAACCCCTTGTAACACTCTCTGTATTCTTTAAGTTTTTCGGTGTAGTCACCCGCAGAAATAACACAGTTATCAACTGCTTTGACTATATCATCAAGATTAACAATAGGATGGATTTTTACACCATACTGTTTTTCTATTTCATGTTTTGCAGAGAGTGAAGAATGTTCATCTTGTTCCATTCTGTCAACGCAAACAACAACGTCAGTCGGATATTTGCCTATTTGAGATTTTATGTTATCAAGAGCTGAACGCAAGGTTTTACCTGATGTAAATGCATCTGTAATAAGAGTTATATTTTGGGATTCAAAAGCCTCATTTTCAATGTTGAAATCCACACAATGAGATGTATCTATACCGTACTTATTAAATAAGGTCATGCTTGTTGCAATTACAAGCGGTATTTCACGATTATCAATACCCACAAGGCAATTGCCGTCTATATTATGTTCTTGGATACATTCAGCATAAAATTCTCCAAGCTTTGAAATTTGACTACCCGTAAGATTATATCCGCTATGAATTAAATAAGGCGATTTTCTGCCACTTTTCAATGTGAATTCACCAAATCTCAACATTCCGTTATTCACCATAAAACGAATAAATCTTTCCTTGTAATTTAGTGCATCGAGACGGTAATTGAACAGTTCATCCATTGTGATACCGAAATATCTTGCTATCACAGGCAATACTGAAATATCCGGTACAGATAAATGATTTTCCCACTTGCTCACTGATTGAGAAGAAACAGACAACGCTTCAGCCAACTGTGACTGTGTAATATTCTTGTTCTTTCGTAAAGAACGGATTTTATCGCCGATTAGCATCTCACAACCTCCTTTGTTGCTTGTTAAAAATATTATATCATATTTTTAACTGCTTTCAATGTATCAATTAGAGAGTTTTATACAACTGTTAGGATAATTAGAAAAAGGTGTACCCGAAGATACACCTTAAAATTTCATACATATATCAATTCGTTATTAACGATTTCTCTTGCTCTTGTTTCAATGTTTTGCATGCGGCCAATCCACTCCATCCGATTTTCTTCTTTCAGCCGTTCGGTAACACCTTCAGCTTCTTTCATCTGCTCAACAAGCGTATCAAACATATCTCTTGCCTGATTTTCAACATCTGCACAATGCTGATAAAGTTTTCCTTGAGTAAGTAGTGTTGTAAATAACACCTTCTTATTTTTCAGTAAATAATCCTTATATAACATACCCCATTTGCCGAGAGTAACACTTGTTTCTTCGGGCGGTAATATGAGGTTTGGAATGTTATAATCGCCAACTCGTCTGTAAGTAATATAATTAGTTTTCATAGTATTTGTCCTTTCTTTTTTACTCTGTTTAAGCAAGGCAGGGAGTGTAGAATACTATGTTTGAAGCCGGTTTTACTTATTTTTTGAGTAAATCCCTTATGAACATCCGCACCAATAAAAGAGATAACACTTCTGTGTTGTCTCTTTTATTTTTGTCAAAATGAAATGGGGGACTTGAACCCCATGGGGGTTTTGGCGTTAAGAAAACGATATAGTATATCGTTTTTAGCCAAAAGCGGTTGGCGGGTACCGAAATTCGCAAGAATTTGGGTCGCCAATCGGTTAGTATGCAAGGCGTAGCCGCAGCAGACGGTCAAGTCCCGTCTCTCGCACCAAATAAAGAGTTTACACTTTTGTGTGGACTCTTTTTTTCTTTCCTTGAACAGTTATTTTTTCTATGCTATAATGAAAAATAATTCCATCAGATTTAAAGAGGTGTTTTTCTATGGCGCTCGTAAACAGAATTTTTGCTATTCTCACAGCTTTGATTACATTGATTTCAAACTTTTTTGGCATAAGTCCAAACATCCCAGAAGTTGACGATTTTAAAGTAACTACATACATCCGTGGTGACTATGTGCAAAGTCCTGACAGTTTATATTCAGAAGATTTTGATATTATCACTCATGTAATTCTCTTTGAATGTGCTTCTTTTGACAGTAATGGTAATGTTAATGTTGAAGTTCAAAAGACAGAAACAGCACTTAAAAATATCCGTAATGCCATTGGCGACAGAGACGTAAAAATCACTCTCAACCTTTTAGGTCCACGTGGTTACACCGACTCAACTGACTGGAATGAGCAAATGGAAGTGCAAAGTGACGAGCATAACAAAGCATTTACAAGTGGAATATTGGAAGATAATATCATCAAAGTTCTTGAAAAATACGGTTTTGATGGGGTTCACTTTGATTATGAATATCCCCTTTCAATAAAGGCTTGGTATTATTACAATAATTTCCTTGTTTCTATGGATAAAGCACTTGGGGACAACTACACTCTTGGTGTTGCTGCAAGCTCATGGAATCTCAAATTCTCATCTGCTGCCATCAATGCTATTGACACTTTTGAGTTGATGTCTTACGACTTTAACGATGCAGAAGGCAGACACGCAACATTTGAAGACACTATCGCACAGCTTGATGATGTGAATCTTCACGGAATTCCTAGTGAAAAAGTAAACATCGGTCTTCCTTTCTATTCTCGTCCTACTGATTTGTCAGGTTATTGGTATGGTTACAACGGATGTTACAACGAAATCAACGAAGACGGTTGGTATCACTGTCCTGACACAGGAAAAGATTTTTGGTTTAACACTCCAGATGTTATTACTGCAAAAACAGAATATGCAATTAACAATGGCTATGGTGGTGTTATGGTGTGGCATTATAACTGCGACTTACCATCTTCCCACGAGGATTCTCTTTTCCGTGCAATCAATACAGCGATAAACAACAACTATTAAGAGGTAAAGAATGAAACCTAATATTATATTTTACTTCTCCGACCAACAGCGTTGGGACACTCTTAACGAAACTCTTATGCCCAATGTTTGGGAATTAGGCGAAGAAGGTTTGCTTTTTGAAAATTCATACACCTGTCAACCTGTTTGTGGCCCTGCACGTGCTTGTTTACAAACAGGACAGTATGCAACCGAAAACCAATGCTATTGGAATGGTATTCCTTTAGAAGAAGATGTTAAAACCATGGCAGATTATTTCAATGAAAACGGTTATGACACTGCATATATCGGAAAATGGCATTTGGCATCCGACCGTTACCCCGGAAAGGGTGTGCATTGTGAAAAAACTGCTGTGCCAAAGGGACGCCAGGGCAATTACAAATATTGGAGAGCAGCCGATATCCTTGAATTTACATCCCACGGTTATGACGGATATGTTTTTGACGAAGATGGAAACAAAATTGACTTTAAGGGTTATCGTGCAGACTGTATAAACGACTTTGCCATAGAATACATCAATAATCACAACAACGAAAAGCCATTTTTTATGTTTATTTCCCAGCTTGAGCCACATCATCAAAATGACCACGGACATTTTGAAGGTCCAAAGGAATTGATTGAAAATTTCCGTGATTATCCTCTTCCAGAAGACCTTACATTCCTTAAAGGCAATTACAAAAAAGAGTATCCAGATTATCTTGCAGCAATTCATTCCCTTGATAAAAATGTTGGCAGACTTGTTGACACTCTTAAGGAAAAAGGAATTTATGAAAATACAATAATCGTTTACACAAGTGACCACGGTTGCCATTTCAAGACAAGAAATATGGAATACAAACGGAGTTGTCACGATTCAAGCATACATACTCCCCTTGTTTTCGGTGGTGGAGCAATAAACAAAGGTGAAAATATTGAAAACCTTGTAAGTCTTATTGATATTCCACCAACGCTTTTAAGTCTTGCAGGAATCCCTGTCCCTGAAAGTTACTCTGGTAATATTCTTCCTGTAAACAGAAACGATGTACCCGAAAGAGATTGTGTTTTCATTCAAATTAGTGAATCTCAAATCGGCAGAGCAATTCGCACAAAGAACTTCAAATATTCTGCTCGTGCAATCGGCTCAGGAATGATGAAACACAGTTCATCCGTTTATTTCGATGACTTTTTATACGATTTGAGAAATGACCCCCACGAGAAAAACAATCTTGTAAATAACAAAATGTATAAAGATGTTATTAAAGAAATGCGAGAAATACTCTCAAAAGAGATGGTAAAAGTAGGCGAAAAGAAACCTATTTTCTATAAGCCATTAATTAAACACAAGTATTAAGAAACACATTTTAAAAATTTGTTCGTTTTCTCTTTTGTTGCTTGAAAAGGTATTTTACCTGTGCTACAATCGTGAAAAGGGAGGTTATACCTATGAAAAAATTTATATCCATTACTTTATCATTTATTATGATTTTGTGTGCATTGTCAATCCCTGCTTTTGCTTGTAGCGTTGATGACACATACGACGACTGTCTTCCTGAATTACAAAAGCAATTCGTTTATGGTGAAGGTCCTGAAACTGACGGATTTACCATTGATTACAGATACTTTTCACCTGCCCAGGATGGCGACACAACAAAATATCCCCTTGTAATCTGGCTTCACGGTATGGGTGATGGTGCAGAAGAAGGTTTGCAGGTAACAAAGAGTGACATCGCTTTCTGGACATCCGACGAATTCCAAGGACGTTTTAAAGGCAGTAACGGTGCGTTTATCCTTGCTCCTCGTTCACTTGAAGAAGAAGGCATTTATTGGACAGATTCACTTATTCACCCATTAAGAGCAACTATCGATGACTTTATTGCAAAGAATAAAGACAACATTGATTTAAGCCGTATCTATATCGGTGGATATTCAATGGGTGGTAAAATGACACTTAAAATGGCAGTTGCTTATCCTGAAATGTTTGCGGCAATTTTCCCAATTTGCCCTGCATGGACTCCAACAAACGATGCGTTAAATCTTATTGCAGATATACCTGTATGGCTTACAAGTGGTAAGCTTGACCCATTGGTTAACTATTTCTTCTCTGTTAAACCTTTGTGGAAAAACTTGGTTGCAACTCACAATTCTCCTGCTGACTGTCGTTTCTCATCACTTACATTCGTAAAATATCCAAGTGGAAATGCAACATCAAGCTCACATCATTCATGGTTTGCAGTTAACCACGATATGTTCAGTTCAACTAACGGAAAGTATCCTTATATGAATACTGTTGATGGTCTTGGAAATAAAGTAACTCTTACTTATCCAGACGGAATGATTTCATGGCTTTCATCTTTCACAAGCAATTATGACGGTGCTGTTGCTACCGATGGTGGTAACATAGAAGCACAACAGAGTGGTGAAGGTCCTTTTGCAGTTATCCTTTCCCTCTTTGATAAAATCCTTGCAATATTTTAATTTTTCATAAAGAAAAAGTCTGTGAAGAATCTTCACAGACTTTCTTTTTTTATATCTTTTCTCCCGTAACTGCATCAACAATATCTTTGAAAATTGCACGATGTGTACGAGAAATATATTTGTCAAGATGAAGTGAGCCGAAATACCATTTTCTGAATTGACAACTGTTTGAAAGTTCACCAAAATATGCGTTAAGTGCAGTCACACGAAACTCATTAGGGTCATTAAGATTCAAGAAATTCTTAACCTTAAGTGGTGGCTCGTGAGTAATAATAATATCAACATCATTACCCACCATTTCGAGATTTTCTGCTCCCTCAAGGAGCTCTTCCTGTGTTGGAATTTCATCCTTTGACCATCTGTTTACTTCTTTACGGATGTCAATATCGGCACTTTCGCCCCCACCCATTGTGAAGATTTTTTTACCTTCTATCTCGTAAATCTGACCTCTCATAAGGTGATAGAGATTGCCGAAGATTTTATGAACTTTGCCACCATTCCACTGGCTTATCTCATACCCATTGATAAGGTCAAAATTTTCGTGAGTACCATCAATAAAGCAGATATTGTATTTTCTCTTTCCCAAGGCATAAAGGTAATTCTGCTCAGAATTACTGTTATCCCACAAAAACCCAAAGTCACCACACACAATAAGGGTGTCGCCCTCTTTCAGTTTTCGCAAATTCCACAAAGAAAGTCGTCTTCTGTCTCCGTGAATATCCCCTGTAATATATATCATCTGAAATTTCGTTCCTTTTACAAATTTTTTCGTTTCCGTATTGGATATTGTGTCTATTTGTGTTATACTTTATTATATACCATTATCTGCATTTTTCAAGTGGGTGATTTTGTGAAAAAATTTTTATCAGTACTTCTTGCAACCATTATGCTTATGAGTACTTTTTCAATAATATCCAGTGCCTCATTTAACTCCTTGTTGGAAACCGAAGCCGACATTGTGTTGCTTGTAAACACTGATAGCGAAACTATAATTTTTGATAAAAACGCAGACAAAACGACTGCTCCAGCACATCTCGCACAGATTGTGACTTGTATGTTAGTGCTTGAAAATTGTCCTGATTTATCTGTTTCCATAACTTGTAAGCGTGAGCTTCTTGACGGGCTTTATGCTCAAAAAGCCCCTACTGTTGGTATTCTTGCAGGTGAAACCTTGACTATTAATGAATTGCTCTATTGTATGATGGTACAGTCTGCATCTGACGCTGCAAATATGCTTGCTGACCATGTTGGAAACGGACTCGGCAACTTTGTTAATATGATGAATGAGTATGCAAAAAACCTTGGTTGTACAAATACTAAATTCATCAATGCTCATGGTTGTGATGATAACGGTGGTGGCTACACAACTGCAAACGATATGTATCTCATCACAAAACAGGCTCTTACTAATGCTACTTTTAAGGAATTAGTAAACACCACCTACAAGGAAATTGAGCCAACAAACAAATATCATCAAAAAAGATACCTCAACACAACAAACAGTATGATGGTTAAGGGTTTGTCTGAATATTACTACAAGTCTGTTTCTGGTGTTAAGGCCGGTCGCACAGATAATGCAGGATGCTGTGCCGTTTCTACTGCTTCACAGGATGGCTACAACTATATGCTCATTGTTATGAATGCTCCTCGTAAAAATATTGATGAGGACGAGCATCTTGAAAACTTTGCTTTTTTAGATAGTGTTAAACTCTACAAATGGGCTTTTAAAAACATTGTCCTTAAAAAAGTTACAAACAAAACAGATGTTGTAACCGTTGTTGATGTCGAGTATAACAGTAAGGTTGACCATTTAAGATTGGTCCCTGCAGAAGAAATTTCTGCACTTGTCCCTGTTGGCACAGAAGCTGGTAGTTTGGTTATCCGACCAATTGAGAAAGAGACTCCAAAGGTCGTAAAAGCACCAATTAAAAAAGGTGATGTTATTGGCAAAGCAGAAGTGCTTTATGGTAATGATGTTGTAGCAACTGTTGACCTTGTAGCCGCTGATGATGTTGATTTAAACATTATTCTTGGATTTTTCGGCATAATAAAAACCATTTTCTCATCCTTGATATTTAAAATCTTATTTGCTATATTGGCAATTCTCCTTATTGTTTACATCATACTCATCATAAGGAAAAACCGAATTATGGCAAAACGCAAAAAAATCAGAAAAATAAAGGGTTGATTTCACTATGAAACTTTCTTTAATAATCCCTTGCTATAACGAGCAGGACAATATTTCTCCATTTTTTGAAGAAACAGTTACTGCTTTTCAGAATATGCCAAAGGAAATCAAAGACTTTGAATTTGTTTTTGTAAATGACGGTAGTACTGATGCTACAAGTCAAAAACTTAAAGACCTTCATTCATCATATCCCAACTACATCTCCGTTATTGAATTTTCACGAAATTTTGGTAAAGAAGCTGCTATGCTTGCGGGACTTCGTCATGCAACAGGTGATTTCGTAACAATTATTGATGCAGACTTGCAACAACGTCCTGAGATTGTTGTTGATATGGTTAATCATCTGCTCCAAAACGAAGATTGCGATATGGTTGCAGCTTATCAGGATAAAAGACGTGAAAGCAAGTTTATGTCATTTATGAAAAAATGCTTCTATAAATGCATTAACAAAACAAGTGACATCGAGTTTTTCCAAGGTGCAAGTGATTTCAGAACTTTCAGAAGATGTGTTTGTGATGCAATTCTCAATTTACCTGAATACTATCGTTTTTCTAAGGGTATTTTTGCATGGATAGGTTTTAACACTTACTATCTTCCATATATGGCAGAAGAAAGACATTCCGGTAAATCAAAATGGACTTTCTTCAAATTCATTAAATATGCAATTGATGGCATTATCGCATTTACAACCCTACCTTTAAAAATTGCAACCGGTGTGGGAATTTTTACATTCCTTGCATCAATTCTCTATATGTTTATTGTAATTATTCAAAAACTTTTCTTCGGGGTGGATGTCCCTGGATATGCAACAATCGTTGTGCTTATCCTTTTCCTTGGTGGTTTACAGCTTTTACTTTTAGGTATTGTTGGTGAGTATCTTGCTCGTACTTATATTCAAGGCAAAAATCGTCCCGTTTACATTGAAAAAAATGTGTTAAAGGCAAAGGAAAAGAAGTTATACAATGAAGAAGATAATCAGTCTTTATAAAAAATATAAAGAAATCATCAATTACCTGATTGTGGGAGTCCTTACCACCATTGTTAGTATGGGAATTTTCTATGGCAGCACTCTCACATTTCTTGACGGTAATAATGCTATAGAGTTGCAGATTGCAAATGTACTCTCGTGGATTGGCTCCGTGTCATTTGCCTATGTCACAAACAGAGTCTTTGTTTTTGAGAGTAAAAGTCCAAAAATCCTTAAAGAATTAATAACCTTTGTGTCATCAAGGGTAATTACACTCCTTTTGGATATGGGAACAATGTTTGTCCTTGCAACTTTATTACATATAAATTATAACCTTTCAAAAATCGTTGCTGCGGTGTTAGTCGTTGTGGGGAATTATGTAATAAGCAAGATTTTTGTTTTTAAGAAAGAGAAATAGGGGGATTTTTTATGAGCATCACTATCGAAAGAGCAAACAAACCAAGTGAAGTTGGTGTTTCTTCAAAGGTTGTCAACGAGTTTTTAAACGATGCACATAAGATGGGATATGAGTTTCATAGTCTTATGGTTATTCGTCATGGCAAGGTGGCTGTTGAATGGTATAACGAGCCATATAACAAGGATACACCACAAGCAGTTTATTCTGTAAGTAAATCCTTTACATCAACTGCAATCGGCTTTGCAATAAGTGAAGGACTTATCACTCTTGACACAAAGCTAGTGGATATTTTTCCTGACTATCCACCTAAAAAAGCAGATGCTCGTTTTGATAAATTAACTGTCAGAAATCTTTTAAGAATGTCGTCCGGCAAACAACCAAGTTTTCTTTCTGATAAAGGCAAGGTTGACTGGATTGAAGATTACATAAATTCTCCTTGGGTTTTTGAGCCAGGTGAAAAGTTCTTATATATTAACGAAAATATCTTTATGCTCTCTGCAATTATCAATCGTGTTACAGGAATGAGTATGAGAGAATATTTAAGACCTCGTCTTTTTGAGCCACTTGGAATTGATTTCCCATTCTGGGAAACTGACAGAAATGGCATTGAAGCAGGTGGTTGGGGACTTTATCTTAAAACAGAAGATATTGCAAAACTTGTACTTTGCTATCAACAAAAAGGTAAATTCAATGGTGTACAGGTAATTCCAGAAGAGTGGACTATTGAAGCAACTAAAAAGCAAATCGACAATGCTCAGAATCGTCCTGGCACAGATGCATCCTACGGTTACGGATATTGCTTCTGGAAAAACAGTATCGACGAGGACTCCTTCCGTGCAGACGGTATGTTTTCTCAGTTTGGTATCGGTATTCCTGGGTACGACGCAACTGTTGTTGTAACATCTGCCGTTACTGACGAAACAGGATGCCTTGACTATCTTTTTAAGTATTTTCCAAGAGCATTCGAGGAAGCCAACGAAGAGGATGCACCGGTTGAAAACACAAGTGTTGAGCCACTTTTCCAGAGTGAGCATTCTGAAACAGAAAAAATCATCCGTGACAGATATATTAAATTCCGTAAAAAACTTCTTCTTAACCTTACTGGTTTTCAGGTGAGCGTATTGCCAATGGCTGTTACATATATGCTTACAGATAAACCCGGCAATATTGATATGGTTAAGTTTAATTTCGATGACAAAGAATGTTCAATGGAATGGACAGAAGGTACAGAAACCAACAAAATTATGCTTGGTCTTGACGGTAGATATCGTTACTCAAAAATCACTCTTGGTAAGATTGACTTCACAGTTTGTGCAAATGCATTCTGGCTTGACAACGAAAGTCTTTTAGTATCGATTCGTCCAATTCAGACTGTTGCAAAGCGTTCACTTATCTTTGAATTCCATCCAAAAGACAAAGTTGTTATGATTCCTTCAAGCTCACCATCAGGTGGAGAAATTCTTAACAACCTTACAGGCTTCTTTGAGCAGATGATTACAAATAAAGCAGTGCTCAGTGTTTTCTTGAAGATAATGTCCTTTGGTCCAAAAATTCTTGAGCCAAAACATTACGGAAAATTTATAGATAAACAGAAATAAAAAATTCCCTATGGAGAAAATCCATAGGGATTATTTTTTATAAATTATCAATTATTGCAATATGGTCCATATAGAACTTTCGTGTTTCGTCAACATTTCCTTTCATGCCAATAACTGTTCCGTGGTCACCTGTAAGTGTTGGGAACACATACCATTGACCTGATTTTATTTCCGTTGTTCCTGCCACATAATCAGTATGTGCATCTTCAAAAGGATATTGTGCTGAAATAACATTCACAAGTCCATCGTTTGGAAGCCAATTCGAGTCGATTGCAACTCCATTCTTACCTGTGTTATCTGTATAACTACCAATCATTCCTGCAGGTACCATAAGCACTGCCATAGTGTTTTTTGTTGGAGCATGACTACCTAATATTGTTGCTTCTGTTGTGCAATATGCGTATGAGAAATAATAAACCGAGCTGACAAGTTTTATATTGCTATTCAGTTCCTTTGCACCATGTGGGGATAAATCGTAAAAAGCATTATCCTTGCCACTTCCAAAAGTTCCGTCAATCAATGTGCTTGTATCGTGATTCTCTGAACTAACTCCAAAATGCTCTAACTGGAAATCCAACAAACCGATGCTTGAAACATTTCCAAGACCATTTGTAGTATAAAGAAGATGTAAAGCCAACTCTATAAACGGACCTTTGTCAAGGCAATAGAAAAGTGTTGAACCATTGTGTGGGGAAGCAAGTGTTGTTACAGAGTTAACATATTTTCCTTTGCCACCCTTGAAAAGTGGTGAACAATCGTCAGGACTTGCGTTTTTCTCTGCTTCACTACCATATTCAAGAAGACTTGTCATAAGTCTTATTGTGTTTCCACCAAAAGAGTGACCAATAAGATTAATCTTTGATTTTTCGTCCCATTTTTCAACCAACGGAGTTTCATAAGTTCTTCCGTATCTGCCATGACCATGTTCCTTACTATGTGCTTCACCATAGTCAACCTTTGTACCTGTCAACTGTGCATAGAGTTCACATGCTCTGTCCCATGCACTTGAAAACGGACCAACATTTGCCTCTACAACCTCTATATCCTGAGTTCTGAGATATTCTGAAATACTTCCTGATGTTGAACCCCAATAAGGTGAAATATTATTTGCGGATGCACCTTCACCCCATCCACCCATTCCGTGTACAAGGACATAGGTGTATTTTACTACTTCTTCCTGTGGCGCAACTGGTTCCTTTTTCTTGAAAACGCCAAATGAAATAATTGTTATGATAATTGCAATTATAAGAACTATTGCAACTATTATACGCCAATCAGGTAGTTTAAACTTTTTCTTTTCTTCAGAATCCTCAACAATCTCCTCCGTACTCATTGCAGGTTCTGCACCTTCAATTACATTACTGTTGTTATACACAATCTTTCCTGATGCCAAATCGGGATTATTATATTCACCTGTGAGTAAAAAGTCAGCCGTAACCCCAAAAATTCTGCTCATGGCAATAGCCTTGTCAGTGTCAGGGGTCGATGTGCCTGTTTCCCATTTTGAAACAGATTGACGAGAAACACCAAGTTGCTCTGCCAATTCTTCCTGAGAAAGACCTTTGCTTTTTCTTAATTCTGTTATTCTTTCGCCTATATTCATTATTTACACCTCACAATCAAGTGTTGGGTATATTTTAATTCAAAAATCTGCATTTTACTAGCAACTCCAGTTGGAATTTACAAATTTTCTATGTAAACTTCTCTTTACTTCTTAGGTGCTAATCGTTTTTTAGCAGTAAATTCAAGAGTATCAATACGAATAATGCTCACAACTGTTGTAAGCTTATCTTCAAATGTAAAATCCTTGTTCACCTGTGTTTTCATAAGCACGGACAAGGCTTTTTTCTTTTCTTCAACATCTTCAACGATTGTTGCTACACCCCTACCCATAATTGATGCGTAAGTTATGCCATATTTACAAGCAACCTCACCCTCAAAAGGTGTAATGTCACAACACATCTCAAAGAAAACCTTTGGATTTT
>CALEIS010000133.1 GCA_937877675.1 uncultured Clostridia bacterium | reverse complement strand
ATGTGCTTGCAATGTTCACAGGTCACGACCATACAAATGCATTTGGTGTAAGAAACCAAAATATTGATATTTACACCTCTCCAATGACACGCTATAAGGGCTTGGCTTATACAACACAGTATGGTTATCGTGTAGTGGAAATTGACGAAAACGATACTTCAACATATACAACAAGAGTTGAACGCCTTTATGACGTGTTTGACCACGATTATGCAAAGGCTCAAAAGGAAAGTGGAGATAAGTATTCAAAGAGAATCTCTTACGAACTTGCAGTTAAGGGCAGAACACAAAAAATATTCACTAAGATTTACCAGTCAGTGGTTGAGTTTATTACAGGCAGAAAAGTAACATATCCAAATTATAAGTAAAAAATTAAGCGTTGCAGAAGGGGAGAGTGTCTTCCCAAATGCAACGCTTAATTTAATGAATTATTACAGAACAAGATAAAAACGGCTTAACCGGAATTAACCGATTAGCCGTTTTTTTATTAAAATATAAACTCCTAATTTATTTTGTATCAATGGAGTGTTGAATTAATTACAATCAAGCTTTCTTTATTTGATTGAGTTTTGCATTAAGGTCTAAAAGTTCTTCTTTATTCATCTTAAGACCTGTCATACCAAGCATACCGATAAGACGAAGCACTGTGAATCCGCCCATCATCTGCATGATGCCCTCGTTCATTTCAAAGCCGCCTTCACCTGCACTTTGTTTTGCAGCTTCTGCTATTGGTCCCATAATCTGACCAAAGAGAGCCTGACCTGCAGGAACCATAAGTAATTCGCTCATTTTTGAGTTAAGTGAAAGATATCCGTCAACTTCTGTAACATCGAACCAGTTAAGAATTGCGCCTTTTTCTTTAAGTTTGTAGTCTTCATTAAATGTTTCAACCTTACGAATTACACTTTCGTCACCATATTCACCTGCGATGGCCTGAATTTTTGTAACGCTCTTATTTGGAACATTGAAATAGAAGAAGTGATTTTCACTTGCCTGTTTTTCAAAAAGTTCACCGTTTACATAAAGTTCAATTTCTAGCTGATTTGAGTAAACAGTAATTTTTGTTACATCTTCAACACGGTCAACATAACGCTTACCACAAATATGAACAAATGGGTCATCAGAGAGCCATGCTTTGTAAGCATAGAAAGCATCTTTTTTATATTTACGGTCAAAAGTCATAAGACCTTTATGATTCTGTCCGTTTTCGCCACCTTCAGCACGAGCATCTGCACCAAAGTCAAACATATTCCAAACATGAGTTGCCCAGATATATTTTCTTGAGAACAACTGTTTAATGAGTTCTTCGTGATAATATGCCTGATATTCTTCTGTATAGTCACCCTGCTGTGGATTTGATGTATGCCAGTTAAGTGCTTCACAACCATATTCACTCATACCAACAGGAATATTAGGGTATTTAGCGTGGAAATTATCAAACCAAGGGCCATTCATACTTGTGTCGCCACCGTACCAACCAAAATAGTGGTTATGTGAAACAACATCAGGAATCTGAATATATGGGTCATCAAGACTGCACATTGAAACAACTGCAATAGTTGTAAGTCTTGTCTTATCCATTTCGTGACAAAGGTCGTTGAGAATTTTGTGGTTTTCAATAAGGTCATCGTCAGAGCCATTCATTGAAATCTCGTTTGAAAGTCCCCAAACAACGATTGACGGATGGTTATAATTCTGAACAATAAGTTCTTTCATCTGTGAAATTGTATTTTCACGACCTGTTGGCATATGCTTTGAAATATATGGAATTTCAGCCCAGATTACCATACCATATTCATCACAAAGGTCATAGAAATATTGGTCATGCTGATAGTGAGCAAGACGAATTGTATTTGCACCCATTTCATAGATATATTCCATATCTTCCTTATGATGTTCAGGAAGAAGTGCATTACCAAATCCCCATCTGTCCTGATGGCGTGAAACACCACGAAGTGGATATTCCTCACCATTGAGAATAAATCCTCTTTCAGGGTCAATTTCAAATGTACGGCAACCAAAACGAGTTGAAACCTTGTCGATTACCTTATCACCGTCAAGAAGCTCAATTTCTGCTGTATAGAGATATGGGTTTTTTCTACCATTCCAAAGCACAACATTTTTGATGTCAATGGTTTCAACGTCCTCGTCAGTTTTAAGAGTTGTAATTACATCACCTTTCTTGTCCTTGATAATGTAGTTAATCATCTGACCTTCTTTTTTGTTTGTAACAAATGCCTCAAAGGTAACTTTTGCATCTGAACCAACTACCTTAGGTGTAATTGCAATACCTCTGCCACCATAGTAATCAAGTTCAAAGTGACTTTCATTTACTGCGATAATATTTACATCTCTATAAAGACCGCCATAGAATGTGAAGTCAGCCATCTGTGGGTAAACAGTTTCATTTGCAGAGTTGTCAACGAGGATTGCAAGTTTTGTTCCCTTTTTAAGTGATTCTGTAATATCAACTCTCCAAGTGGAATAACCACCATCGTGAGATGCTAGTTTTTCACCATTCATATATACAGTTGCAGATGAATTTGCACCATTAATTTCAAGGTAATATTTATCCGCTGTTGGAATTTCTTCCATATCAATATCTTTTACATAACAACAAGTGCCACGATAATAGTCGTTGCCACCATCTTGACCGTCAATAGCATTCCAACAATGGGGAACATTAACAAAATCCCAATCAGCAGGAACTACTGCAGGAACCTCATTCACACCTTTACGAAATGACCATTTGCGATTTAAACTAATAATTTGTCTCATAGTTTTACTCCTTTATAGAATTACAAAGGGCGAGGGTAATTAACCCCCCGCCCAACCAATTTGTATTTAATTATTCAGCAGCTGAAGCATCTGCTTTTGCATGTCTTTCTGCAAGTTCTGCTTGCATTGTTGCAAGTGTTTTCTTATCAAGGTTATATACAATACCAAGACCAACAAATTGGAAGATACCTGCAACAAGATAAAGAATAGCAACAAGCATACGAATGTCGCAAGCTACTTCCCAACTAAGTAAATTAACATCAATAGCTGTGAATTTACCATTTGCATCAGGAGCACTATTATTTACATAACCCATTGTGCCCATAATTGCAATTGCAACAGCAGGTCCTATGCCTTGAGCAAGTTTTCTGAAGAATGAGTGAAGTGAATATACAGTACCTTCTTCACGGCTACCTGTTTTCCATTCATTGTAGTCAATAGCGTCACCCATCATAGCCCAAGAAACTGTTGAGTAAATACCAAGACCCAATGCACAGATAAGCTGACCAACAATGTAAATAATTAAGTCAAGCTTTGTATTTTCTTCTGTAACAGGAATAATTCCAAGTGGTGCAAGTAAGAGAATAGCAGCACCCACAATGTAGCAAATTGAGCCAATTGCTGAAAGTTCCTTTTTACCATACTTTTTAACCATCTTACGAGCAAGTGGTGTGAAAAGCACAATAGGAATCATTGCAAACATTGAAACAAGACCAGAAATTTTTGTGTTGTCAAAATAGATTTGGAATGTAACTGTAACAGCTGTTGTAGCACCCTGCATACCGATAAACATACCCATAGCAGCAAGTGTAGCACCAACTGCAGGTCTGTTTTTAACAAAGTTGCGCATTGCCTTGAATACATTGAATTTAGGTTGGTCTTCATTACATTGAACTTCTGTATCAACACGAATTTCAGTATTTTTAATCATGAACTGGAAGCAGATAAATCCAATAATACCCATAATGAAAGCCATTATAAATACTCGAGTTCCGTTAAGTGATTCATCTTCATTATAAATAATGAATGGGAATACTACCATTGGTACCATATTACCAATCATACCACCAATTGAACGCCAAGCAGAAAGAGAAGCTCTGTCAGCATCATCAGAAGAAATAAGTGATAAAAGTGAGCCGTAAGGAACGTTTGCTACTGTGTAGAACGCATCCCAAAGTACATAACCACCAATGAAAATTGCAATCTTCGCAGCAAGTGGAGCTTTTGTTGCAGGAATAAAACAACAAGCACCACCAATAATAAGTCCAATTGAACCTATAAATATGTACTGTAAAAATTTATTTCTCTTGTACTTGCGTTTGTCAGCGTCAATAATTGAACCGATAAGTGGGTCGTTGATTGCATCCCACACCTGAACTACTACCAAAAGAAGTGAGTACCATGCACTAAGTCCCATAACCTGTGTCCAGAAAAGTGCCATAGTACCCTTGAGTGCAAAGGACATATTGCAGCCCAAATCGCCCATCATATAAGCCACTGAGTCACGCATACCAAATTTACGGTAGCCGTTAGCATCTAACTGTTTAGTCTTTTTTGCCATAAGTATTTCCCCCTAAGAAAATGTAATGATAACATTTTAAGTATATACATACCCAACCTTGTTACATATTTATTTTACCTTAATCTCTACTTTCATCGTTAGTAAACTTTTTGCTTTTTTTTGTACAATTTTTATTTTATACTTGATTTTTACCAAAATTTGTACGATAATAGATTGAAAATTGTAAATATTTCACACAAGGATGAAAAATATGACTTACAAAAAAGAACTTGAATTTTTTCAAAAAATTCTTAACAATTACAGAATTCATTCCTGTATTATCCCTGCAAAAGATAAATCATATCGTAAGGCAGACCTTGGTCTTCGTGATTTTTTGGGGTTGGAAGAGGAGTATGACCAACTTTTCTGTACTTCTCACGGAAGTATTACTGATAATATGGTTTGTAAAATTACAGATGTCTTTTTCTGCAACTACATCTTTATTATTCTTCCTGAAACAAAACCTGTTTCCACATTTGTTGCGGGACCTTTTATCGATATTGACCTTAACCAGACTTCCCTTACGGAAATAGCAGAAAAAAACAATGTTCCTACACATATATTTTCTCAGTTGCAGAAGTACTATTCAAGTGTTCCTGTTTACACAGACCACGATGTTGTTATGTCGCTCTTTAATGCCTTTGGTGAAATTCTTTGGGGAAGCACCGATAATTTCACATATAAGACAATTAATATGACCTATCACAACCAATCATTTCCAAAGGTTGTAAAGAATCTTGACAGTAAGACAGAAGATGCACTTCTTGCAATGCAGATGCTTGAACGAAGATATGATGGTGAACGCAAAATGATTCAGGCAGTAAGTCAGGGTATGACACATCAGGCAGAACAAATTCTTTTGAAGTCCTCTGCAATTATGCTTGAAATGAGAGTCAACGACCCTGTGCGAAATATAAAAAATTATAGTATTATTGTAAACACGCTTCTACGCAAGGCTGCTGAACAAGGTGGTGTTCATCCTCTGTATATTGATGGTGTTTCTTCTGATTTTGCTAGGAGAATTGAAAGGATACGTTCTGTTGAAGAAGGTGTGAATATGCACCATGAAATGATTGATAAGTATTGTCATCTTGTTAAAAAACATTCAATGAAAAATTATTCGCCACTTGTGCAAAAAGTGATTACTATTGTAGATTTTGATATTACGTCCGATTTGAGCCTTAGCCATCAGGCGGAAATACTTAATGTTAATGCAAGTTATCTTTCAACTCTTTTTAAAAAAGAAACAGGAATGACACTTACTGAGTATGTTTCCAAAAAGAGAGTTGAACAAGCAGCTTTTTTACTCACATCAACAAATCAGCAAATTCAGACTGTTGCACAGAACTGTGGTATTTATGATGTGAACTATTTTACCAAACTTTTCAAAAAGCACACTGGTCAAACACCTAAAGAATACAGAGAAAGTATAATGAATTTTTAATTTTTAATGCATAAAGGGGCATCGAGCGGTAAAGGTAAATTAAGGATTTTCTATATAATCAACAAAATAAGTAGTAAAAAGCGTTGCAAGAGGGGAGAGTACCTTCCCAAATGCAACGCTTAATTCTTTTAAATGGCTTAAATGCTATATAAAACAACGATGCCACTATTGACCTGAATTGTATCAGTAGTGGTATATTACTTATGATGAAACACAAGGAAAAGAGGCGTTTTATAATAAATGAAAAACATCCTGAGAAATGTAAACATTCAAATAAAAAATGAGTTAGTATATTTATAAATTTTAACAAATTTTTAATGCATTTTTTGCAAATTTTATACTTGTAAAATTTGGTGAATTTGTCATTTAGTAAAATATTTAACAACTCACATAAAAATTTTACGATTTTTTAAAAGAAAAAAGACATAATTTAACAAAAGTGTTTAATTAGAGACTACATGTTATTATAAATTAAAAAAGAAATTTATTTGTGCAAATTGAACAAAATGCTATGGGATTATGCTCATTATTATATAAAAAATAAGTAAAAATTTCTTGACTTTGACTAATAAAAAGTTATATAATTTATGAGTATAATAATGGATTATTATTTATAAGTGTCGATATTTTTAGGAGGATTAATAATGGCAGATTTTAATATTAAATTGGGTAATGACTACACAGAGTCATACTTTAACAAGGAAACTGGCTTTGAGGTTGGTTATTACACAGCGAAGGAAATGAAAGCATCTTATCCTGATGGAGGAATTCGTGCCACTGGTCAATTTAAATATGGCAAAAAAGAAATTGGCAAGATGGTTGTAAATGGTATCGAAGAACCAGTTTACAAAGTGGAGAATTCAATAAGATACAAGGCAATTGGTTACGTAGAACTTGAGAATGGCACATTCGTTGCTGTTAAGAAGGATAGAATAGCAGCTCTTATTCTTTTAATTCTTCTTGGATTACTTGCTTTGGTGGGACTTATTTTTGGTGTTAAATATGCAATTAGTACAGGCTTGTTTAATAACAATGAACCAACAACAGAGTCAACAACAGCACCACTTGCTATTGACTTGGGTGCGCTTGAAGGTTCCGGTATCTGGGATAAGCTTCCGGATGAAAATGATATGCAGAGTAAGAATGTTACAATCAGAGGTATTACTCAGATTAATTTCAAGGCAAATCAGACAAGACAAAATTGTATTCTTGCAAATGATGCAAAGAATGAAAATATTTGCTTTATGCAGTTTACAATTTATCTCGACAATAACGGAGATAAGAAAATCGACAGTGGTGATGAGAAGCTTTATGAATCAGGACTTGTTCAACCTGGGTATGCAATATCTCACTTCGACATCACAAGACCATTGAGTGCAGGTAATTATAAGGTAATCGTATTACAACAGCCTTACTCATGGGAAAAGCAAACAACCAAACTTAACAATATGATTAACGCAGTTGACCTTATTGTTGAATAATAAATCATATACCTATTATATACAACTTTCAAACGAGAGGATGAACAAGTTGATGAAAAAGAAGAACATATCAAAAAAGATTGTGGCAGTTCTTTTGAGTATCGTTATACTCGTAATGTCAATACCATTTTCATTGATAGGTTCAGCAGCAGGTCTTTATGACCCTGCACCATACTTCGATGAAGCAGCACAGACAGAAGGTGCTGAAGCATGGCTAGATGATGAAGGAAATGTTCAAGTTGTATTTCCTGCAGCAACGGCACAACCAACATATAAAGGAGAGGCCTTATCTATAGCATTCTATATTTTGGAACTTGTAGATATGGGACCAAAGAACTCTGTTCATACCGATGTTGTAATTGATACAATTAAGGTAACAGGGACTTCAGCTACATTCAAGGCAGCAGATATAGGAACTATTGACCTTATCACAAATCGTTATAGTGTAACGGTTACTGCAGTTGATACAGAAAACTGGTTCTCATTACCACTTTATACAACTGTTACAAATGTTCCTTCTGCATATATTGACGGAAGCAGATTTGCTAACTTCTCAACAAGTTCTACTGCAGTTCGTGAAATTATGACTTTTGAAGACGGTAGTGATGATGGCACTGTAACTCAAGGTAGTCAACTTCTATATATGGGAGTTGCAGCTGAAACAGGTACAGAAGACCTTTCTGATAACGTTGGTGACACAGCGGCACTTCGTTTCATAGTAAATGACCAGCCAACAGGCACACAAGCTTTTGACACATCTTATTCTCGTCAAACATGGGACTTTAAAGGTGCTGAAGAAATGTGGTATTGGTTGGACCTTTCAAAAGTTGACCTTCAAGGCGTTTCATTCCGACTTCGTACCAATGAAAAAATGTGGATTGAATGGAAAGACGGAACAGTTGATACATCACAGCGTGCAGGTGAAACAATTTATTCAACAAAGGGCACAACAGCTTCTACATATACAGGTGAAGCTCCATATGTCTATGTTCAGGCTAAAGACGGAAGCTGGGACAAGGTAATGATGACAAATGGTACAGTGGACCTTGGTCATTTCCAGGGATATGTACGAGTTCCTCTTAAGTTTATGTGTTCTGAAACAGCAACATATGTTGATATCAGTAACCAGGAATTTGGTCAGAAAAAGAGTTTTACAAGCGGTATCAATAATACGGTCAACGAGGGTAATGCTTTTTCATGGATGGCAGGAATGACTTTTTCACAAAGAGTTCTTGTTGACAATGCGGGTACTCCAATTTCAGATGCACTTCTTATCCATCGTAGAGGATATAAAACAAGTTCAGGTTTTCTCAATCTTGGAACAAAACACACTTTTACATGGAATATTAACGGTCAGACTCACTATACGGAAGATTTAGATAGCTATGATTATTCTAAAGTTGGTTACATGCTTGCAATGCCTCTTGATGAAGGTTCTGCAAAAACTTCTGTTACAACGGGTAATGCTTCATCAGACCGTGCTTATATAAGCGGTACAACTGTTATGAATAGAGAAGCTGGCTTAAAAGCTATTGAAGATATTTATAATGCAGGTTTCTCATTTGAAAATTGTTCAGCTGACAGTCTTCAAAACAGTTTTTATGTTGACAATATTTTCTTCTATCGTTCAGATGGTAAGGCTTACTCAGAAAATACACTTGATGGTAACGTGAATACTGGTAACCCAATGTCAACTTATTACAATGAAGAAACAGCAATCTCCAGAATTATTTTTGACGAAATTGATAAATATATTCCTGACCCAGACTGGGCAGACTATCGTGAACTTGAGTATATTCTTGAGTTGATTGAGGAATATAGAAAGCTTTATATTTCACAGGGAAAAGACACAACATTCCTTAATCTTACAAGACAGCCCGACACAACAGGCTTAGCGGGAATGGCTGCAAAGCTTCATCGAACAGATACATGGGAAAAGGCATGGCTCACTTATGAGGCTTGTGCATCGGAAGGAACAATAGATGATGCTCACGCTAATATTTCGGATTGGTTTATTTCAAATGCAGGAAAAGATGACCTTCTTCCTTTGATTATAAATACAATGGAGAAACTTCCTGCTCCAGAAAAGATTACATCAGTAAGCAAGACATTAAGAGCAGAAATTGTTAAGTTGTGGCAGGCTTATTCACTTCTTAATTTAGGTCAGCTTGAAATGCTTGGTAAAGCTGAAGAGGAGAAACTCCTTAAGTATTTTGCTCTTATTGATAATATTGCTGAGACAGATGGTGACGACTTTGTTGTTGGTCAACAGCTTGCCGACTTCCCATATATCGTTTATAACGATTTCGAAAACGTGGCACTCGGTACAAAGGCTTGGCAGATTGCCGATAATAAGAATGCTTACTCAACTGGTTTCAAGAGTGCAAATGGTGTTTCAGCAGGTACACATAATCCTGGTGGCGGTGTTTATACCATGGCAAGTGGTTGGAGACATACAATGGGTCTTACAACCTACACAACAAATGGTAAAGTAAACATTTCAAACGAAGCTGACTATGGTTATTCACCAACTGACGGTGACTACGACAACGAAGTTATGGACGGCAGACTTAATTATGATGCCGCTTCTGTTGAAGTTACCAATAATGGTTATCTTCATTCAAATGCAGCAACAATGAATATTGATAGCTCATTTACAACGAATAATCAGGATGGTGTTTTCCACACAGTTACTCTTGCAAGACAAGGTAAGGATTCAGCAAACTGGACAGAATTCCAGGCAAACAATACAGGTCTTGATGGTCTTGGAATGTTGTCAACACAGAATGTAATAGGCGATACATCAATTGGTTTATCACTTATTTTCTATGTTGACTTCACCGAACTTTCAGATTTCTATTTTACAACTAATATATACACAAAGGATAATGGCGGTACACCGATAAAGGCTCGTCCTAATATGGGTATTGCTCTTAACGACCAGGCAAAGATTAACAACTGGAAATACTTCATTCTTGACCCTGAAACAGGAACTTGGGTTATCAACCATACAACAAGCCAGTGGTGCTTTACATCTGAAAAGACAGATGAAAGCTGGGGTGACACACTTAGTCTTGACGGATATAAGGGATACATTATGATTCCTTTATACCATATCAAGGTTAGGGAAAGTGCGATAAATGAACCAAAGCTTGACGGTAATTCAGAATGGCTTAATAATATTTATGCAATTCAGTTCTGTATCGGTGGTAAAAACGCTAATTCACTTGATGAGAAGTCTTTCACAATCGATAATGTTGGTTTCACATATGACCCTGCGGGTTATAACACTGCTACTTTTTCTCATCCATCTTATGCAGAGGTTTTTGAAGCAAAATCACTTCCTGCTAAAAACTTTGAGGATGCAGTTGCAGCAATCGACCCTTATGATGAATCAACACTTTCATCATCAGTTCAGGCTGCTCAGGCGATTTATGCAACACTTCCTACTTATCAAAAACAGGTTGTAGCAGATGCATATGCAAAACTTCAAACTTATATTTCCTATGTGAACAATCCTGCAAGTATTCCGCAACCGACTATTTCAGCAACAGATTTACAGATGTGGATTGCAAGTAACCTAACTACAGATGCAACAAGTGCTTCTGTAACAGGTGACAAGGACTTGGTTTATCCTGGATTTACAACTAATGCTAATGGTGATACTGCTCCTAATTATGCTGTATATGGTTTAACTGAGGATTTAGCAGTTCAATTAAAAGACTACTATGAGAATTCATACATTTATTATTCAGTCTCTGAAAAACAAGCACTTAATAATGCAGGTTTCCTGAATGCTTATAATGCAGCAATGAGATGTATGATAAGTCTTGGTAGTATTAAAACCGAGGCAGGTAGCTACGGAAGTGCTTCGTCAGGAACTGCCGGAAGTGGTTTCTTGGGTGAACTTTCTACAAGTCTTTATACAAGAAAATTTGATAGTGAAGGCAACTTCTTAGGAAACTTTGTAAGTATTGTAGGTAGAGATACCGTTCAAAACTTTAAGAATGAAAAATATAATCCTTTGCAATACTATACAAAAACAATGATAGATGATGGTAGCTATCAAACTAATGTTAAGAATATTTCTCGTGGTTTCACATATTTCTTGAACAATACACGAAGCTTTACCGTTGATGGTGAAGAAATAAATGGCGGTATCATTACTTTCCGTGACAAGTTGCAGACGGTTTATGATATTGCAAGCGAACACATCAACAATAGGGTTCGTTTCACACAAGAAGAACTTCAGTATGTCAAGGATATTCTCGAGGAGTACAATGCATTTCTTCCAGCATATTATAATGTCGAAGAACTCTATAACCTTGAACAAGCAATTATAGGTTTGTTCTCTGTAGCTGATATTACTATTATGGATGCGGCAACAGGTGGTAGCCAAGTAACAAGAGTTGAACTTAACAATGACTCTGAAGAAGCAATGACTAAGACTGTTTACGTTGATTTAAGTTATATTGCAGCAATGCTCGACCAGTCAGTAACTCTTCAGGCTGTATCAGACCTGAAACTTACGCAGACTGACGGAACAACATACAGTTCACTTAGTTCATTCACGGCAACTTCTATCACCGCGGATACTGCAGTAACATTAGGAACATATGATAACTTGTATCCTGATGAAGTGTTTACGAGAGTACCAATTGAAATTGCAATAGACCCATCTATCGCTGAAAAGGTACCAACTGGTGCGAGATATGAAGGCAAGATTACTTTCAATGTTTATGATACAGCAGATATTAATGCTGGATTAACAGATGAACTTGTTCCTCTTGCAACTATAGAACTTCCAGTTGTATTTACTTCAACGAATGGAACAAAGCCAACTTTCTATAAGGTTGAGATTCCTGCTAACCAGAACATTGAGTGGGATTACACAGGCGAAACAAACGTTGCTTATAAAGTTGTTGAAGGAAACCTTGAAGACGGTACACTTTCTGTTAATGTTGCAGATGCCAACGAAGACGGAAATAATATAAATGATATGACATCAACAACTACAGATGCGAACGGTACATCATACAAGTTGAAATACGACGCTACTGGCTTCGAAACAAAAACATATACAGGTTCCATTACAGAAGAAACTATTCCTGACCCAGCTCCAAGTATTAAAATTGAGCAGGAGTATTGGGATGAAGTTCCTGTTGGTGAATACAAAACTACATTAACCTATACTGTCTTCTACGATGACGGCAGTACATCATAAAGGGAGGGGATGATTTAATGAAAAAAGTTTTGTCCGTAGTGTTAGCACTCGTTTTGCTCTTGCTTTGCACAGTTCCGTGTTTTGCAGAGTCACAGTCAATGGTAATTTCAACAGTTGGTGTTGTGACATATGAGTTAAGCTACCCTGCAGACATAGAAATCCCATGGATGACTAAGTCTATGGGTATCGGCCAAGTAACGGCAGTGCTTTTGAATATTGAACCTTCAAAAGCAGTTTCGGTTTCGGTTTCTTCGGCATACGATTACAAACTTACCAATGAACTTGATGCATCAAAGACTATTGCATACAACTTATATGGTACTGACGACATCAAATTCCTTTCTGGTGATTTTGGAAAGAGTTTTGACCTTTCTGTAAGTGTAGAAGATAACCAATGGAAACAAGCGGCTTCAGGTAAACACAGTGATTTGCTTACATTCACTGTTGAATACGTGGATGCCTAATCAAATAAAAAGGAGAAATCGTTATGAAAAAGTTTATCGCAATTATGATGGTACTCGTTATGATGATGGCTATTGCAGTTCCTGCATTTGCAGCAGACCTTAATGTAGAGCCAAGTGAAGCAGGCGAAGTAATCATTAAAACAGACACAAAAGATGCTGATGGTAACGATGCTGAAAAGTATACAGTTACAATTCCTGCTGACACAATGATTCCTTGGAGACAGGAAGTTACAGCAATTGACTATTCAATCACTTCTCAGCTTAAGAGAGACCACAGAGTTGAGGTTTCAGTTGCAGGTAGTGGCTCAATGAAGACAACTGACGGTGCTTATGAAATCCCATATACTCTCGCTGGTGACACATCATACAAGACAACTCAGCCAACAATCGTTAACCCTGATGTAAGAAGTCTTGATGTTGTTGTTTCAATGGATGATTGGAACAATGCTGTTGTTGAAGAATATGCAGATATCATTACATATACTGCAGGTATTGTAGCAGCTTAATTAAATCAAAAATAACATTTAAGGAGAGAAAACAATGAAAAAGATTTTGTCTATCGTGTTAGCACTCACTATGATGTTTGCAGTTTGTGTTCCTGTATTTGCAGCAGACCTTAGTGCTAAAGACACAGATGCAAGTGATGTTATCATTTCAACAAAGACAACAAAAGAAGACGGTTCAGAGGGTGACTGGTATATAGTTACAATTCCTGCTGATACAGTTATCGCTTGGGGTGCAGAGGCAACAGAACTCAAGTACTCAGCAGAAACACATCTTCTCTATGGCAAAACTCTTGATGTTGATGTAACAAGTGCTGATTACATTATGTCTTGTGCTCCTGAAGCTGGTGTTACTCTTGACCTTGCATTCTCACTTACAGGTGACACAGATGTTAACTTCGCAACAGTTACATATCCTGCAGTTGAAAAGTCAGTAGTAGTTAACATTACAGAAGATAATTGGAACAATGCAGTTGTTGCAGAATATGCAGACACTCTTACATTTACAGCAACAATCGCTTAATTTAAAACAAACTTTTATTAAGGAGAAAAAACTATGAAAAAGATTATAGCTATTATGATGGTTCTTGTTATGATGATGGCTGTTACAGTTCCTGCTTTTGCAGCAACAATCGGTTCAGCTTCACAACAGGCTGGTGACGCAACAGTTTTAACAGATATTTCTGGTGTTGTTGGTGAAGGTCAATACACAGTTTCATATCCTGCAACAATGGCTCTTACATGGGGCGCAGAATCAACAAGCTTTGAATATTCAGTTACAAGTCAGCTTAAAACAGGTAAATGCGTTTCTGTTGAAATTCTTGATAAGAACGCAGACGGTTTAGAAATGGTAAACCAGGCAGGTGACAAACTTGCTTATGCACTTGGTGGCACAACAGCTACAACAACATCTGCTCCTGTTGTTACAGATGAAACATTTAACTATTCAGTTGATGTTTCTAAAGCAAATTGGGACGCAGCAGCTTATGACGAATATCAGGATACACTTACATTCTCATCAGCAGTTGTTGACCTTTAATATTTAAACTTACTTAAGTTAAGGAGAAAAAACTTATGAAAAAGATTATTGCTATGGTAATGGCTCTCGTTATGTTGATGGCTATTGCAGTTCCTGCTTTCGCAGGTGAAATCACTAATACAGCAACAGCTCCAGGTGAAGCTCTTGTTAAGACAGACACATCAGCAGTTGGTGCAGGTTCATATGTTGTTTCATATCCTGCAGTAATTAGCATTCCTTGGGATGCTCCTAGTTATGATGTGACATACGATGTTGAAACACAACTTGCAGTTGGTAAAACTCTCAATGTTGCAGTTGCTGACAGAGATACAACTACTCTTGTTGGTACAATGACTGCTCCAGGTACTACTGATACACTTGTTTATGACCTTTCAGGCGATGTATCTGTTGATTATGATGAAGTTAAGGCAGAAAAGGAAACAATCACATTTACTGTTAGAGATTGGAACAAAACAATCGCTGAATACTCAAACTACATCACATTCACAGCTACTCTTTCAGATAAGGCATAAGGATAATTAAGGAGAAAAAACTATGAAAAAGATTATTGCTATGGTAATGGCTCTCGTTATGATGATGGCTGTTACAGTTCCAGTTTTCGCAGCAGATATTACAAAAGACACTGCACAAGCAGGTCAAGCTACAGTTGCTACAACAACTGATGAAACAGACGCAACATACACAGTATCATATCCAGCAGCATTTACATTTGCTTGGGATGATACAAATGCTCAGAATGCTAACTATACAGTTACATCACAGCTTCCTATCGGTGCAAAACTTAAGGTTTCAGTTGTTGCTGACAACAATGGTGAAATGTTATGCGCAAATGCTCCTGGTTATGCTCTTGAATACACACTTGCAGGTGGTACTGCAGAAAAGGAATTCAGTGAAATTAATAACGCTGCAGGTCCAGACGAAGATATCACAATTGCTATTGCTCAGAGTGAATATGATGCAGCAGTTCCTGATGTTTACCAGGGTACAGTTACATACACAGTTGTTTACGTAGGTGCTTAATTTATTTGTATAAAAATTAAGGAGATAAAACAATGAAAAAGATTATTGCTATTGTAATGGTTCTCGTTATGATGATGGCTATTGCAGTTCCTGCTTTCGCAGAAAAGAAATTGGATTCAGCAACTCAAGCTGGCGATACAACAGTTATTGTTGATGGTACAACAACACAGGGTGACGGTACATATTCAGTTTCTATTCCTGCTGAAATCAACCTTA
Organism: uncultured Clostridia bacterium; assembly: GCA_937877675.1. Classification (GTDB taxonomy): domain Bacteria; phylum Bacillota; class Clostridia; order Oscillospirales; family Acutalibacteraceae; genus Fimenecus. Next base: position 20,899 of record CALEIS010000133.1, on the reverse strand, counting down.
CTTGGGGTGATACAACAGCTAAAGACGAATATACAATTTCAAGTCAACTTGCAACAGGCAAACGTGTTCAGGTTACTCTTGAAAAGTCAAAAGATTTGACAAATGCTGACGGCGAAACAATCGTTTTCACAGCAACAGATGCTACAGACGGTAAAACAGCAGATGAAGTTGTTACTGACGAAGTACATGAATTCAATCTTGCTATTGATGAAAATGCATGGAAAGCAGTTTCTATCGCAGCTTATAGTGGAACAATTTCTTTCACAGCAGAACTTGTAAATGCATAATTGATTAAAAAATGAGGGCTTAATATGAAAAAAGTACTTTCATTGGCTCTTGCTCTTGTTATGATTATGGCGGTTTGTGTTCCTGCATTCGCTGCAGATTTAGGTGCAGGGAATCCTGCGGGTAACACACAGGTTCTTGTGGACGGCGTAAAGGATTTGGGCGATGGCTCATATACAGTTACAATTCCAGCTGTGGTTGACATTTCTTGGGGAAATGAGATTACCGATATAGGTTATTCGGTATGGTGTCAACTTCAGACAGGAAAACTTGTTAGTGTTACTGTTTTATCAGCCGATAATGGTGTGATGAGTAACGCTGCACAGACTGCCACACTTAAGTATTCACTTAGTGATACAGTATATACCACAACTAAATCAGTTGTTTTAGCATCAGCTCCCGAGGAAGCATCGGTAAAAGTTCATATTCCAAAAGCAAATTGGGATGGTGCTTCAATTGACAAGTATAGTGGTACATTAACATTTACAGCAGAGCTGGTATAAAGGAGATTTATAGTTATGAAAAAGATTATTGCTATTGCTATGGCACTCGTTATGATGATGGCTGTCGCAGTTCCTGTTTTTGCAGCAGTTGAAGGTGGTTCAAATTCAGGTAGCGATACAATTATTAACACAAAAACAACAAAAGAAGATGGTTCAGACCCAACTTGGTACACAGTTGCTATTCCTGCAACACAGGAAATCTATTGGGAAGCAACAACAACAGATATCGAGTATGTTATCAATAGCCAGCTTGCAACAGGCGACTTTGTAAAGGTTTCAGTTGCAGATGCTGACGATGCTTATGTTATGACAAAAGATGGTAGTACAAGTACTCTTGCTTATTCAATTACAGACGCAGAATACACAGCATCAGCTGAAGTTGTAATTGATGAAGCAGATACAGTTACAATCGACACAACAAATGCAGCATGGACAACAGTTCCTGTTGATACATATTCAGATACTCTTACATTCACAGCTGAAATCGTATAATTGAGTTTTCAGTTTATTTAAAGGAGTAGTAATTATGAAAAAAATTATTGCTATCGTAATGGCTCTCATAATGATGATGGTTGTTACAGTTCCTGCTTTTGCAGTGGATATCACAAATGATACAGCGCAGACAGGTTCTGTTGATGTTGTTACAACATTTGATGAAACAACTGACTGGTCATATACAGTTACAATTCCAGCAGGTATTACTGTTGCTTGGAATGATACATCAGCTCAGAATATGACATATTCAGTTGAATCACAACTCCTCATTGGTGCGAGTCTTAAAGTTTCAGTAGTAGCTGATAATGGTGGTATAATGACCGCAACAGGTACAACTGATACTCTTACTTTCACAGTAGCAGGTGGCGACGAAGTTGAATTTGGTCCTGTAAACCCTGCTAATACAACAGCTCCTAATGTTGTTGATGGCACAAATGCATCAGTCTCAATTGCAGATTTCTCAGGCAAGGCTGTTGGTGCTTACACAGGCACACTTACATATACAGTAACTTATGTTGCTCCTGCAACAGTATAATCTATCTCCGTATAGATAATTGATTTTATAGGAGGTGGATTTCATTGAAAAAAGCATTAAGCATAATTGTAGCACTTGTTATGATGTTTGCTATGTGTGTTCCGTCATTTGCGACTAAATTAACCACAGATGTTCCTTATGAACACACCGTAACAGTTTCCTACAATGAAGGCGGTCGAGTTCTTCTTGAAGGCAGAGTGTGCCCCAATGGTGCTCAAATAAAAATTAATAGATTTGGTGAAATCGACCTTAGTGCAATTTTGGAAAATGGATATCATCTTGAAAAAGTATCTTTAAACGGTGTTGATGTTACTGGATATTACAAAGACGGTAATATTAAAATAACAAATATAACAACAGATGTTTATGTTAATTTCACGTTTGAAAAGTGTTCTGATGATCCAAATGATAGCTGTGAAAAAGTAGGAATGGAAGGTACTGTTTATTTAGGTAACAAGGAACTTCCCGGAGCAGAAATGAGTTTCGACTTTGGTAGTGCCACAGCATCAACTGATGGTGATGGTAACTATTATATCGATAATATTTCAGAAGGCAGACATATTGTAACAATTTCAAAAGATGGCGAAGTGCTTGCACATATCACTTTTGTGATTGAATTTGCAGATGTTGAAAAAATTGCTCTCAGAACAGCCACTGATGGCGCACAGGTCGTTCAAGTTCCTCATGGAACAGAAAAAATATATTTGGATTTCTATATTGTCGACAGTGATGGAAATGGAATTCCTGACCAGAACCCAGACGTAACTGACCCTAACAATCCTAATATTGACCCTGATGGTGACCCTGATAAACCTAACATTTATCAGGACCCAGATGATGACAATGACGGAATTCTTGATGATGACGACCCTGATCATCCAAATTATGATGGTGACGACGACGGTATTCCGGACAAATATGACCCAGATGATGACGATGACGGAATCACGGATGTAGATGACCCGGATGACGATAACGATGGCATTCCTGACAAGGATGACCCAAACCATCCCGACCGTGATACAGACGGCGATGGTACTCCTGACAGAAAAGACCCAGACGATGATAATGACGGTATTCCTGACAGCGAAGACCAGGATGATGATGGTGACGGAATTCCTGATGTAATCGACCCTGACAGTCCTGACCGTGATACAGATGGTGATGGTATCCCAGACAGAGATGACAACGATGATGATAACGATGGTCTTCCTGACGGAAATCAGGATTGGGATGATACAGATGGTGACGGAACACCGGATATTTTAGACCCAGATGATGACAATGATGGAACTCCTGATAAGGATGACCCAGATGATGACGGTGACGGTATTCCTGATGTAAATGAAGATGAGGAAATATACTCAGACCCTGATGACGATAATGACGGCATTCTTGATGAGGATGACCCTGACCATCCGAATTATGACGGTGACGATGATGGTATTCCTGATAAGGATGACCCCGATGATGATAACGATGGTATTCCTGATGGGGAAGACACTGATGACGATAACGACGGTATTCCTGATGTAGATGACCCTAACAGTCCTGACCGTGATATAGACGGTGATGGTATTCCTGACAGAACGGACCCCGACGACGATAACGATGGTATTCTTGATAAGGATGACCCAGATGATGATGGCGACGGTATCCCTGATGTAAATGACCCTGACAGTCCAAATCGTGATACAGACGGTGATGGAATTCCTGATAGAATAGACCAGGATGACGATAATGATGGTCTTACTGACGGAAGTCAGGATTGGGACGATACAGATGGTGACGGTATTCCTGATAAGGATGACCCTGATGACGATAACGACGGTATTCTTGACAAAGATGATCCGGATGCAGACGGCGACGGATATCACGATGATTATGACGGTTCCGATGAAGGCGACTATGATAACGATGGTGGTATAATCGATATTGGTAAACCAGGAACAATTACTCCTGGTGACACACCGGATACATCAGCAGAATTCATGAGAAATCCAGTTGTACACATTGTTTTCTTCGGTTCTATTTTCTTCTTTATAATTTTCTTCTTTAAGCGTAAAAAGGATGAGGAAGAAGAGGAAAAGGTTGAAGTAGTAGATTGATTTTATCAAACTAAATAACAAATAAAATGCAGACTTGAAATATAGTCTGCATTATTTTTTTGTTTCAAATGAGAATAACATAAAAATTCTCTTGTTTAGCTTTAATTACCATAATTAATACAAATTGTCGTTTTATTGGGTAGCGTTGGAAAAAATAATTATTGTCGTATTCTTTGAGTTGATTAAAAGGATGTAAAACATTGTAAACGCAAAATTTTTATGGTAGAATAAGCTGAAAATGTTAATGCAGAAGTTCTTGTTCGTATTTTCCGAGCTTTGAATTGTGATATTGAAGATATCGCAGAAATCGTTTTATAAGAAAGCAAGGTTGAAGAACAAATGAATTGCTTTTTCAGGAGTTGAAATAATGAAAGATAAAGAAATTAGGTCTCGTTTTTTAAATATAAAAACACTGAAGATTGCAGGAATTCTGTTCTTATTGCTCACAGCCGTTATTTTGCTGTGGCATGGCAATTACAACAGCAATCAGGCTCAACCGGCTTTAGTTGCACAGGTATATTTTGATGGTGAATATCGTATTGCCGATGGTGAGTGGCAGAAGATTGTAAAAGGAAAACACATTCCTTCTACTGAGGGCGATGTAACACTGCGAGGAAACTTTCACATGCTGACTCCGGATGGTGAGTATGTTGGTGTTTGCAGCGTAGATACCCCCATTGCGCTCTATACAAACCACATTAATCTGACTTTCTATGAAGGCGAAAATGAACCTTATGTACTGGATATGGAAAATTCCTTGTTTGGTGATTCTGCTTGCGGTGTGAGTTGGACTGCTCATACTCTTACAAGTGAAAGCGAAGAACCGATTGAAATACTTATTCATAATCCCCATAAGTTCGGAAATGAAACTGCAATAGACGAATTGCTGTCCAATGTGGCTTTTTGGTCAGGTCTTGATTTTGAAAAAGGTATCCTTGAACGCGAAGATTCACAGAGAGATATCGGACTTTTGTTTATTATTATTTCTCTTCTGTTTTTAGGAACTGCTTTGTTTTCGACACTTATACATATTAAGAATAGCAAGATTATCTGGCTACTTGGTATAGTAATTTTATTTGCCGGCACATACCTGTCTTATAGCGCTGACGGTGTCTCCTTTTGGAAGGAATCCATTGTTTCCAATACAACGATGTTGGGTTGCTCGATGATGTTTTATATGCTGTTTCTTTCAATGGCGCTTGTGCATTTGCTTAAAGGCACAAAAACTATCGGAACAATTACAGTTTCTGTTCTTGGGATAATAAATGCAGTGCTTTTCATTCTGCCTATATTAACGGATGTATTATTCTATGATATGTGGCTTTATTGGATAGCTTCGCAAATATTTGCAAATGTTATTTTGTCAGGTTGTCTTATAAGAGAGTTTTTTGCCACAAAGGGAAAAGAACGTCTTGTTTACATCTGTTCGATTCTGCCACTTATCTCATTCGGAATTGACGTTTTTATGGTTGGTCGTGGCATTTGGAACACAGGTGTTTCTTCAACATATGTTTTTATTGTTTTTTTTGTTGTTTCTCTGGTTATGTTGCTTAAAATTATACCGAACAACATCAATGCTCTTGCTAAAGCAAAAGAGCTGGAAACAGAAAAAATGATTCTGAATGCTCAACTTGCTGAAAGTCGAATTTCAACAATGATGAGTCAGATTCGACCGCATTTCATTTATAATACTCTCGGAAGTATTGAACAGCTTTGTGAAGTGGATCCTCCAAAGGCAGGTGAACTTGTTCATAGTTTTGCGAAATACCTGCGTGGTAATTTTGGTGAATTGGATAATCCCAAACCGATTTTAATGTCGCAGGAAATGGACCATGTTCAACATTATATAAAAATTGAAAACGTTCGTTTTCCTGATATGACGTTTTCGTTTGAGATGAAATCCGAAGATTTTAGATTACCAGCTCTTACAGTTCAACCAATCGTTGAAAACGCAATTAAGCACGGATTGATGAAACTGCAAAAGGGTGGCTCTATTCGTGTAATTTCTTATGAAACTGATACGGACTACTGTATTTCTGTGGAAGATGATGGTGTAGGATTTGATACGTGCAAACTGCTTGATGAAAAGAAACACATCGGTATTCGCAACATTCGTGAACGATTAAAGGTAATGGTTGGCGGTAAACTTGAAATTGAAAGTGAACAAGGAATTGGTACAAAAGTGCTAATTACAATACCTAAGGAGGTAGTAAAATGATTGCAATAGCTGTAGATGATGAACCATTGATGTTGGGTGCTCTTACGAAGGCAATTAAAGCGTCTCCTGATATTACTTCCATTTCGAGTTTTACCTCTTGCGAGGATGCTCTCGACTTTATTCAGAATAACCTTGCTGATATTGCTTTTTTGGATATCAATATGCGTGGTATGGGTGGTCTTTCCCTTGCTAAAAAAATTATCGATTTTTGTCCAGATTGCAAGATTGTATTTTGCACCGGTTACGAGGAATATGCAATTCCGGCTTTTAAACTTCATGTCTCTGGATATTTGTTGAAACCTATATCGGCAAAAGATGTACAGGTGGAGATTGATAATATAAAAGGCATCCGTCAAAATCAAAAGCCGCTTACAGTAAAATGTTTCGGCAATTTCGAGGTTTTGGCAAAGGGTGAAAAACTTACATTCAAGCGTTCAAAAACCAAGGAGTTGTTTGCCTTTTTGGTAGACCGGAATGGTGCTGGTGTTACAGTTACAGAAATAGGGGCTGTGCTTTGGGGAAATGATGAAAAACAAAAGAATCAAAATTACATTCACCAATTGTTCCGTGATTTACGCCAATCCCTTAAAGCAATTGAAATGGTCGAAATTTTTGAGAGAAATAGTTATCTTTATTCCATCAATCCCGAAAAAATAGACTGCGACTACTACGCATACTTAAAAAACGGAAAACCCGAATTTCGTGGTGAGTATATGTCCCAATACAGTTGGGCAGAAGAAACCTGCGGATTACTTTGGGAAAAGAAAACTAAATAAGGTTACTTGTTCTTTTTTTGTAAGAGGTTTGTAAGAGGATGTATGATAAAATATTAGTTCCGGAAGGGAATTGTCATTGAAAGGGGGCATGGCATATGACAGATAAGGAATTTAAACGCTTGAGCAGGGCAGAGTTGATTGATGTTATATATCAGTTTCAATTGCAGATTGATGAATTGACCGAGCAAAACAAAGAATTAGAACAAGAATTGGCAGACACACGACTTCTTTTGAGCAATGCTGGTAATATTGCCGATGCGGCTCTTGAAATTAACGATTGTTTCCGTAACACACAGAAGGTAGCCGAGCGATATTTAAATGAAATTAAGGCAATTCGTGATAAAACTGAAGCAGAGCGACAAAAAATTCTTGCAGATGCCCATACGGAAGCGGAAACAATCATCGAATTTGCAAAAAACACACAGGATGATGACGATTCTGCAATAGATGCGATTTTAAAAGAATATGGACAGAGTCATTCGGATAACGGGTAATGAGTATGATACATAAAGAAAAAAAGGAAGTTTCTCTTCCTACAAAAAGTCAGGTTGAAACAGAGCGAAAAAGGTACCGTCGTAAGAAGGCCTACAACAAGGCTTTACGAGGAACAGTATATGTTCTGACAATAGTGGCTGCTGTTGCAGTGCTGATAGCAACACTTATATTACCTGTTCTTCAAATTGAGGGAGTCAGCATGGAACCAACCTTATCGAATGGTGATATTGTGTTGCTTACAAAAACAACTCGTTTTGAACGTGGGGACCTTTGCGGATTCACATGGAATAATAAACTTTTGATAAAACGAGTAATTGGTTTGCCGGGTGATTGGATTGAAATCAAGAGTGACGGAACCATATATCTTAACGGCGATGAGTTAGAAGAGCCTTATGTTGACCGTAAGGTTTTAGGTGAATGTGATTTAGAATTTCCATTTCAAGTGCCTCAGGAACAGTACTTTGTAGTAGGAGATATGCGTGAAAGCTCTATTGACTCACGCAATACAGTAATTGGATGTATTCCAAAGGAACAGATTGTTGGCAAAGTTTTCTTCCGAATATGGCCTTTTAAAAATATCAGATTTTTCTAAACAGTAAGATATAAATATAAAAGAAGGACAAGCGTTTATGAGTTTCATTGAACAATACTTGTTACAATTGAATATCAAAAAACGACGATGGCGGTTAGCTGTATTGATTCTAACAGTACTGTCACTGATTGTTGCGCTTACCACTATATGGAATCTGCGTATGACAGGTGTTACAATGGCAAACGGTGCAAGCTGTGGCTATGAGGAACATCAACATACTGAAAAATGTATTCAGAATGGGGTAACGGTTTGTAATAAGCAAGAGCATATTCACAATACCGGATGTTATTCCAACCAGAGTGCAGATGCAGAAACCTTGTTAGACTGGCAAAAAATGTTTGGTGACTATCCTTATACGGGTATTCTGAGTGAGGATTTAGTCGGAATTGCCAAAACGCAGGTGGGATACACTGAGAGCAGTCTTAATTTTGAAGCGGATAGCAATGGCGTACGACATGGTTATACAAGGTATGGTGCATGGTATGGCGCACCTTATAACGATTGGTCGGCGATGTTTGTTTCATTTTGCTTGAATTATGCAGGCGCTGATTCTAACGAGTTTCCAAATAGTTCAGGCGCTACATCCATGGCAGAACTTTGGAAAAACATCGGGAAATTTGAACCGCTTGGGCAATATATCCCTAACAGCGGTGATATTGTATTTTTTAACAATAATACGATGGGAATTGTAGCTGAGGTTTACGGAGCTACATTTTACGTGATTCAAGGTGACAAAAACAATGCGGTTAGTGCAGACATTATGTTTTTGAAAGACCCAACCATTTCCGGATGGGGTATCACGAAAGATACCGCTGTTAAAGAGCCTTCACAAGAGGATGTATTAGATATCTCAAATGGACCAGCAGTCTATATTTTTGAAGGTGACACAGCAACAACAATGGCCCAGGCAAACAGTTATTCCTTGAGAGCAACCAGAGCTATTACAGAGCTGTTGCCATACTTAGAAGCCAACGGTGGAGATTACTTCTTTACATTGTTAGACCAAAACAATATGGAATTGCCGAAGGATGAAAATGGTAATTATATTGCACAAGCCAATGTCAATTATAAACTTACAGTTAGCTTTAGTAGTCCGAAAGGATTTTTGCCCGGAACCTATCAATATCAGATACCGAATGGTTTGATGGTGAATGGTGGTGAGGGCGACTTTGCTTTGAAGGATGGCACAAATGTTGGTAGTTGGGTAGTAACTGATACCGGATTGATTACTATGGTGTTCAACGAAAATATGAACAATCGTAGTGATATTGTTATTAGTGCGACGATGGGAATTAGCTTCCAGGAGCAGGATGACCTTATTGATTTTGATGGTTTCATTACTGTTAAGGTTGAGCCACCTGTCCAACAGAAAGACCCAACTGTCTTGTCAAAATGGGGCTCTCCTGACGGCGGTGCAGGTAAAATCAAATGGACAGTACGAATTGATGGACATGCGGATTCCCAAATTCCAGGAAGCATAATTACCGACAAACCTGTCCTTAGTGATTGGAGCAGACCACATAGTTATACACCATCAGATATTGCCGGAGGTTTGACCTTTGGTGTTTCAGACCCGGAGGGTGGATGGCACGCTTGGAAGGTTTCCGCTGACGACCCACATCTCATATGGGACGAAGAAGGATGGTCCTACAAAATTCCACAAACTGTCGTCTGTGACTACTGTGGAAAACTTGAATTAGGAAATGAAGGTTGGATTTATCTTGTTGACTATACTTCTACTCCGACACAGTTAAGCACTCCGGGTACATTCGACTATGAGAATAAGGTCACAGTAGATGGCCAAACAGCATGGGGCTGGAGTAATTTTACACATGTTGAAATTGAGGCAGTGTTAGTTAAGAATGGTTCATTCGTATCCGATGCGTCAGGTGGTGGATTTATTTGGGAATTCCAAGCTACCATACCAGGACGACCAGAAGGACAAAGAGCAGAATACTCTTGGTTTATTATGGATGAGATGCGTCTTATGGATGACAAGGGCTCAGTTATAGGTCGTGTGCAAAATGATGTCAATCTTTCTATGGTAATTACGACTTATAATGGTGAGGTCATCCAAATTCCACGTATTCAGGACGCTACGGACGAGGATATGTTCGCTTGGGATAATGCTTGGACAGCAACAGAAAATGGTATCAGTTACAATAGAACGATAAATCTTCTTTGTCGTTGTCAGTGTACTTCGGAAACCTGTCATTGGACAAGCTGTGGAGAATATTGGTACCAAAAAGATAATGGAGAATGGGCAGCCAACGGTTTTTGTCAGTGTTGGACAGAAACTCAAAATATGACATTTACCTTTGTTTACAAAACTACGGATATCTCTTTAATTCAGGAATACGGCTCCCTTGGATATCAGGTAAATAACCACGCTCAGTTGTACTATATGCCTGATGGCAGTAATTCAGTTCGTGTTTCCTATGATGATGCAACGGTCACAATCCCAAATTTGTTTGAGAAACAGTTGACTCAGGATTACGATGGATATACAGCACATTATAAAATTACAGTCAATGAGGCAAAAGCAGTACTGACGAATGGCTCTCCATTGACTATTCATGATGTTATGACGGATACGTTAGCATATATAAGTGGTTCTCTTGTAATTACGTCGGAGAATGCTAATGGACACACAACAACATTACGTCAAGGTATAGATTTTACTGTTACATATGACGGTTCAGGAAATCAGACGGACCAAAACGGGAAAAAGGTTCATGTGCTGGATATTGTGATACTAAATCCGCAGCCGGTTATGTATATCCTTGATTATGATACAACATTGATAATACCACAACAGGTAATGGGTAGTGTAAAGTATAGTAACTCTGCAACCATTACACTCTGGGGTAAGGATATTACAAATAACGCTGTGGAAAAGGTGTATGCCGATATTAATATTGCAGCAAAGACTTATATCGTAGAACTGTTCAAAACCTGTGCATTGAGCAATAAACCACTCTCAGGAGCAACATTTGGTCTTTACAATGCACAAGGTGGTCTTATTTCCTCAGGCGTAACAGATGCAAATGGTAAGGTAGTATTTCAGACTAATATTATAGAAGGTATAATTTTAAGAGAACATGAGCTGTATTATTTGCAGGAGATTCAACCGCCACTAGCATATCGGTTGGATGATACAAGGTATTGGTTCTGCTTCTGTAATGATTCAGGCGATACTTGTACCGAATGTGACAAATTGCAGGTGGATGTGGAGTTTGTCCGTATTCCTCTTGATGATATTGGTTTGATTGATGCTATCAACTATCCTGCCAATGTAGAATTGCCTACTACAGGTGGCATTGGCACACCAATTTATATACTATGCGGACTAATACTTGCATGTGGACCGCTTGTATACGGATTTAGTTTGAGGCGCAGATATGGAAGGAGGTCGAATAAATAAAGCCTCCTCAAATGGCGTAAAAACCTATCTTATGCGCCTAACTGATTCAAAATAAATTATTTTTCAGAAAGGAAAGTTATCATGAAAAAATTTTTATCTATCACAATGGTGTTAGTAATGCTTCTTTCTTTGTGTGTTCCTGCTTTTGCAGCAGAGAATAAAGGCTCTATTACTATCACTAACGCAACCATCGACGAAACTTATAAAATTTATAAAATCTTCGATGCAAGCATCAGTAAGGGTGCTGCTGGTGAAACCAATGCAGTTTCTTATAGCATCACTACTGACAACCAGTTTTTTGCTGCATTGTTTGGCGCTGACGGCAAAACTGACAATCAATACTTTGTATACAATGCTAATACTGGCTCTGTTACAAAGAAAGAAGGCGTCAATGACTCCGAATTGATTAAATATTTAACCGATTTGGTTGCAAATGGCTCTTATACTACAGCTGTTGCACCTGTTAAGGCTACAAGCGACGAAGTGAAGTTTGAAGATTTGCCATATGGTTATTATTTAATTACAAGCTCTTTAGGCACAACTGTAACCATCAATTCTAATACACCTGATGTTGAGGTAATCGATAAAAACCAGAAACCAGGTAGTGGATTTGACAAGTTGATTCAGAACGGTGTGGATGCAGACGGAAATCCTATCTGGGCTGATGCTAACTCAGCAAATATAGGTGACGAGATTACCTATAAAATTGCCTTTGAAGCTACAAATTACGATGGCGAAAATAAGATTAAGTACTACCAGATTCATGATGAAAAAGGTGACGCAATCTGGGCAGAATTTAACAGCTTTGAAGTTTATGTTGGCGGTGTAAAGCTTGAGAGAGGTTACTACTTATCTCAGGGTGGTAAGAATACTGAAAATTGGGATTATTTAGGAAACTGGGATGGTACTGAAAAGAACCGTAACAATGCAGATTGGTACTTAGTACATCTTGATTATGACAAGTTCCGTATCACTATTCCATGGTTAGAAAACCACACATTGACAGATGTTGTTAACGATAACGGAGAAGTTACTTCTTATTCTGTAAACTTCCCTGAAAATGCTGATTCTAAGTTTGATTCTCATGTTCAGGTAGAAATTTACTACAAAGCAGTAGTTGAAGCAAATGCTGCTATCGGTGACACAACTCATGGCAACCGTTACAACAAGGCTTATGCTTCATGGACAAGCGACCACGAAACAGATTCTACAAAACCAGAAGAAGTTGTAACATATGTTTATGGTATCGGCTTATTGAAGGATGATATTTCTACTCGTGAGAATTTGGCTGGCGCTAAGTTTAGAATTTACAAGGATGAAGCATGTACACAGCCTGTATATGTAATTCCAACTAATATTGATGGTGTTTACATCGTAGATAGCTTGGGTACTGCTGCAGAAAAAATTAGCGGCATTATGCAGGAAACAACTCGTAAGTTATATGAAGAGTATTTGGCAGATTATTTGAAGGACGATAAGGGTAACACTATTGAAAAGGATAACCTTGTTGTTTCTCAGGCTAACGGTAAGTTGGCAATCTTAGGCCTTAAAGAAGGTACATACTACCTCAAAGAAGTTGAGGCTCCTGCAGGATATAATGCATTAACTCAGCCTGTTAAGTTTGAAGCAGGTAAGGACATCAGACCATTCAGCATCTTCGCTGACGAAAATGGTAATGTTGCAGATATCCAGGAAGAGGATGGCGTTCACACAGAAAATCGCTTTGACTTGACACATACTGTTGTTCACAATAGCAAGGGTGTTGTGTTGCCTTCAACTGGTGGCATGGGAACTTTCTGGCTTATCACTATCGGTACTTTAATTGCTATCGGATTTGCTGTGTTCCTTATTACACACAAGAAGATGTCTGTTTATACTGACTAATTCTTAATTAGCAAAATGATACTCAATGGGAGGAAAGAAAGATTTTCTCTCCTCCCATTAAAAGTATGACAGAAAGGAGATGCCTATGAGAAAACATAAGACAGTAATCTTGTTAACCCTTGGTTTTTTGGTAGGTATCTGCATTCTGTTATATCCTGCCTTCAGCGATTATTGGAACAGTAAGACTCAAAGTCGTGCAATTACTGACTATGAATCTGTTTTAGATAATTTGGATGAAAAAGACTATAATGCTCTTTTTGAACATGCTGATACCTATAATAAGGCATTGTATGAAACAGATTTTCCGTTGATGGATTATAAAAATGTGCCTGGATATGAAGATGCTCTTAACATAACCGATAATGATATGATTGGTTATCTGAAAATTGAACGTATTGACGTTGAACTTCCAATTTATCACGGTACATCAGAAAAGGTTCTTAATATAGGTGTAGGACATTTGGAAGGGAGTAGTTTGCCTGTAGGTGGTGAAAATACCCATAGTGTTATGTCTGCTCACAGAGGATTGCCAAGCTCAAAGTTATTTACCGACCTTGACCGCCTCGAAATTGGAGATACATTTCAAATTATTGTGTTAAATCAGGTGCTGACATATCAGGTGGATTCTATAAAGACAATAGAACCTACGGATACCTCGGATTTACAAATTATTGAAGGTGGAGACTATTGTACACTGTTTACCTGTACACCTTATGGCATCAATACACACCGACTTTTGGTGCGTGGTGTAAGAATTGAAACAATCAAAGAAAAACCTATGCTTTATGTCTCCAACGAGGCATTCCGTATAGAACCATTACTGGTAACACCAGCAGTTGCCGCACCTATGCTTTTTGTACTTCTTATTCATTTGCTTGTTAAGTACAGAGAGCCACCTAAAGATACAAAGCAAAAGAAAAAAGAGGAAGGAGGCACAGAGCATGCGCCGTAAAGTCATAATCGTTTGTGTAACAGCATTATTGATTTTGACCTGTTCATTTACGACTTTTGCACAAGATTTTGCCCCAGAAAAAACTGGGTCTATTTCTGTGACTTTGACAGAACAATATAAAAAAGAACCAATCGTCGGCGCAGAACTTAGCGTCTATTATGTTGCAACCGTTCATATGAATATGAACGGAAATTTGAGCCACGTTTACACAGATATCTTTGAAGATTCGGGAATTGATATTGATGAGCCGTTTCTTGCGACAAAATTGGATGCATTTGTTTTAGAACATAATGTGCCATCTATCAAAATAACTACCGATGAGAATGGAATGGCAACCTGCAAGGACCTTCCATTGGGTTTGTATTTTGTTAAGCAAACAGGCGATGTGGAAGGATTTGCTTCCTGTACTCCATTTATGGTGACAGTACCTAGTATGAGTGTTGACGGATATGTGTATGATGTAGATGCTTCTCCAAAAACAGAGGTTTCAAAGCTCACTTCCATCACTATAAAAAAAGTGTGGAATACTGACGAAACCACTGAAATTTCCGATAGTGTTACAGTGCAACTTTTACGAGATGGCAATGTGGTCAAAACAGCAACCCTTAATGCGCAAAACAATTGGCAGGTAACATATAACGGTATGCCGGAAAGTGATTCATATAGCATTAAGGAAATCGATATCCCCAAGGGGTTTACAGCAACATATTCCCAAACCGGATATGTTTTTACAGTTACCAATACCTCTACTTTGATACATACTGGTCAGTTAATATGGCCAATTCCTGTACTGGCAGCAGGTGGTATGTTGTTTATTGCAATCGGAATTATGTTTTTACAGAAGAAGAGGAAAACAAATGCGTAAACGGATAGGTATATTTTGTGTTTTGCTTGGCGTTATTTGTATTCTTTCCTCAATTGGTTTTGTAGTTTACAACTATTTGGAAGAGAAAAACGCTGAAAAAACTACAAATATATTACTTGAAGAAATTCAGAATATAATTAACAGTCAAAATATCCCGCAGAATGAACCGCAAAACCAAATGCCCACAGTTAGTATAGATGATTGTGGGTGTATCGGAATTCTGTCAATTCCTGCTCTTGATTTGGAATTGCCCGTTTTGACTGATTGGAGTTATGCCAAGTTAAAAAAAGCACCATGTCATTATTATGGAACATATTATGAAAAGGATTTTGTAATTGCTGCACATAATTATAAGTCTCATTTTGGCAGATTATCAGAATTGCAGGTGGGGGATATAGTTGTTTTTACAGATGTAAATGGATTAGCTCGTTACTATGAAGTAGCACTTACAGAAACTTTGCCGAAGAATGCTACTGAGGAAATGATTGTAAGTGGGTTTGATTTATCCCTTTATACCTGCACCCCTGGAGGAGCAAGTCGTGTAACCGTGCGTTGCAATGTAGCTAAGGATTATCAATAATTTAACGATAGGTTAGAGAGATTTTCTTACTAATCAACTTAATAACAAACAAAAAGCGTTGCAAGAGGGAGTAATGATTTCCTAAATGCAACGCTTAATTCTTTTAAATGGCTTAAATACTATATAAAACAACGATACCACTATTGACCTAAATTGTATCAATAGTGGTATCTGATTTGGTTGCGGAGGAAGGACTTGAACCAACGACCTTCGGGTTATGAGCCCGACGAGCTACCAACTGCTCTACTCCGCGATATTTAACTGTTACTCTCTCGAGTGCCTTATAATGATACACTTATTTTTGTCATTTGTCAAGTGTTTTTTGAAATTTATTAATTATATTCAAATTATATGCGGATATTTTATTTGTTATTCATACAACTTACGACCTTCGCTCTCATAATTTGATATGTAGATGTGCTTTTTTGAAACAATATGTTGACAAATCGTCACTTATATATTATAATGTTGACAATAAGACACATAAGTGTTTGTGAAAAGAGGAGATAATATGAAATATTACGTTTTAAAGTCTGTTGTTAACAGTGACGATTATCAGGAAGAGAATTATGGTGTGTTGTTGGTGGAAAAGGACGGAAATCGTAAATACATCTGTAATGTAACCACAGACTATGAGAAAATTAGTGAACTTGTTGCAAAAATGAACGAATTTCCTGCTGCACCTTGTCATACGGAAAACATAATCGAAGATTTTAAATATACATTAACGGTAGGGGAGTGCACTTGATTTTCAAGTGCATTTTTTAATTTTTTAAAAATCCTTTCAAATATCTTGACAAAAAACCAAAAATTACATATAATTATTAAGATGTTAGCCAAGGCTAACCTATATTTTAGAGAAAATGTTAGCATATGCTAATTTTTCAACAACTTTATTTAAGGTGATAAAAAATGACATTACTTAATGCACAAGAAGGAATTGAATATATAGTTAAGGATATTATTACAGATGATGATGAACTTGATGCTTTTCTTTTTTCATTAGGATGTTATGAAGGTGAGTCGATAACAGTAATTTCCCACAAAAAGGGGAGTTGTGTTGTTTCGATAAAGGATAGCCGTTATTGCATTGATAATGGTTTAGCAGATTCTATTTCAGTAGAGTAATTATATGTTTAAAATAAACATATTTATAGATATTTAGTTTTAGTTTACGTTCAAATTTTTGGAGGATAAAATATGAGAATTGCCTTAGCAGGTAATCCAAACAGTGGTAAAACAACAATGTACAACGGACTCACTGGCAAGAATGAGAAAGTTGGTAACTGGGCAGGTGTTACTGTTGACAAAAAAGAAAGCCCAATAAAGAAAAGTCTTTATAACGGAGAGTATGAGCTCATTGCAGTTGACCTTCCAGGTGCATATTCAATGTCACCATTTACAAGTGAGGAAAGTGTTACTCACGATTATATAAAAAACGAAAATCCAGATGTTATTATCAATATCGTTGACGCAACTAATTTAAGTCGTAGCCTTTTCTTTACAACACAGCTTTTAGAGTTGGGAATTCCTACTGTTATTGCGCTTAACAAGAGCGATATTAACCAGAAAAAACAAACAGTAATTGATGTAAAGGCTTTAGGAAAGTTACTTAATTGTCCAGTTGTTGAAACAGTATCCACATCTGCCGATGGTGTTAAAGAGTTAGTAGAGATTGCTGTAAATCTTTATGGGAATAAGCAGGAAGCACCATACACTCAGGGTTATGTTGATTTCAGTGATAAGAATTCAGTTTTAATTGCAGATAAAAAACGATTTGATTTCGTAAATCAAATTGTGAAAACAGTTGAAACACGAAAAGTATTGACCAGAATTAAAAACTCACAGGACAAACTTGATGACATAATCACAAACAAATGGGTTGGATTACCAATCTTCGCATTGGTTATGTTTTTGGTTTTCCAAATTTCTCAGGCTTGGTTGGGTCCATGGATTGCAGAAGTGCTTGTAGGTGCAATTGAAATATTCCAAGGATACGTTGCAGTTTGGGTGCAAGGTGCAACGCCAATTCTCCAATCATTATTAGTTGACGGTATCGTTGGCGGTGTTGGTGCAGTTGTTGGGTTCTTGCCACTTGTTATGGTAATGTATTTCCTTATTGCACTACTTGAAGATTGTGGATATATGGCAAGAGCAACAGTTGTTCTTGACCCTATTTTCAAGAAAGTTGGACTTTCAGGTAAATCTGTTATTCCCTTTGTAATTGGTACAGGATGCGCGATTCCAGGTGTTATGGCTTGTCGCACAATCAGAAACGAAAGAGAACGCAGAGCAACAGCTATGTTAGCACCTTTTATGCCTTGCGGTGCAAAGTTACCTGTAATTTCTCTCTTTGCAGGTGCATTCTTCCATGATGCTGCGTGGGTCGGAACACTCATGTATTTTGCAGGTATTTTCATAATACTTGTTGGTGCATTGATTGTTAACAGAATAACAGGTAACAGCAAGAAAAAATCATATTTTATTATTGAATTGCCGGAGTATAAATTCCCAAGTATTAAAAGAGCATTTTTCTCAATGTGTTCACGTGGTTGGTCATATATCGTAAAGGCTGGTACAGTAATTCTTCTTTGTAATACTGCAGTACAGATTATGCAGTCATTCGACTGGAATTTTGAGGTTATAAATGAAGGTGCAGATACATCAATCCTTGCATCAATAGCAAATCCAATTTCCTATGTACTTGTGCCAATCGTAGGAATTAAAGCATGGCAACTTGCAGCTGCAGCTGTTACCGGATTTATTGCAAAAGAAAATGTTGTAGGTACTTTGGCTGTGTGCTATTCAATTACAAACTTTATTGATACCGAAGAATTAGCGCTTATGGGTGGAGCTAATGAAGTAGCAACAACAATGGAACTTACAAAGGTAGCAGCACTTGCATATCTTATGTTTAACCTTTTCACACCACCTTGCTTTGCTGCAATCGGTGCAATGCGTTCTGAAATGAAAAGTTCAAAATGGCTTTTGGGTGGTGTTTCACTTCAACTTGCAACAGGATTTACTGTGGCGTATTTGGTATATACAATCGGTACTCTTTTGACAGATGCATCCTTACTTAATATTAAATATGCAATTGCAGGTCTTGTGGCTGTATTAGTTTTTGTAGTTATTATTGGTGTGCTTTGTGTTCGTGGAGACAAAAAGGCACAGACGGAAAAGATGAATAAAAAGAAAAGAGTAGCAGTAAAATAATCAGGAGAAACATATGGAAAATTTTATTGTTATAGCGCTCGTTTTAATAATATTAGGTTGCGCCATTGGTTATATAGTGAAAGCCAAGAAAAAAGGCGTAAAATGTGTTGGATGCCCATACGCAGAAACCTGTGGAAATGGAACAGAGAATTGTTCTTGCAGTTGTAACACAAAAAAATAAATTACATAAATAAAAAAGGTCACATAAAGTGACCTTTTTTGATTTTATGGTGCGGACGATGGGACTTGAACCCACAAGGAAGTAATATCCACAGGTGTCTGAGGCCTGCACGTCTGCCAGTTCCGTCACATCCGCATATATTAATTTTGCTTGTCAATAATATCATTTTGAAGGATAAAAGTCAAGCAATTTGATGTGCTCGACAAAACTGAGTTTGAACATTTTTGTAATAATTTTAAAAAGACAACATACAATATTTGTATAATGAAAAATATTGACAAAATCAATTTTTTTGGTATAATATTTTGCAGAGACTCAGCTTTTATGGAAAGTCTGTTAGGGAGAATGCGTCACCGACTGAAAGCGCATTTGAGATGAGTAGTAAGTATGGGAACACTCTAAGGGCAAAAACTAATTGAATATTAAAAGAGGATATGCTTTTGTGTATCAATGCGGGTGGCACCGCGGGTATTTGTTTTAATTACTCGTCCCGGGAATATTTATAGTATTCCCGGGGCTTTTTATTTTGTTTCGGGATAAATCAGGAGGTAGATAATATGTACAGAACACTATTCTGTAACGACATTTGTGACAAACACATCGGTCAAACTGTCCAACTTGCAGGTTGGGTTGACGTTGTGCGTGACCACGGTGGCGTTATCTTCGTTGACATTCGTGACTATACGGGTGTTACTCAGGTTGTTATTCACAATGAGGAATTAGTTAAAAATGTAAACCGTGAAACTGTTATTTCAGTTACAGGTACGGTTGAAAAGCGTGACCCCGATACCGTTAATACCAAAATTGCGACAGGTTATGTAGAGCTTGTTGCTGATTCTCTTACCGTTCTTGGCAAAAGTCAGAATATGCTTCCTTTCGAGGTGGCATCCTATCCGAACTACCTCGAGGAGAAGAAGAACTCGAGCATCAAGAATCCTAATAAAGTAGAGTCATTGCCAGCGGTTTTGTGTGGCTATGTCAAGCCTGGCGAGGTCGACTATTTCCGCTTCTCGGGCAAGAAGGGTGAGACCATCGTTGCGTCGGTTAAGGGTCGTCAACTCGTTCCTTATATTGCGGATGCCGTTCCGGGATGGTTCCAGCCGGTTATCAAACTTATGGACTCGAAGGGTAAAGAGGTTGCCTACTCGGACGACTACTACCACTATGTAGACCCTGTGATTATCACCAAGTTGCCAAAGGATGACGAGTACACTTTGATGATTCACGATGCTATCTTCCGTGGTCGTCAAGACTTCAACTACCGCATCGAGGTTGGTGCGATTCCGTTTGTTGAGGGTCGCTATCCGGCTTATGGCGTAGTGGGTAAGAAGGTAACGCAGGATTTGAAGGGTGTCAATCTCGATGTTACAAAGGAGACCATCAAGGTTAAGAAAGAGGGTTACAACCAACTCACATTCACCAACAAGGTAGGTACATCGAATGCAGTTCCGTACTACACCTTGCCAAAGGGCATCAAGCTCATTCACTCACCAAAGGATGGTTCGAAGCTGACTTTGTACAACGCCTTTGCAGACTCGTTGACCAAGGATGCACGCATCAAGCGTTACCGCATCAGCGTTATTGAGCGCGAGGAACTTATCGTGGAGTTGATAGGTCGTCGCAACGGCTCTCGCATTGATGCCGTATTGCGATTGTTGGATAAGTCGGGCAATACCGTTGCCGAGGTGGATGATACCGAGGACCCAATTCAGGGTTTGATGACCTTCCACGCCGATCCGGTGTTGAAGTACAGACCGAGGGAGAGTGGCGATATGATTCTCGAGGTTGAG
>CALEIS010000132.1 GCA_937877675.1 uncultured Clostridia bacterium | reverse complement strand
GAGATAATGTTATTGATGGTTATATCAATAAGAATGAAGAAGATGTTTGTGCAGACGGAATCTGGCAGAAATACTTTAAAACCCAGCCTGAACCACTTTCAGCAGAAGAAGCAAGAGTATATCTTGATACAATAACAGGTGTTTCTGTAGGTTCAGATGCTTTCTTCCCATTCAGTGATAATATTGAAAGAGCTCGTAAGAGTGGTGTGTCATACATTGCAGAGCCAGGTGGTTCAATTCGTGATGATGTTGTTATTGATTGTTGTAATAAGTATGGTATTGCAATGGCATTTACAGGAATGCGTTTGTTCCACCACTAATGTTTGAGGTTTGATATGAAAATAATGGTTGTAGGTGGTGGCGGTAGAGAACACGCTATCATTAAAAAGATAAAAGAAAATAAAGAAGTTACAGAAATCTTTGCATTACCAGGAAATGGTGGTATTGCAGCAGATGCTACTTGCGTAGAAATTGGTGCTACTGAAATTGATAAAATTGTGTCTTTTGCAGTAGAAAATAATATTGATTATGCAGTAGTTGCTCCAGATGACCCACTTGTTTTAGGTTGTGTAGATGCACTTGAAGAAAAAGGTATTCCTTGTTTCGGTCCAAGAGCTAATGCTGCTATTATTGAAGGTAGCAAGGTTTTCTCTAAAAACTTAATGAAAAAATATAACATTCCAACTGCTACATACGAAGTTTTTGATGATATGAATGCAGCTCTCAATTACCTTGAAACTGCTCCTATTCCAACAGTTATCAAAGCAGATGGTCTTGCACTTGGTAAGGGTGTTATTATTGCACAGACTCGTGATGAAGCAAAAACTGCTGTTCGCGATATGATGGAGGGCGGTATTTTCGGTAAATCAGGCTCTCGTGTGGTAGTTGAAGAATTCCTCACAGGCCCTGAAGTATCAGTTCTTGCTTTTACTGATGGCAAGGTTGTGAAACCTATGGTTTCCTCAATGGACCACAAGCGTATCGGTGATAATGATACTGGTCTTAACACTGGTGGTATGGGTACTGTTGCACCAAACCCTTATTACACAAAAGAAATAGCTGAAGAGTGTATGGAAACAATTTTCCTTCCTACAATCAATGCTATGAATGCAGAAGGACGTACATTCAAAGGATGTCTTTACTTTGGTCTTATGCTTACACCAAATGGACCAAAGGTTATTGAATATAACTGTCGTTTCGGTGACCCTGAAACACAGGTTGTTCTTCCACTTCTTGAAAGTGATTTGCTTACTATAATGAAAGCAACAACCAATGGCACTTTGGCTGGTACAGAAGTTAAATTTGCAGATAAGCATGCTTGTTGTGTTATTTTAGCTTCTAATGGCTATCCAACTGCTTATAAAAAAGGCTTTGAAATGAGTTTTACAGAAGAAGCTCTTGCCGCTACATTTGTAGCTGGAGCTAAAGCTGAAAATGGCAAACTTGTTACTGCAGGTGGTCGTGTTACTGGTACAACTGCTGTTGCAGATTCTCTTGTAGAAGCAATCAAAGAAGCTTATCGTCTTTCTGACGGTGTAAAGTTTGAAGGTGCTTATCGTAGAACAGATATTGGTCAAAGAGCACTTCAAGCTTTAAACTAAGTGATAATGGAGGAAAATATCATATGGTTTATCGTATATTTGTTGAAAAGAAGACAGGCTTAGACAATGAAGCAAAAGGTCTTCTTAATGAAGCAAAACATTTGCTTGGCATTGAAGGTTTAGAAGATATTCGTCTTTTTAATCGCTATGATGCAGAAAATATTACTGAAGAATTGTTTGATTATGCAGTTAAAACAGTTTTCTCAGAGCCACAGCTTGATAATGTATCAAGTAGTGTTGAAATTCCTGACGCTTATGTTTTTGCGGTAGAAGCTCTTCCAGGTCAGTTTGACCAGAGAGCTGATTCTGCAGCTCAGTGTATTCAGATTATTTCTCAGGGTGAACGTCCTCTTATCCGTACAGCAAAGGTTTATGCTCTCTATGGTGCATTAACAGATGCTGATATTGCTGCTTTCAAAAATCACGTAATTAACGCTGTTGAAAGTCGTGAGGCAGCTCTTGAATTACCAGAAACACTCGTTGCAGAATATGATGCTCCTGAAACAGTTGCTACTGTTGATGGTTTTATCTCTATGGATGAAGTAGCCCTTGCTAATCTTCTTGAAGAAAAAGGTCTTGCAATGGACCTTGATGACCTCAAGTTTTTACAGGCATATTTCAGAGATACAGAGCACAGAGACCCTACAATTACAGAAATTCGTGTTGTTGACACATATTGGTCTGACCATTGTCGTCACACAACATTCTCTACACATCTTGACAATGTTCGTATTGATGACCCTGCAGTACAAGAAGCTTATGAGCGTTACCTTGCTGCAAGAGTTGAAGTTTATGGTGAAGAAAAAGCAGCGGCTCGTCCACAGACTTTGATGGATATTGCTACTATTGGTACAAAGACACTCAAAAAACGTGGTCTTCTTCCTGAACTTGATGAAAGTGAAGAAATCAATGCATGTTCAATCCATGTTACAGCAACTGTAAATGGTGAAGAACAGGATTGGCTTCTTATGTTTAAGAACGAAACTCACAACCACCCAACAGAGATTGAACCATTCGGTGGAGCTGCAACATGTATTGGTGGTTGTATCCGTGACCCTCTTTCAGGTCGTGCTTATGTTCATCAGGCAATGCGTGTAACTGGTGCAGGTGACCCAAGAAAAACTATTGCAGAAACTTTAGAGGGTAAGCTTCCTCAGCGTAAAATCTGTCAAACTGCAGCAGCAGGTTATTCTTCTTATGGTAACCAAATTGGTCTTGCAACAGGTCATGTTGCAGAAATTTATCATGAAGGCTTTGTTGCAAAACGTATGGAATGTGGCGCAGTAGTTGCTGCTGCTCCTGCTTATAATGTACGCCGTGAGCGTCCAGCTCCTGGAGATGTTATCGTTCTTCTTGGTGGACGTACAGGTCGTGATGGTATTGGTGGTGCTACTGGTTCATCAAAGAGCCACAATATGAAGTCACTTACAACAATGGCTTCTGAAGTTCAAAAGGGTAATGCTCCTGAAGAAAGAAAGATTCAAAGACTTTTCCGTAATGCGGAGGTTACTCGTTTAATCAAACGCTGTAACGACTTCGGTGCAGGTGGAGTATCCGTTGCTATCGGTGAACTTGCTCCTGGTCTTCAGATTGACCTTGATGCAGTTCGTAAGAAATATGAAGGTCTTGACGGAACAGAAATTGCTATTTCTGAATCACAGGAAAGAATGGCAGTTGTTGTTGCCAAAGAAGATGCAGATAAATTCATTGCATTTGCAGAGGAAGAAAACCTTGAAGCATACCGTGTTGCTGTTGTTACTGAAGAAGAACGTATGGTAATGAAATGGAAGGGTAATGTAATTGCTAACCTCAGCCGTGAGTTCCTTGACACAAATGGTGCGGTTAAGCACATGGATGTTACAGTTACAGAAAAAGACCTTTCTGTATTAAGTAAAGCAATGTATAGCTCATTACGTGAAATGGCATCTGACCTTCGTACAGCAAGCCAGAGAGGTCTTGTTGAACGTTTTGACTCAACTATTGGTGCAGGTAGTGTTGTAATGCCTTATGGTGGTAAGCGTCAGCTTACTCCTACTCAGTCTATGGCTGCTGTATTACCAGTACTTCCAGGTCAAGAAACAGACCAGGCAAGTGTATTTAGCTGGGGTTGTGACCCTGACCATCTTTCAGTTGACCCTTATACAGGTGCTCATGCATCAATTTATAACTCTGTTGCAAAACTTGTTGCTGCAGGTTGTGACTATAAACTTGCATATCTTACATTACAGGAATTCTTTGAAAGACTTAAAACAGAACCTGAGCGCTGGGGTAAACCATTTGCTGCTCTTCTTGGTGCTTTTGATGCCCAATTAGAGTTGAATGCTGCTGCTATCGGTGGTAAAGACTCTATGTCAGGTACTTTCCTTGATTTGGATGTTCCACCAACACTTATTTCTTTTGCTA
>CALEIS010000131.1 GCA_937877675.1 uncultured Clostridia bacterium | reverse complement strand
CTTCGTGAGCACCGTCAAATACAGGAGTTGCAATCTTCTGGCCAAGTTTTCTGTAAGCAAAACCTAAGTGCACTTCAAGAACCTGACCGATATTCATACGAGAAGGAACACCCAATGGGTTAAGAACGATATCAAGTGGAGTACCGTCATCAAGGAATGGCATATCTTCCTGTGGAAGAATACGGGAAACAACACCCTTATTACCGTGACGACCAGCCATCTTGTCACCAACTGAGAGCTTTCTCTTCTGTGCAATATAGCAACGAACAATCTTATTAACGCCTGGGCTTAATTCATCGCTGTTTTCTCTTGTAAATACTTCAACGTCAACAACGATACCATATTCACCGTGAGGAACACGAAGTGATGTATCACGAACTTCCTTAGCTTTTTCACCAAAGATAGCACGAAGAATTCTTTCTTCAGCTGTTGCAACGTCTGTTTCACCCTTAGGTGTAACTTTACCAACGAGAATATCGCCTGAGTGAACCTCAGCACCAACACGGATGATACCATTTTCATCAAGGTCTTTAAGAGCATCTTCACCAACGTTTGGAATATCTCTTGTGATGTCTTCTGGTCCGAGTTTAGTGTCACGAGCTTCGATTTCATATTCTTCAATATGAACTGATGTATAAACGTCATCTCTAACGAGTTTTTCGTTAATGAGAACAGCGTCTTCGTAGTTATAACCTTCCCAAGTCATGAAGCCGATAAGAGCATTCTTACCAAGGGAGATTTCACCGTTTGATGTTGATGGACCGTCAGCAAGAACTTCGCCTGCTTCAACTTCCTGACCAATATCAACGATTGGGCGCTGGTTGATACATGTACCCTGGTTAGAACGCATAAACTTAATAAGTTCATAAGTATCAACTTCGCCGTCAGGAGTTGTGATTGCGATAGTCTTAGCGTCCATCTGAGTAACTGTACCTGCACGTTTTGCAAGAACAACTGTACCTGAGTCAACAGCTGCCTTGTATTCCATACCTGTACCAACGATTGGAGATTCTGTTCTGAGAAGTGGAACAGCCTGACGCTGCATGTTTGAACCCATCAAAGCACGGTTAGCGTCGTCGTTTTCAAGGAAAGGAATCATTGCAGTAGCAACTGAAACAAGCATTCTTGGAGAAACGTCCATATAGTCAGCTTCTGTTGTAGCAACTTCAAGGAAGTTTTCCTTATGACGAGCTGTAAGTTTTGCATTGATGAATCTACCGTTTTCGTCGAGAGGTTCGTTAGCCTGAGCTACGATATAGTTATCCTCAACGTCAGCAGTCATATATTCAACTTCATTAAGAACTGTACCTGTTTCTTTATCGATTCTTCTGAATGGAGCTTCGATGAAACCGTACTTGTTAATTCTTGAGAATGTAGCAAGGTAAGAGATAAGACCGATGTTAGGACCTTCAGGAGTTTCGATAGGACACATTCTACCGTAGTGTGAATAGTGAACGTCTCGAACTTCGAAACCTGCACGGTCACGAGAAAGACCACCAGGACCGAGAGCTGAAAGTCTTCTCTTATGTGTAAGTTCTGCCAATGGGTTTGTCTGGTCCATGAACTGTGAAAGTGGAGAAGAACCAAAGAATTCCTTAATAGCAGCCATTACAGGACGAATATTGATGAGGGCAACAGGAGTAACCTTATCTGGTTCCTGACCCTGAAGTGTCATTCTTTCTTTAACAACTCTTTCCATTCTTGCGAAACCAATTCTGAACTGGTTCTGAAGAAGTTCACCAACTGAACGGATACGACGGTTACCAAGGTGGTCGATGTCGTCTGTTTCACCGATACCTGATGCTAAACCGTTAAGGTAGTTGATTGTTGCAAAGATATCTTCTTTAGTAATATGTTTTGGAATAAGGTCATCTGCACGAAGAGCCATTTCTTCTGCGAGAGCATCCTTATTGTCGCCACATTTGTCGAGCACTTCCATAAGAACATCAAAACGAACTTTTTCGTTGATGCCAACTGCTTCAAGTTCTTCTTCTGTGAACATAGGAACATATTCACCGATATCAACCATACCGTTTGAGTAAACTTTTACTTCTTTACCTTCAACGTCAAGGATAACAGTGTCAACGCCTTCCTGTTCCATTCTGTAAGCAAGTTCTTCGCTGATTACATCACCTGTGTCAGCCATAATCTCACCTGTGAGTTTGCTGATAACTGGTTCTTTAACAGTTTTACCTGCGATACGAGAAGAAATAGCAAGTTTCTTATTATACTTATAACGACCAACTCTTGACATATCATAACGATGTGCGTCAAAGAAAAGGTTGTCAAGATGTGCCTGTGCTGTGTTAAGTGCAGGTGGTTCACCTGGACGAAGTTTCTTATAAACCTCGATAAGTGCCTGTTCTGTATTAACAGTAGTATCTTTTTCAAGAGTTGCTACGATTCTGTCATCATAACCAAAGAATTCAAGAATCTCTGCATTTGAATCAAGACCCAAAGCACGGATAAATGTAGTGATGTAGATTTTTCTGTTCTTATCTATTCTTACATAGAAAAGGTCATTTTGGTCTGTCTCATATTCGAGCCAAGCACCACGGTTAGGGATTACAGTTGTTGTGTAAAGTTCCTTACCTGTCTTGTCATGAGTCATTCCATAGTACACGCTTGGTGAACGAACGAGCTGTGAAATAATAACACGCTCTGCACCGTTAATAACAAATGTACCACTGTCTGTCATCAGTGGGAAATCGCCCATATAAACTTCGTTTTCCTTGACCTCACCTGTCTCCTTATTGAAAAGACGTGCGGTAACTCGGAGTGGAGCTGCATAAGTTGCATCTCTTTCTTTGCACTCTTTGACTGTGTACTTTGGCTTATCGTCCATTCGATAATCCACAAAAGTCAATTCGAGGTTTCCTGTGTAATCGGTGATTGCATCGATATCACGTAACACCTCTTTAAGTCCTGTTTCAAGGAACCACTTGTATGAATTCTTCTGCACCTCGATAAGATTAGGCATCTGCATAACCTCATTGATTTTTGAGAAACTCATACGGGTATTTCTGCCAAGTTTTACTGGTTTGACATTTACCATAGGGCTTATCACTCTCCGTTCGTTTTTTTATTCCTAAGCCTCACATCTATATACATAGTATATAAGGCGTGGAGATTATTAAATTAAAGTTGTTTTACGCCTTGATTTTCGTAGTAAATTATGGTAAAATTCATTTTACGAAAAATGCTCCAGCGTATACAATTCCATTTTAATAGCAATTTACTATTATATACATGTCAAGTCAATATGTCAATAGTTAATTTTCAAAAATGGAAATTTTTTTAAGGATGTCAAAATATGAAAAATTTCACCGATTTAACACTGTCTGCAAAGGCTGTTGTTGTATTTAAAAATGTTTTAAAAGATAACTGTGTTTCTTCACTTTTAAGACTCATTGAATGTGATGGTACAAATAAAGACGAGTTTGTTACACTCTATTCCGACTTTGTGTCTGCTCTTTATGAAAAGAGTGACGATTTGTGTGAGTACATCAATTCAGTTTTACAAAATGATGAGAATATATATGTAAAAGACTCTGCAAAGGGGGATGTTTCCCCTCTTATGAAAAAAGCAGTTGAAAATGAGTTGGATTTATTCGAAAAAATCTCTCAGATAAAATGTGATGATGTAAAAGCAATTTGCAATACAGACATATATTTACCACAATGGAAAAACAGCGACCTTTCAGTAAAGGATGAATATATTAAAAAGATTTCATCAATTAAAACCACTGGTTATGGCATCTATGCTACACACCATATGTTTTTATATAAGGATGAAAAGATTATTCCTGTTAAATTCCCTGACCCACAGCGTCTTTCTCAAATGAGTGGTTATGAATTGGAAAGACAAAAGGTCATTGATAACACTATGGCACTTATTCAGGGTAAACCTTGTAACAATGTGCTTCTTTATGGTGATGCAGGTAGTGGTAAGAGTAGTACAATCAAAGCCATTGTCAATGAATTCTGGCAACAGGGTTTAAGACTTATTGAAATCAAGAAAAATCAGTTATATTCTTTACCTGATGTTATTGAGCAGTTGGCAGATAATCCATTGAAATTCATTATCTTCATTGATGATTTAAGTTTTTCAACTAATGACAATGATTTTGGTGCATTAAAAGCCATTCTTGAGGGTGGTGTTTCAGGTAAAACTGATAATATTGCAATTTATGCCACAAGCAACAGAAGAAACCTTGTTAAAGAGAATTTTAACGACAGAAATGGTGATGACATTCACCTTCAGGACACAATTCAAGAGGTTATGAGCCTTTCTGCAAGATTTGGTCTTAAAGTTACATTCTCAAAACCTAATAAAGATTTATATTTATCTATTGTAGAAAATCTTTCTATACAGTATAATATATGTATGGACAAAAACGAGTTGGATTTAGCAGCCGAAGCTTTTGCAATTCGCAACGGTGGAAGAAGTCCAAGAACAGCAAAACAATTCGTTGAATATTTAGCCTCTAAATAAAGGAGATGGGAAATATGAGAAATTACACTTATGATTGGGAAAACCCAGCAGTCTTTAAAAGAAACAAGGAAGACGGTCACGTTATTGCTTTTTCTTATGACAACGAAGCAGATGCTTTAAACAGAGCTACTCCTGCTACAAAAATGAGCCTTAATGGTAAATGGAAGTTCCACTGGCAGAGAGGACTTATGAACTGTCCAACAGATTTTTATCTTGACAGTTTTGACCCTTCTTTCTGGCGTGATATTGATGTTCCATCAGTTTGGCAGATTGGTCAGGATACTGAAAGTTATCCTTACTACTACGCATCTACATATTGCCGTGCTTTAAGCAGAAGCAAAAATAAAATTCCTTCAATCGACCACGATATGCAGGAAATCGGTATTTATGTAAGAGATTTCGATATGCCTGAAAACTTTGACGGTCAGGAAATTTTCTTACACTTTGGTGCTGCAAAATCTGCTATCGAGGTTTATCTCAATGGTGAATATGTTGGTTATTCTCAAGGGTCAATGACTCCTCACGAATTCAACATCACAAAGTTTGCTCGTAAAGGCTCAAACAGAGTTGCAGTTAAGGTTTATCGTTTCTCTGACGGTGCTTATCTTGAAAATCAGGATATGTGGCTTCTTTGCGGTCTTTACAGAGAGGTTTATGTATTTGCAGAACCTAAAAAATGTGTTCGTGATTTCTTTATCACTACTGATTTGGATTCTGAATACAAGGACAGTAACACTTGCCTTGAAATTCAGGTAAATAATTACGATAAAAATGGTACTGCATTCGTTAAGGCAGAAATCATTGATGGGGACAAGAGAATTCTCCTTGGTGAAGCAGAAACTGACGGTGGCAAAATCACATTTAACAAGTTGATTGAAAATCCTGAAAAATGGTCCGCTGAAAGTCCTTATCTTTATAAATTACTTATCAGCATTACTGCTGACGGAAAGACAACATACAAGTCAATCCGTTTCGGCTTCAAGAAAGTTGAAATTATCGGTGAAAAATTCCTTTTCAATGGTAAACCACTTATGCTTCGTGGTGTTAACCGTCACGACTTTGACCCTGACAATGGTTGGGCAGTACCTACTGAAAGATACCATCAGGACTTAAACTTTATGAAGAATGCGAATATCAACTCTATTCGTACATCTCACTATCCTGATGACCCATATTTCTATGAACTCTGTGACGAATATGGCTTCTATGTTATGGACGAATGTGACCTTGAAACTCACGGTGTTCGTCGTAAGGGTGTTCCAGGTGATAACCCAATGTGGACAGCAGCAGTTGTTGACAGAATGGAAAGAATGGTACTTCGTGACAGAAACCACGCTTGTGTATTTATGTGGTCACTTGGTAACGAGGCTGGTGACGGTAGCAACTTTATGGAAATGAAGAAGGCTGCTCTTAAACTTGATACAACTCGTCAATTCCACTATGAGGGTGACTTTAACTTTACAAAGAGTGATGTTATTTCAAGAATGTATCCTGTTGAAAGTGTTATGAAGAAGCTTTGCAACAAAGAGCCTATTGAAATCACACTTTATGACAATATTGCAAATGCTCTTGCTGCTGACTCAAAGCCAATCAAGAAGGAAGATTATTGCAGACCTGTTCTTCTTTGTGAATATGCTCATGCTATGGAAAACAGTCTTGGTAACTTCCAAGAATATATGGATGACTTTGAAGCATATGACCATATGTGTGGTGGTTATATCTGGGACTTTGTTGACCAAGCAATCCGCAGAAAGACAGACAAGGGCGACCAATGGCTTTACGGTACTGACTTTGAAGCTTATGAGCCAGGTAGATATACTCATCTTCCTAACACAACTGCTATGACAGGTTCAAACACATACTTTAATGCTAATGGTATTATCACAGCTGACAGAAAGCCTCACCCATCATACTTTGAGGTTAAGAAAGTTTACTGTGAAATCAAGGTTAAGGAAAAAGATTTAAGTAAGGGTGAATTTACTCTTATCAATAAGAAACTCTTTACTGACCTTTCCGGTTTTGAGTTCAAATGGAGTTTACAGGCAGAGGGTGTAGAAGTTCAGAGTGGTGTGGTTGACATCAACTGTGCTCCACTTTCACAGGTTGACTTTACAATTCCTTACGATTTAACAAATCTTCCCCACAAAGAATGTGTGCTTATCGTTTCATTCCTTAACAAAACTGCACATCCTTGGTGTGAAGCAGGATATGAGCAAGGCTTTGACCAGTTTGTTGTTAAAACTGTTAAACCTGCAGAAAAGACATTTATTGACGGACAGATTACATACATTAAGAATGGCAATATGGTATTTGCTAACAGTGACGGATTCTCTGTTAAAATTGATGGTGGTAAAATTACATCACTTAAATATGATGGCAAAGAGTATTTGAAAGCAGCAGTTACTCCAAACTATTTCCGTGCACTTACTGACAACGACTTCTCAAATCTTAACTTCATTCCATTCTTGCTTCCTTTCACTCCTTACCTTAACTGGCAGAGAGCAACAAACAATGCAAAGGGTACTCTTAAATCAGTCATGAAGAATTCTCTCGGTCAGGTTGTTGTAGAAATTAGTTGGAGTGTTCAATTCTTCTCAGGTGTTACATCAAAATTTGTAATCAGTCCTGACGGAAGCATTGAGATTTCTCATACAGGTACACCAAAGAATCTTAATCTTCTTCGTTTCGGTACAAAGATGGGACTTCTTCGTGAATTTGACCAGGTTAAATGGTATGGCCGTGGTCCTCAGGAAACATACTTTGACAGAAAAACTGGTGGTAAAATTACTATCCACGAAAAGAGTGTTGCCGACCTTGAACATCACTATATGAGACCTCAGGAAAATGGTAACCGTACTGATGTAAGATGGGTTGAAATCAGAAACAAAGAAAATAAAGGTCTTCGTTTTGAGGCTATGGGTGACACACCAATCTGTTTCAGTGCATGGCACTACACTCAGGACCAATTACATTATGCAAAGCATATTCACGAATTACCACATTTTGATATTACAACATTCAATGTTGACTTAAATCAAATCGGTGTTGGTGGCGATATGCCAGGTGACGCTCAAGTTCGTGAAAAGTATCAGCTCAAACCAAATAAGGTTTATACATACACATTCCGTATGTCACCAATTAAATAATTGCAAAACGCAAAATGCAAAGTGCAAAATTAAAACCGGGCAGGAAATCCTGTCCGGTTATTTTAATTTGATTATATTTTATTTTGTAAGAGTCACTGTTATCACGCCGATATCTTGGTAGTTATAAACAAACTGAACTGGTTTACCATATTCAAGACCATCACATTCAAAAACCACAGGAACTCCTTCTTCAATGTATAATTCAGACTCCCAGATAATTTTTCCTGCATCGTCTGTTTTCCATGTGCCCATTGGATTTGTTTTGCTTTCCTCTGATGAACCCCATGATTGAGCAATCCAATCCTCTAAAGACATATTGAGTCTCTCTTGAATGACTTGCTTTAATTCTTCTTCAGTTTTAACGCCCATGCTATCAAACCATGTTTCCATCATGAAATTTTTAAAATCTTGTTTTGTTACTGTTTGCACAACTGTACCGTCTTCTTTAAATTCAATAGTTTGATTGTAAGAAGCAATTAAGCCAGTTCCTGGTTCAGAAAGTTCCATTTTTGCATTCCAAACACCAACAAGTTTAACTTCTTCAGGTTCTTCTTTAGGTGCTTCTACAGTTGTTTTTTCCGTCTCGTCTTTTTTTATGTCGTCTTCCTTATTGCATCCTACAAAAGCAGTAAGCATTAAGCAAAGTGCTAAAAGAATACATAATAATTTTTTCATTTTCCATTCCCTCCAAAATATTTAAAATTTGGTAATTACAGAATATCATATTTATTTCAATTACGCAAGTATGTGTAAAAAATTACAATTTATCGCAAAGAAAAAGGGCGATTTTAAATCGCCCCTACATTTTGCGCTTTGCACTTTGCATTTTGCACTTATTTAATTACTGCGATAGTTTCTACTTCAACCAAAACATCCTTTGGAAGTTGTTTTGCTGCTACACATGAACGAGCAGGTTTAGAAGTGAAATATTCTGCATAAATTCCATTGAATGCAGCAAAGTCTTCCATATTTTTAAGGAAGCAAGTTGTTTTTACAACATTTTCAAGGTCACTACCTGATGCTTCAAGAAGATTTTTGATATTCTCGCAAACTTGTTTTGTTTGTTCTTCAATAGTTACTGCCTCGATTTCACCATTTGCAGGGTTAATTGCAATCTGTCCTGAAGTGAAAACAAAATTGCCAACCACCTTTGCCTGTGAATATGGTCCAATTGCTGCAGGTGCTTTATCTGTACTGATTGTTTTAATCATAATTACTACTCCTTATACTAACTTATATCCCTGTGATGTCAATTCGTTTCTAATTATTTCGATATGCTCAAAGTTTCGAGTTTCAAGCAAGATTCTCAAGAAGCAACCATTGATTTCAGAGTTTTCTGATGCTCTTTCGTGGTGGATTGAGATAACATTACCACCCAAATCTGCAATAATATTTGAAACACCTTTAAGCTGACCAGGTTTGTCAACAAGCTCGATTGTAAGTGAATATGTACGACCAGATGTTAAAAGACCACGTTTGATGACCCTTGACAGAATTGTAACGTCAATATTACCACCTGAAACAAGGCAAACTACCTTTTTACCCTCAACCGGAATTTTTTTGAACATTACTGCTGCAACAGAAACTGCACCTGCACCCTCTGTAACGAGCTTTTGCTGTTCAATAAGAGTGAGAATTGCTGTTGCGATTTCGTCATCAGAAACCGTTACAACCTCATCAACATATTTCTTTACATACTCGAATGTATTTGCACCTGGCTCTTTTACAGCGATACCGTCGGCAATAGTTGAAACACTTGAAAGTCGCTCAATCTTCTGGTCTTTGATTGAGTTATACATACTTGGAGCGCCTTTTGCCTGAACACCATAAACCTTTATATTAGGATTAAGTGCCTTGATTGCAAATGAAACACCGCTGATGAGTCCACCGCCACCGATTGGCACAACAACTGCGTCAACATCTTTAAGTTGGTCAAGAATTTCAAGTCCGATTGTACCCTGACCTGCGATAACATCGTCATCGTCAAATGGATGAACAAAAGTATAACCCTTTTCATCTCTTAACTGTAATGCTTTATTGTATGCGTCGTCATAAACACCTTCAACAAGGCAGATGTCTGCGCCATAACTCTTTGTTGCTTCAACCTTTGAAATTGGAGCACCGTCAGGAAGACAGATAAGTGACTTAATGCCATTTTTTGTTGCAGCAAGTGCCACACCCTGTGCATGGTTACCAGCAGAACAAGCAATAACGCCTTTTTCCTTTTCCTCAGCTGAAAGCTGACTGATTTTATAAGCTGCACCACGAACTTTGAAAGAACCTGTTACCTGCAAGTTTTCTGTTTTAAGATAAACCTCACAGTCCTTACGAATTTTTGGTGCATAAATCATATCTGTTTTACGGATTATATCCTTTAAAACAAATGATGCATGATAGATTTTGTCAAGTGTTACCATAATATTACTTCTTTCACGAAAAGATTAGAGTTATTCTATCACAGTAAAGTGATAAAATGCAATAGGAAAATGAAAAAACAATAAATAACTTTGTAGGGGTCGGCGTCCTCGACGACCCTTCCTTCTAATTTTCACTAACGGGCTGTCGGGGACGCCAGCCCCTACGAAAAATATTTACCATTCAATTGTTTCGTTATAATCATCATAACCGTAGTTACCAGCGGTATTTTTAAGAAGTTCGGCAATATCTACCTTTTCACCATAAGGGTCTTTTACGCTGATTTTTTTGAGAATTGGTTTAAGTCGTTTTAAAAATGCTATGAAAACATCACCCTCAGGTGTACCTTCATTATAAGTTTGATTGCCACGGAATACATTTCGTACAAGCACAGTTGCATAGTCAATAAGTTTTACTTTTCTTATACTCTTATCACACTTAATGAAAAGCAACTTTGCAAGTGTGCCAAGTTTAACAGAGCAAAGGAGCTTACCTGCCATACGAAGAGCAAAAACAAGTCCCTTTGACTGTTTTATTCCAAACTTTCTCATTGCTCTTGTAGTGTCATCACGCAAGTCAAGAAGAATATTTCTAATCATTGCATCAAAAACTGATGTGAGATATTCTTTGCAAGTCATTCCCTTTGTATCATAATCGAAATCAGGAGTAGGAATACTCTCAATTTCTGCTTTATTCTCGTTAAGAGTTACGAGTCTTATGTATGATGGGTCTGCAATAATTGAGCCTGTTGTAACATCAAAGAATTTATTTCCCTTTTCTGTCTGGAATTCATTAATACTCTGGTTGTGCATATGACCAGTGAAAACAAGATGTACACCTTCGTCTGCAAGTAAAGTTGCAACACTCTTATAATCATACATCAAAGCAGATTTGATAATTGAGAAAATTGGTTGGATAGGAAGCACTGGATAGTGACAAATCGCAAACATTGTCTGATTTTCTTCCCTTGCCTTTTTAGTCTGCACCTTAATCCATTCAACCTGTTTTTCGGTTAAACTGAACTGACCTTTTGTTTTGATGTCCGCATTTATTGCTAAAAGTCTTACACCATCACTCAACTGTGCAACATAGGAAAGATGTTCTTCGTCAACTGCAATAGCATCACTGAAACCAAAATCTTTATATAATGTAATAAGTTCATCTTTCTTTGTACCTTCAGGTTGATATCTACCATTTTCACCGAATGCAAATGGGTCGTCCTTCCAGTCGTGGTCTGCAGTAATAAGATAAACCTTTTTACCCTTTGCCTTTATATCATAAAGAAGTTTTATGAATTTTTCGTGGCTCTTTTTCTCACCATTCTGTGTCAAATCACCAACGATTAAAACTGTATCGGCTAAATCAGTTTCACCTAAATATTTGAAAACTGCATTGTTGATACTTTCGGTTTCGGCAAAGCATTTTTGCTCATAGTGCATAAAATCATCATAAGCCTCACCACTACAACCTAAGTCAGTATCAAAAAAATGTGGGTCAGTAAGCACTAAAAATTTAAAATTTTTCATACTATCTCCTAAAAGTAAAGCCTACAATTAAGTAGGCTTTTTGATTTTTGATTATTCTACAACTAAACCTTCAGCCTCACGTTTTGCCTGAAGTGCTGAAATCATATTTTTCTTCTCTTTACCTGCAATCTTGTAGAAGAACATTGGAAGTGCACAGAGAAGCATACTGATACCAGGAACGATTGAAACAAGTGAGAACATTGCAAATCTCATTTCAGGTGGCATATCAAGTGCTGATACAACCGCTGATGAAGAATACATCTGTGCAGGGTCAAGACCGATTACCATATACACAATAACGATACCTGATGTTGCAAAGGCATTACCGATTTTGTTGATAAAGCCCTGACAAGCAGCGCCAAGAGCATTATCACGGAAACCTGTTTTAAGTTCCATATAGTCAAGACAGTCACCAATCATTGCAAGAGTAACTGTATTGATAACACCAAGTGGAATACAAGAAATAATGATAAATGGAATACAAGCATAAAGGTTCATTGTAAACCAACCAACAATTGTTGTAATAATACTTGCTACGAAACCTGCAAGACAAGTTGTGATAACGAGTTTCTTATAGTCAAACTTCTTCATAAGTTTTGGCATAAAGATTGTTGCACCAAAAAGACCTACAATTGAGCTAATCTGGAAAACAGTTTTAACTGTTGAGATACTAGATTCGATTGCAGCATTTCTTGCAGCCTCATCTGCAAGAGTTGCAAGGTCAGGACCTATGTAGAATGAATAACGAGCAACGTGGATAGCTGCTGCAGAAACCATATAACGACCACTTGAAAGAACACCCATCAAGAGAACAAGAACAAGAGGTTTGCACTTGAATATACGTGCAAGTTGTGATGGTTCACCTTTCTGGCGCTTTTTAACAGGCAATTTAACATGTTCCTTAACACCTGAACAAGCACGAGCATAAAGAATTGTACCCAAACCAACTGTAATGATTGCCATAATGAGATATTTTCTCTTCTGAATTGTAAGGAAATCTGTTACATTTGACTTTTCTGCCCATGTTGCAATAACAAGACCAACAACAAGGAAAAGAACCTCAGGAACAGCAGAACCGATTGAGTTGAAAATCTTACTTACAGAAATAACAGAGCTTCTTTCTTCTGAATCAGGTGTCATAACATTTGGAAGTCCCCAGAATGAAACGTCACCAATTGTATAAATCATACCCCATGCAACATAGACGATTGCTGAATAAATCATCAACTGTGTTTTGTCGAGATTTGGGCTTAAATACATAAGCAATGTTACAACTGCGATTGGAACCAACGCAAAACGAATGAACGGAAGCATTTTTCCACTTTTAAGTTTACTTCTGTCAACAATCATACCCATAAGTGGGTCGTTAATTGCGTCCCATACTCTTGCCAAAAGCATAAGCAAAAGCACAAACATTGGTGTTAACTGCAAAACATTGAGATAGTAGTCACTGATATAGCTTGACATAAGAGCATATATCATACCCTGACCTAAACCTGCAACGCAAAAAGCAGTCATTTCATTTTTCTTAACATACT
Organism: uncultured Clostridia bacterium; assembly: GCA_937877675.1. Classification (GTDB taxonomy): domain Bacteria; phylum Bacillota; class Clostridia; order Oscillospirales; family Acutalibacteraceae; genus Fimenecus. Next base: position 15,988 of record CALEIS010000131.1, on the reverse strand, counting down.
TTTTCTGTTCCATATATTTCTCTCCTTATCACAATATAATTGATAATGCTAATAAATACTGTGCAATATAATATGTAACATGAGTTACGATTACATTTGCTTTTGTGTTTCCACCTTTTCTGAAGAATGCTATTGAAAGTGACAAATCAGAAAGGGCAAAAATCACAGTACCCATATTCATACATAAAAACTTAGGCATAATCTGTGGCATTTCTGCTCCACCTAAAACTGGCAACCAACCAAATGCATTAACTGCATTAAGTGCAAATGTCACTGTAAGCATTATGACAACGGAATAAACAAATGTAAGCCCTTTGAGTTTTCCATATTCAAAGCCTGTCTTTTTTGAAAGTAGTCTTTCAACAACTGACACAGACAACGCACTGAATATCGCAAGGGCAACCTGCCATGGGATAAATTCGGGATAAGCCAACAAGATACCAATCAAATAAAAAATATGGCTTATCATAAAGCTTCCTATTCCCGCAAAGGTGTATGGCTCGTCATATTCTTTATGTACATATTTAAGGTCAAGCCATATATCCCCTACTGTACAGAATACCATTCCTATAACAAAAAGGATACCATATCCTATGTTTTCAGGTTTAATGAGAATTGCCACACAAGCAATAATCACAAAAAACAAGGAAGATGTTGCTTTTAGCATAGCAGCTTTAAGGTCTGTATTCTTAACTCTCACAACAAGGAAAGCAATAACACAAACAACATACACAACTGTTAAAGCCACAAAAAGTCCATTAAGCACTTATACCCCTCCTAAAACCTCATATAAAAGAATTATACCAATAGTTGTAAAAAATTACAACTATCAGTATAACCAAAAATATTATTTATTTTTTAACACTGTGACTATTTTAGCAAGAGTGTACTTGCAAAAGTAAACTGTGCTGCATAGTAAAGAAGATGGTTGATAACAACATTTGTTTTTGTGTTTCCACCTTCTTTGAAATAAATGTTTGAAAGCACCAAATCAGAAAGAGTGAAAAGTACGGCTGCAATTGAAAGCATTAAGAAATCCTTTGAGAAACCTCTGAAGAATATTCCGTTAATTGCTGTAAACATTGTGAGTGAAAGAAGCATTCCATATAAGAATAAGATTTTCTTATATCTTCCGTATTTAACACCCATTGGCTTTTCAAGTGCCAAAGTTACGGATGCAAATACCACACAAGCAACAATGTTGATTACACCATACCACCATTTAAAATCGCCCTCACCATATTTGAATGCTACGGCTGGAATATAGAAAATATGGTTTACAATAAAGCAGATAATTCCTGCGTATGTATAGATATGATTATGTTGCTTATAAACATATTTCATATCAAGCCACACATCACCTAAAAGTCCGAAAATAAGACCCATAACAACAAGAATTCCATATTCAAAATTCTCATGGTTGTAAGCAAAAGCCGAAAAAGCTGTTCCGATAAAGCAGACAGAAGCACCTGCCTTCAAAAACATAGCAGCCACACCACCACGCATAACACGTAAAATCAAGAATGAAACGGTTACTATAAGACCAACAATTACAGCGGTTGCATAAATATATTGATACATATTCCTTCCCCCAATAAAATATATAATTACCCCCATTTACATTATACTATTTTTTGGGTTTTTCTTCAATATTCATACTACACAAAAATTAGTTTTGTTTTTTGACAACACCGTATTCATCATCTAGACGAAAGTATGGACAACGATAGTTTGGTGAAGACAAAAATCTCATCATCTCATCCTCATCAAGATTTATATCACAACAATATTCCTGCAATTCGTCATCATAGTAAAAGTTTGTACAATTTTCACACTGAGTCATATTATACCTCGCTTATAAGTTCGTCGTATGCCTTTCTCTTTTTTGTTGGCACTTTACTACCCTCTTTTGCATAACCAAGGCAAACAACAAGTCTTGCAGGGTTTTGTAAGCCACAGATTTTACGGATTTTTTTGTCGTCAAACCAACCTAAAATACAAGTGCCAAGACCCTGTGCAGATGCTTCTGCAGTAAGATATGCTGTTGCAATACCAATATCGATTGAACGGTAATCGTTACCTTTAACCTTTGCACCAAGACTTGCAGTTTTATTGTAATTATCTTCTGAAATCACAATCATAACAGGTGCATCACTGGCAAACTTGTTCATTCCCATACTTTGAGTCGCATTTGCAACCTCTTTTGCCTTTTCACCCTTACAAACTGTGAAATGATAAGGCTGACTATTACAAGCGGATGGTGAAAGAATGGCACTTTCTAAAATTGCTTTGATTTTTTCATCCTCAACCATTTTTTCTGGGTCATAACTACGACATGAGTATCTGTTTTGTGCTATTTCTGTAAAATTCATAGGGTTACCTCTCACAACAATTTATACTGTTATTTTACTATATTATACATATGAATTCAAGAAAATAATATTTTCTGAAAATTTTCAAAAAAAGTGTTGACAAATCGAAATACTTATATTATAATAACGAAGCCGTCAAAACGGCGGCTACATGGCGGCATAGCTTAGTTGGCTAGAGCGTCCGGTTCATACCCGGAAGGTCACAGGTTCAAGTCCCGTTGCCGCTACCAATACATGGCCCGGTGGTCAAGCGGTTAAGACACCGCCCTTTCACGGCGGTAACACGGGTTCGATTCCCGTCCGGGTCACCATGAATAACAGTCCACAAGTTGGGCTGTTATTTTTTTATTATCTCACTATTCAAACAAATCGAACCCGAGAGGGACACCATGAAAAGCATCGCAAAAAGCGGTGCTTTTTTCTTTTGTTTTGATTTGGTTTTTATTACTATTTTCTTTACAAAGCACTTTTTATGTGCTACAATTTTGTTGTATTTTGAAAATTTATGAGGTGAAAACGAATGAACCTTAAAGAACAAAGACAATGGGTTTTAGATGAACTTAACAGCGTTGCTAATTTCTGGCTCGAAAACGGTATGGATAAAGTTCACGGTGGCGTTTACACTTGCATTGACAAAGACGGTAAAGTCTTTTCAACAGACAAGAGTGTCTGGATGCAGGGTCGTTGCGGTTGGACTTTTGCTTATCTTTGCCATGTTTATGGTGTAAAACAGGAATGGCTTGAGGCTTCAAAGAGTTGTATCGATTTCCTTGAAAATTACTGTGTAAACAAAAATGCAGATGGCAGACTTTATTTCACAGTTACAGAAGATGGTCAACCACTTCGTCAGAGAAGATATTGCTATTCAGAAGCATTCTACTGTATCGCTAATGCTGAATATTACGGCATTACTGGTGAGAAAGAGCATCTCGAAAGAGCAAGAAGAGCTTATGATATGTATTGGAATCTCAACCATGGTATGGCTGACCCAACAGGACTCGGTCCAAAGACTGAACCTGCAACTCGTACAGGTCGTGCACTTGGTATTCCAATGATTATTCTCAATGTTACATCAGTTATGCTTCGTGTTGACCCTGAAAATGCAGAACTTTACAACAAACGTGCTGACGAATGTGTTGCTGATATTTTCAAATATCACGTTAAGAAAGATTTAGGTTGTACTCTCGAAACTGTTTCTCTTGATGGTACACCAAGACTTAACATTACAGAAGGCAGAGTTGTAAACCCAGGTCACGATATTGAATGTAGCTGGTTCCTTATGGAAAGAGCAAACGAAACTGGTGACAAAAAATTACACGCAAAGGCTATTGAAATCTTTGATATGGCATTTGAAAAGGGCTGGGACAAAGAATTTGGTGGAATTCTCTATTTCTTTGACTGTCTTGGCAACCCACCTGAAGCTTATGAACATGATATGAAACTCTGGTGGCCACACAACGAAGCACTTATTGCTGCTTTGATGATTTACAGAGATACAAAAGATGAAAAATATCTTGAAATCTTTAATCAGTTGTTCGAATATACAAAAGACCATTTTGCAGTAGCACCTTGCGGTGAATGGTATGGTTATCTCCGTCGTGATGGTAATCCTACTCTCCCTGCTTGTATCGGTTCAACATTCAAAGGACCATTCCACGTGCCAAGATGTCTTATTATGCTTGACCAGATGATGAAAGAAATTGAAGAAAGAGGTTAATTAAAATGAGTCTTGAAAAATATAAGGGTGTCATCCCTGCATTCTATGCTTGTTATGATGAAAATGGTGATGTTTCAGTTGATGGAACAAAGGCTTTAGTTGAATTCCTTATCGAAAAAGGTGTTGACGGTCTTTATGTTGGCGGTTCATCAGGTGAATGTATTTATTTAAGTGTTGAAGACAGAAAAAAGACACTTGAAGCAGTTATGGAAGCAAACAAGGGCAGAATCACAATTATCGCTCACGTTGCTTGTAACAATACAAAGGACAGTTGCGAACTTGCTCGTCACGCTGAAGCACTCGGTGTTGACGCTATTGCAACAATCCCACCAATTTATTTCAGACTTCCTGAAAAAGCTATTGCAAAATATTGGAACGACATTTCTGCAGCAGCTCCAAACACAGATTATGTTATTTACAACATTCCACAGCTTGCAGGTGTTTCACTTACATTAAGTCTTTTTGACGAAATGCTTAAAAATCCAAAAGTAGTTGGTGTTAAGAACTCATCAATGCCAATTCAGGATATTCAGATGTTCCGCCGTCAGGCAGCTATGAACAACCGTGAAGTTGTTATTTTCAATGGTCCAGACGAACAGTTTATCGGTGGCCGTATGATTGGTGCTGAAGGTGGTATCGGTGGTACATACGGTGTTATGCCTGAACTTTTCGTTACACTTAACAATATGATTAAAGCTGGTGACGTTAAGGAAGCATACAAATTACAGGACGACATCAACGAAGTAATTTACACAATGTGCAGTACTAAGGGTAATATGTATGCAACAGCAAAGGCTGCTCTTAAAAAGAGAGCAGGACTCGAATTAGGTGGAGTAAGAGAGCCACTTCTCAACCTTCAGGATGGCGACGAAGTTATCGTTGACAAGGTTGTTGAGCTTGTTGAAACAGCCGTTGCAAAATGGGTTAAATAAGAATTAAACACATAAAATTAAGGACACCGATTGTGAACTTTTTGGGGTTCACTTCATTGGTGTCCTTTTTTCATTTATTTTACTTATTATAAGTTTACAAATTCTGCAATCTGGTGTTTTTCTTTTGCACCAACAAAGCGTTTTACTTCCTGTCCGTTTTCGAACAAAAGGACTGTTGGGATACTCATTACACCAAATGTGATTGCCAACTCTGTTGCTTCGTCAACATTGAGTTTGCAAACCTTTACCTTATCAGTTTCTTCTGCAAAAGCTTCAATTTCAGGTGCCATCATCATACATGGCCCGCACCAATCAGCATACATATCAAGAAGAACTGGTTTTTCTGATTTTAAAACTTCTTGTGCAAAATTATTTACATCAACTTTAATAACTGCCATTATCTCACCTTCCAATATAATGCACGTGCTTTATCAACATCCATTTTGTCAACTCCACACTTGTCTGTGTTTCGTGCAAGGGTTGCTCCACAAAGTTCAATATTAAGTACGGAAAAAGCCTGTAACAACTGGTGTTTAATTACTTCATAACCAATTTCACCATCGCTACCACTTGTAACTATCAAAGCTGCCTTACGACGTTTTTCGATTGGATTTTTCATATTACGACGGAATCTTGCCTCGTAATAACGCTGAAATCTATCAATCAAAGCCTTAAATGGAGCAGGTACGCCCATAAAATAGATTGGTGTTGCAAAAATAATTACATCTGTTGTTTCAAACTTTCTGAAAAAGTCCTCAAGGTCTTTTTTTGAGCATCCATTGCCTGTTTTGCAATATCCACAACAATTGCAAGGCACAGGGTTAAGGTCGTACAAATTTATAATTTCAATATTTGTACCCTTTGGAAACTCCCTTAAAAGACTTCCCAACAACTTTGCAGTATATCCAGCCTTACGAGGAGAAGCCATAATGGCCATTACTGATAATCCGTTTGTATTATTATCATTATCAAGCATCATTTTAATTATTCCTCAATTTTAATAACTGTATTTTCTTTATCTTTTTTATTTTTCAAGTTAGCATGACGTTTGATTTTCTTTGTAGTTGTCTTTTCAAACTCTTGCTCACTAATTTCAATATTTCTGATTTTCTTATATTTAGGAAGCTTCTTGTTTACATCCTTAACTGCTTCTTCAACAGATTTCTGAATATCTTCCTTTGTAATATCCTGACGTTTGAGATTGTTTTTAATCTGCTCATAGTTAGGATAAATCTGAACACTTACCAATGTTTCGTCATCAACATCATCAGCATAAACAATGCTTTCTTCGATTACAGGGTTAGTGTTAAGGTACAATTCAACTTCTTCAGGGAAAATATTTTTACCATTTTTAGTAACAATAACATTCTTACAACGACCTGTGAGTTTATAGCAGTTGTGACGGTCACAAGTACCAAGGTCACCTGTTCTGAACCATCCGTCAGGAGTAATTACTTCATCAGTTGCTTCTTGATTTTTATAGTAACCGTTCATAACCATTGGTCCACGAACCCAAATTTCACCAACACCTAAATCGTCAGGGTTGAAAATTGCAACCTCTGCACCTGGCATTGGAGTACCGATTGAGTCAGGAAGCATAAGACGGTCATTATTACAAGCAACAAGTGGTGCACATTCTGTAAGACCATATCCTATGTAAAGGTCAATACCCATGTGCATAAAGTCCTCAGCAACACGAGGGTCAATTGCAGCAGCACCAGTTACGATAAGACGAAGTCTTCCACCAAATGTTTCAAGAACTTCGGAGAAAATTTTTCTGTCAAGGTCTTTAATTCCCAATGTTTTACTGAATTTTGCAGCATATTTACCTACTTTAAAAATAAGTTTACCTGCTGTTTTTTCTTCCATCTTCTTCATGATTTTTGCATGAACTTTTTCAATAAGAAGAGGAACAGTAATGAAACAAGTTGGTCTTACTTCTTTAAAATCTCTTGTAATATAACGGAGTCCCTGATTAAATGCAATACAAGCACCTGAATAAATAATATACAAGAAACCAACTGTACATTCATAAGTATGATGAATTGGAAGAATTGACAAGAGTTGGTCTTCTTCAGTAACCTTAATACAACCTGCAGCACCCATAATAACAGCACAGATGTTTTTCTGGCTAAGGCAAACACCCTTTGAAACACCAGTTGTACCTGATGTGAAAAGGATTGCTGTTGTAGCCTCAATGTCAACAGTAATGTTGTCGAGATGTTTTGTGCCACTTCTGTAAAGTTTTCTACCTATATCAATGTAGTTTTCAAACAACTCAACATTTTCGATTTCAATATCATCAAAGCAAACAAAACGGAAGCCTTCAGGCAATTCATCTTTTCTTGCCTCAATAGCCTTGATATATTTCTTGTCACCGAAAAGCATCATTGAGTCGGAGTCTCTAATGACATCCATCATATTATCAGTTGTCAATTCCTTATCGATTGGCACGATAACATTATCACTACAAGTAACAGCCAAATATGTTACTGCCCAGTTATATGAGTTTGCACCGACAACAGCAATATGAGTTCTCTTGAAACCGTCATTTACCAAACTGTTTGCAAGATAATATATTGAATGACGGAAGCTTTTATAAGTAACCTCATAGTAAATGCCATCTTTATTTCTCAATTTATATGCAGGACGGGATGAGAAAAGGTTTTCACTTTGGTTAATCAAATCCTTAAAATCTCTTATATATCTGAACTTATGAAATGGCTCATTGATAGGGAATCTGCTTTTAACAGTCATTACTGTATTCCTCCGCATTGTTTTTAATTTCAAATCAAAATATTATATCATAAAACTCCACAAAATGGAAATAGTTTTTATAAAATTTACAAATTCTTAATGTTTTCTTTTGCTTTTTCGATTGCTGATTTGTACTCTTCATAGGTCATATATGAATTTATGACTTTAAGTAGTGAAGATGAACTGATTTTTTCTGGCAAATCCAACTCCTTTGCCAAGGCCTTACGGATTACGCTACTATTTTCTCCACCACTGATTCCGTCATCAAAAAAATCTGTATGAGTAATCTCTCTACCCTCAGTTTTTCCATTTTCGTCATATATTACACCCGACTTATGCAAAGCCTCAATAATAATCTCAGCCTTCATACCTTCAACACCTAGTTTACCCTCTTTGGATGCTTCTGTCTTGCGTTTTTCTTTTCCATACACATCTGGAATATACACATTTTTCACATTTTCACTCTTTGTAATATTTTTAATAAAAGAGCGAATCGTAAACCCTGCCGAATCAGAGTCCGTCATAACTACTATTCCACGTTTTTCAGCAAGAAATCTAATAAGTTTTTGTTTTTCTTTATCCTGAAAAATTGCAAATCCGTCTGTTTCAATAATTATTGTGTCAAGGATGTTTGACAGTTTTATTTTATCATATTTACCCTCAACAATAACGGCTTCCTTAATCTTTATCATAATTTCACCTTGCTATTATCAGAGAAATTTTCACAATAAGCTTTTCGAGAATCAATTCTCCACCCTTAAAAGTGGTTTTCAACGCTCTGTCACTCTCTGCAAAGCAATCAAAACATTCTCTGATTTGCTCGTCGGTAAGTTTATTTGCCATTTTACTTGCATTTGTAAGACGGAATTCCTTATTTCTGTAATCAAAGAATTTAGCAGGATAAGTCACACTCTGTCCACCTGAAAGGGATGCTTTTACACGATAAATATCCACAAAGGACATAAGTATTACTGCAAAAATATCAATGGGTTCTGCTTTTTGAAGCATAAGAGTATGCAATAATTCCAATGCCCCTTGAACATTATATGAAAGAATAAGTTTAGATAAGTCAAAAACTTTTGCCTCTAATGAGCGTACTGCAACCTGGTCAATACATTCCCTTGTGATTTCGTTGCCTTGACCTGCAAAGTTACAGGCTTTTTGAATCTCATTAAACAACACATTAAGACTATCACCCACAACCTCAACAAGATATGATGCAGTATTTTCCGACATAGTGCAACCTTGTTTTGTCGCATAGGCACAAATGAGTTTTAAAAGGTTTTTGCCAACAGGCTTTTCAAAATTTACAACTGTTGCATATTTAGTAAAATTATCTACTACCCATTTCCATTTAGCACTTTTAGGTGAAACCTCAATGCCATCCATCCAGAAAATTGTAATGGAAGAATCTGGAATATTTTGAAGATAATCCATAAGTTTTTCTTTGGCATCCTCATTCAACGAATCCAAGGAAAAATCGTGAGCAATTACAACACAATATTCACTCATAAAGGATATGGAATTTGCACCTTCTAAAACATCGTCAAGAGTATCTTCCTTGCCGTCATATTTTCTAAGGCTGAAGGTTTCACTACCGGGGGACACAAATTTTGAACAGATTTTGTTAGTATAAAACTGTTTTAAATAGTCCTCACTACCATAAAACAAATAGCAGTTTGACATAGTATTATCTTTTATTTGCTTTTTTAAGTCTGATTCATAAATCACTGCCATTTGTATCACCTACTATTCAAAATATATTGTCCTTTTCTGTGATTCTTCTGCAATTATGATTTCAGTTTTACTTGTATCTACACACGAAATCAAATTCTTATAGTTATGTGCAGAATTCTCACCACACAGAATTATTATATCATACTCATAATAATTTTTAAAGACATTTTCATCACAATTGAGAAAAAGTATCTTTTTATTCTCACTTGCTATTGCGATTTCGTTTTCACTCAACAAATCAACTTTTACACTATCTCCTACAACAAAGTTTTTCACATTCACACTATGTTTAAAATTAAGCATTTTAGGTGAGTTGCCATAAAAGTAAGTTTCAACAACTCCAAATTCATTATAAACAGTTGTTAGGTATGATAAATCTACCTTTTCTTCGCAGACAGCCACCGCATCAGGTGTCTTTTTGTTATGGGAATTCATCATAGTTTTGATTGAGTTAAAATGTTTATCATTCTGTATTCCCACCATAACAGTTTCACCTTGTGAATTTACCAAAATAATGGGTTTATCGTCAGTAAACATAATATCAACACTTGGATTTGAATAATCAAAGTATGTTGTATAAACTGACAATAGAATAAACACCACTCCAAGGACAGTTGCCATATGTTTTACTATATCTTTATAAGTTTTTCTCACCAATAAAGCCACACAAACACAGGTAATGGCTACCACCAAGAAATATTTGAAATATTGGTGTGAAACAGACATAGTTGACCATTGAGCCATACCGATTTTTTCTGCAAGAAATTTAATTATATTCCCTAAAGCACCTACTACCAAGAAAATTATTCTTGAAAATGCAAACAGATGTATTCCGTGACACAAGATAGCAGCAACTGTCAAAACCATCATCAACAAAGCAAAATCGACAATTAGCAGGTTTGAAATCAATGATGCCACAGGTATCATTTCAAATCTCACAATAAATATTGGTAGTGTAAATACGGATATTGATACACTAACTGCCACAAGATTCAAAAGTGCATATAGTATTTTATTTTTAAAGATAAATTCAGTATGCTTTCGAGTTTTTACCCAATCAATAATTCTGTTGGGTAATATTAAAAGTCCCATTGTTGAAAGCACAGTAAACCAGAATGAAGCCGACATTACAGCAAAGGGATTAACAACTAACAGGAGTGCTACTGCAATTCCCACAGAGTTTATAGTGTCTGCTGGTTTGGAAAAGACTTTGCCTAAAAGCACCATTCCAACCATCATTCCAGCTCTGACTATTGATGGAGTAAATCCTACGAGTGCTGAATATACAAACAGAGTGGTTAATCCTGCAATACCAATCACTTTGCTGGATTTTAAAAACTTTTCTAGAATTTTTATAATCCCTATTATCCATATAGATAAATGCAAACCTGAAATAACAAGTATATGCGATACTCCTGCATAGTTGAATTTCTCTATTGTATTCCAGCTTAATTCTAATTTATCCCCTATGGTCATAGCCTTTGCTATGTCACCAATTTCATTTGGTAGGTATGTATTAACCACATCTGAATACCAAGTTTTGATTTTTCCAACACATGAATAGTAAAAATCAGTTTCACCCGTCTTATTTATGTACGAATCATCACTTTTGAAAATTGTAAAATAAACTCTTGAGGCTAATCCGTTTTCAAAGAAATCCTCGTCGTGACCTTCTTCAGAAACTACACCTTTAACCTTGACCCTATCTCCTGACAACAGCCTTTTATTTTCTTGGGAAACATATCTTATTTTATAATTCCTATCATCAAGCTTTATGATATAAGTAAAGGTTTCCTCTGAAATTTTAGGAATTTCGCAAATAACTCCTGACATTTCCTTTGATTTTTCCATCTCTGCTTTTGCTTTATAATATCCAATCTCCGAAACAAGAAAAGACAAAGCATAAATTGCAACGGCAACCAAAGCAAAAAGCACCGTCTTATCTTTGCGAAGTTTCTTGAAAAATACTAAAAAACAAAAGATGACTATTGCCCCGACAATCAGAGCAACAGTCATCTTTAAACTTAAATTTATTACAAGAAGTGAACTAATGAGCATTGAAAAGCCAATTACTGCAAATGGTCTTTTCAATTCCAACACTCCTTACACTAATTTTTCTGAAATATTATCTCCACTCAAAATATGGAAATGGATGTGCATTACAGTTTGTCCTGCTTTTTCACCACAGTTATTGATAATTCTGTAACTATCAACACCTGCAAGACGAGCGATTTCAGGAATTTTTGCAAAGATATAACCAACGATTTCACAATTTTCCATTGTAATATCATTTGCACAACTTGCAACGTGAGCCTTTGGAATTACAAGGACATGAGTTTCTGCCTGAGGAGCAATATCACGGAATGCAAGGATTTTATCATCCTCATAAACCTTATTTGATGGAATTTCACCATTTGCTATTTTACAAAAAAGACAATCCATAATTATTTCTCCTTATTTAACCATTGATGCAACAATTTCTTTTGCTGACATTAAAGCATCGTCAATCTTTGCGATTTCCTTACCACCAGCCATAGCCATATCAGGTTTGCCACCACCTGAACCACCTGCTACCTTAGCAACTTCACGAACAATATTACCTGCGTGAGCACCCTTAGCAATTGCATCCTTGCCACAAGCACAAGCAAAAGAGCAAGTACCTTTTTCCTGGTTTGAACCTGCGATAACTGCTACTGTGTTAGAAGCAGAATCTCTTGCTGTTTCTGCCATAGAACGAAGTCCGTTAGCATCGAGCTCACCACCATAGTAAACTACAAGCTGAACACCCTTAACATCAACTGCACCTGCCATAATACCTGCAGTTTTGAATGAGTTGATTTCTGCTTTAAGACTTGCAATTTCCTTATCCTTTGCTTTAAGGTCATTTGCTACTGCAACTGCCTTTTGAGGTAATGCAGAAACATTACCAACTTTGAAGGCATCTGCTGTCAAATAGAGAAGATTATTCTTTTCTTCAATATATTTAAGAACATTTTTACCTGTTACTGCCTGAATTCTACGAACACCTGCTGCAACTGATGATTCATTAACAATCTTGAAAAGACCGATTTTACCTGTATTATCAACGTGTGTACCACCGCAGAGTTCAGTTGAGAAGTCCCCTGCTTTTACAACACGGACAACATCACCGTATTTTTCACCGAAGAGAGCCATAGCACCCATTGCTTTTGCTTCGTCAATAGGCATTTCCTTAATCATCATTTCTGTTGCATTAAGGATTTCTTCGTTTACAAGGTCTTCAACCTTTTTAAGTTCTTCGCCTGTCATACCTGTGAAATGAGTGAAGTCGAAACGAACTTCATTAGCATCTACAAGCTGACCCGCCTGTTCAACATGAGTACCAAGAACTGTACGAAGTGCTGCCTGAAGAAGGTGAGCAGATGTATGGTTTCTCATTGTTGCTTTTCTGTTTTCTTCGTTGTAAGAAGAAACTGCATTGTCGCCAACTTTGATTGCATCACCTGTGAGTGTACCATGATGAAGAACAACACCGTCAGCATCCTTTGTTGTGTTAGATACTTCGAATGTGCTTTCACCGATTGTGATAACACCCTTATCCCCTGCTTGTCCACCACTTTCTGCATAGAAAGAAGTTTTATCAAGCACAAGGATTGCATCGCCTGATTCAACAAAATCTACTCTTTCACCATTTGCAACAAGAGCAACAACAGTAGCATCTGTGTTGTTTTCTTCGTATCCTGTAAATTCTGTTTTCTGAATATCTTTGAATGAAACGCCTGTGTTTCTCCAGTCTGTTTCAGCACCGTCACGCTTAACTGATTTTGCCTTCATTCTTGCTTCTTCAACCAATGCTCTGAACTTATCTTCGTCAACAGTCATATTGTTTTCTGCAACGATTTCTTTTGTCAAATCAATTGGGAAACCGAATGTATCCTGAAGTTTGAAAGCATCTTCACCTGAAAGAACACCATCTTTTGAGTTAGCCATCATTTCGTTAAGAAGACCTAAACCACTATCAATAGTCTTATAGAAGCTTTCTTCTTCCATAGCGATAACTTTCTTAATGTAATCCTGCTTTTCAACAAGGTTAGGATATGCGTTTGCATTTTCTTTGATTACTGTTTCGCAAACTTCTGAAAGGAATGGTCTGTCAATGCCGATAAGTCTTCCGTGACGAGCTGCACGACGAAGAAGACGACGAAGAACATAACCACGACCTGAGTTTGATGGAAGAACACCATCTGAAACCATAAATGTTGTGCTACGGATATGGTCAGTAATAACACGGAGTGAAATATCCTTTTTAGCATCCTTATGATACTCAATACCTGAAATATCAATGATGTGCTTCATAATATTCTGAACTGTGTCAACCTCGAAAAGGTTATCAACATTCTGCATAATACAAGCAAGTCTTTCAAGACCCATACCTGTATCAATATTAGGATTTGCAAGACGCGTATAGTTATTGTTACCGTCGTTTTCAAACTGTGTGAAAACAAGGTTCCATACTTCAATAAATCTGTCGCAATCGCAACCAACTTTACAGTCAGGACTGCCACAACCCTTATCTACACCACGGTCAAAATAGATTTCTGAACAAGGACCACAAGGACCTGCACCATGTTCCCAGAAGTTATCTTCTTTACCGAAACGAACCATATGTGATGGGTCAACGCCAACTTCCTTTGTCCAGATGTCGAAAGCCTCGTCATCTTCAAGATAAACGCTGACATAAAGTAATTCTTCAGGAATTTCAAGAACCTTTGTGAAGAATTCCCAAGCCCATGCAGTTGCTTCGTGTTTGAAATAATCACCGAATGAGAAGTTACCGAGCATCTCGAAATATGTTCCGTGACGAGCAGTTTTACCAACATTCTCAATATCAGGTGTACGAATACATTTCTGACAGGTTGTAACACGATTTTTTGGAGGTGTTACTTCTCCTGTAAAGTATTTTTTCATTGGTGTCATACCTGCATTGATAAGCAAAATGCTCTTGTCACCCTGAGGTACAAGTGAAAAACTAGGAAGACGCAAATGGTCTTTGCTTTCAAAGAATGCAAGGTATTTTTCTCTTAATTCATTAAGACCTGTCCATTTCATACAGACTACTCCTATTATATAAAAATTATCTTATAAATTATACAATTATACAGGGTGAATGTCAATAAAAATGTAAAACGCAATTTTTACTAGAACATCAAAGATGAGTTAACTTTGTTTTAGCAAATCCAAATTTATATAGTTAATTCAGAATATTGTGACAAAAAAAAAGGGACGATTTTTAAATCATCCCTGCTTTGTTATTATCTTTTTACAAACATCATTTAATGAGCATTTTTCACAATATGCCTTTCGTGCTGTACAAACTGCTCTGCCATGAAGAACACATCTATGACAGAAATCATTACTCTCATCAGGTGGCAGAATTTTTTTCAATTCCATCTCCACCTTTTTAGGGTCTTTTGTTTCAACTAATCCCATTCTGTTAGTAAGCCTAATCAAATGAGTATCTGCCACAACTGCAGGTTTTTTATAAACATCACCAACAATTAGATTTGCTGTTTTTCTACCAACACCCTGTAATGATGTTAAATCTTCAATATTATCAGGTACAATCCCTTGAAATCGGTCACGTACTCCCCTTGCCATTTCAATAATATCACGAGCCTTACCGTGATAAAAGCCACAGGAATGAATTATATCCTCAATATCCTTTACATCGGCATTAACATAATCATCAAGTGTACGATATTTACTGAAAAGTGCAGGAGTAACCATATTAACTCTTGCATCAGTACACTGTGCAGAAAGTCTTGTTGCCACTAGCAACTCAAAGGGATTTTCTGCCGTAAGGCTACAAATTGCTTCGGGATATTCAATTTTCAACCCTTCAACAAGAAGTTTTGCCCGTTGTTTTTTAGTCATACTTTACTCCGGATAATTCATATTCTTTGGTAAACCAAGCAAATAGTCGGCTGACACATTAAAATACTTACATAATGCACGAATATCTTTGAGCGAAGGCTCAGTTGTGCCAGTTTCCATAAATGATACTTTTCGTTGTGTCACACCCAAGGCATTGGCAAGGTCCTTTTGCGTAATTGTTGGGATTTTTGCACATCGCAAATATTTTAGTCTATCTTTAAATTCCATTGTTTCCATCCTTTGACACAGCCCACATCTAAGGGCTTCTTGTAGTGTTTTAATATATTATCACAAAGAAAGAAATAATGTAAGGTGTAGAATAAAAATAACTATACAAACTTTTGTGTAAAATTTTGTTAAACTTTACAAAACTTTTCAACAATTTAAACATTCACTCTTTTTATTGTATTTTTTTGAAATTCATTATATAATTTATTATACTATTTTTTAAGGAATGATTATTATGCAAAAAGAAATAAACATCCGAGAGCTTAAAGACAATTTCGTTAAAATGATTAGTAACGATTGGGCGCTACTCTCAGCAGGTACAAAAGATGACT
>CALEIS010000130.1 GCA_937877675.1 uncultured Clostridia bacterium | reverse complement strand
TGCGTCAGCCGAAGCCAACGCACGAAAAATACATAGCTCCAACTGTCGCCAAACATAATTTTACAATCCAAGCAATGTGCGTGTATGCAAAACAGAGCATCTGTATTTTTACCGAAATAAAAATACACACACTTATCTTGGATAAAATCTATAAAATTATGTTTGGCAAATTTAGTTTACCACGCATTTTGAGAAAAATCAATAATTATATTTGCTTGTTGCTCCAACGGGATGCCGAGGTCGTCATCCCCTACAATTTCAAATTTGTTTTACAAATAAAATCGGCGGGGTCAAGACCCCGCCTTACTGTGAAAATATTTATTGTATCAATATCTGTTATGTACTTTTTCTGCGAACATGAGCATATCTTTAATTTCAAGGACTGTGCCGTCGTCAAGGACTGCTTTACCACTCATTCTACCGAAAACCTGATGCTGGTCAGAAATAATCGCTTTAAAATCAATAAATGCACTACGGTCAATTATTGGCACAAAATCCATTTCAAATCTACCGTCGGATGATGAGAATGTCCATGGGTCTGTATAACTTCCGTTTTCAGGCATATTGAAATAAATATCGTCAAGCTTATGTGCAACACCGTCATAGAAAAGAACATTTTCTGTTGCGGCAGTATTATCACCGAAACCATATCCGATATTGAAACCAAATGCGTGACCATCCAAATCACAGTTACCTGAACCCCAGAACCATGTGTTGTCATAAGTCCAAACACCACGACCCCAGTCAAGAGTACCGAAGTCAGTTGCAGGGTTGAACTCATATTTTTCGTCACCGACTGTTACCCAACCGGATGCTCTCATACAGTTGATTTTTTGGTTATAATAGAAGCATCTCTTATTCTTCTGCCAAGGAATTGTAATAACCATTGAGTCCATATCAGGTTGGTCAAGGCAAATGTCACATTTGAAATCTTTACCGTCTTTAAAATTCTTATATGTACAAACAATTCTTCTTTGTCCATCAGTTTTGATATAGTCAAGAGTAAGGTTTTTGTTGCCGAAGTGAACATTACCTTCACTACTTGTTGGTGGCATATTTGTTTTACCCATTGTGAAGAATGGCATTTCACTCTTTGTTGTTTCACAAGGTGTTTTAAAATCAAGGAATGAAACAGAATGAAGTCCTGCAAAGCCTAAATCTGAAACAGTAAATGCAACACCAAAATCCTGTGCTAAAACAAGATAGTAGTCCCACTCTTTAATTCTGAAAACATTTGATTTAATTGCCTTTTTGTCATATTTCCATACTTGTTTTGTTGACCATCCGATTTCTTTAAGACTACCGTCTGCATTTAAAAGGTCAACAGGTTTGTCCACAAAATGATTTCTCATAACACTTTCCCCTTTTATTTTAAATTTTCCCTTTTTATTTATTACAAAATGTCAACCTTTAAAGTTGCATCATTGTATCTATAAAATTTTCTATCATCCAATGCCCAAAGCCTGTTTGTAAACTCGCCCTGCTGGACGTTACTTACAGCATCCATAATTTCATAAACAGTTGCATCCATTGAGTCAAGCTGTGAAAGTAATTCAGCTTCTAAAAACAATGGTCTTACAGCAGCACCAAAGTCAGGCTCACCATGGTGAGAAATAATCATATGCTGTAAAAGCATTGACTTTTCATTATCAATAGCAAGTTTCTTTCCTGCTTCCTTTACCATCATAGCACCCATTACAAGATGACCTATAAGATTACCTTCAACTGTATAGCCAGATGCAATACCTGTTTCACCAACATCAAACTCAACAGTTTTTGCAATATCGTGTAAGATTGCACCAGAGATGAGCAATTCACGATTGACAAATGGATAAACCTTACAAACACCTTCACAAAGTTTAACGATTGATGTTGTATGCATTAAAAGTCCACAACGAATTGCATGGTGAAGTCTGAATGCAGCAGGAAAATAGAGAATTTTTTCCTTATTCTCATTGAGAAGATAGGACACGATTTTCTTTAAATCTTCATCTTTAAATGTATTAACCAATGAAACAAGATGATTAAACATATCTTCGCCACTATAATCAGCAGATTTTACATAATCTGAAATATCAACACC
>CALEIS010000129.1 GCA_937877675.1 uncultured Clostridia bacterium | reverse complement strand
CACAAATTTCAAAATATTCGTAACCCTTGCCTTCAATATATGCTCTGAATTCTTCCAACTGCTCATCAGTTGCAAGGTCAATTTTATTACCTGCAACAATTTGTGGGCATTTAGCAAGTTCAGGATTGAACTTTTCCAATTCAGCATTGATTGCTTCAAAGTCTTCAATAGGGTTTCTGCCTTCGCTACCTGCAACGTCAACAATGTGAACAAGCATTCTGCATCTTTCAACATGGCGTAAGAATTCGTGACCTAAGCCAATACCTTCAGCAGCACCCTCAATAAGACCTGGAATGTCTGCCATAACAAAGCTCTTTTCAGGACCCATTGAAACAACACCCAAAACAGGGATAATTGTTGTGAAATGGTAGTCACCAACGAGTGGCTTTGCCTGACTCACAACGGAGATGAATGAAGATTTACCAACATTAGGGAAACCTAAAAGACCAACGTCTGCAATAAGTTTTAATTCAAGGCTAACTTCCCATTCTTCACCAGGAGCACCATTTTTAGCGAATTTTGGTGTCTGACGTGTTGATGTTGCAAAGTGTGAGTTACCCCAGCCACCACGGCCACCTTTAGCGCCGATAAATTCTTCGTCTGTGGACATATCAGCCATGATAACGCCACTTTCAACCTCACGGATGATTGTACCACGTGGCACTTTGATTATAAGGTCATGACCTTTTCTACCACTACGTTTGCCACCACTACCATTAGCGCCTGTTTCTGCCTTATATTTTCTCTTGTAGCGGAAATCGGCAAGAGTTGAAAGATTGTCATCAACCTTAAAAACAATGTTGCCACCACGACCACCATCACCACCATCAGGTCCACCTGCGTTGATGTATTTTTCACGATGAAAAGCAACGGCACCGTTACCACCGTCACCAGCTTTTATTTTGATTTTAGCAATATCTACAAACATAATTTTACCTCGTAAGTAATACAATTATATATAATTTCCCATTATCCTTATTATTCTACACTATTTTTATAAAATAATAAATAGTATTTTCAATATTTTTTCATTATTTTTCGTTTGTAAATTTGAATTTATCGGGGTCTTTGACTTTCTCTTTTTCGGCTCCCTCTGACGAGGGAGGCAATTATAATTGCAACGCAGTTCCGACATTTTGCACTTTGCACTTTGCGCTTTGCATTTTGCATTCAAATCGATAAACTCCAATTTGTCGAACAAAATAATAAATTCGACTCAAAAAACAGTAAAGTTTATTAGAAATCAAATATATTGTATAAAAATATATTGACAACCACAATATGTTGTGTTAATATAAACTTACAGAAGGAAAAGTATTACAAAACACTACAAATTATGTCCGTAAAAACGGACTGAAAATATAAAATTTTCCGAACATTTGTATTGACTTTTGTAAAAAAACGTCTATAATATGACTTGTAAAGAACATTTGTTCCAGTTTGTTCGGTAAAAAATAGTTTAAATAAATCGGAGGTTGATTTTATGTCAGCAACATTCGCAATTACAACTTTAATAGAACTCGCAGTAGGAATCCTTTTGGTATATGGCTTTATGCACGAAGAAAAAGTTATCGCATTTGAACAGGCGGTTAAAAGAATTGTGGTTGGCAACATCCGTCGTGCAATCCGTATCAGAAATCATAAGAAGGCAGTGGCAAGAGGAGAACACCTTCACTTGCACACAGTGAATTCAAGAACTCCTGAATTTGAAACAACAGTAGCATAATAGTTTTTGGTTGTCATAAAAAATATCCTTTCACACAGAAAAATCCCCAAGGCAAAACCTTGGGGATTTTTCTATATACTTAAATCATTCAGCTGTATATTCTCTTACTCTCAATGGAATGTCTATTTCTTCACAAAGTTTCTTACAATCCTCAATATCTTCTTTGCTAATTACATCAACAACAGTGAGTTTAACGGGTGTACCATATTCCTTACATTCTTTTGCAAATTTTAACATGGCATCAAATGATTTTTCACCGAAGGAAGGTCTTGTAACCTCGTTGTATTTTTCTTTTGTAGGTGCATTAAGGCTAATTGAAACAGAGTCAACAACTTCGCAAATTTCCTTTGCAGTTTCTCTCTTATTAATAAGGTCTGAAAGTCCGTTTGTATTAAGACGAATGTTAATTCCCTTGCTCTTTAAATGCTTACAAGCTTCAATCATATTGTCGAGTGCACAAGTTGGCTCACCATAACCACAGATGATAATTGAATTGTTGTATTTTGAAAAGTCAAATTTGTCAATTTCAGCCTTGATTTCGTCAATAGTTGGGTTGTGGTCAAACCAAAGTGTAGTTGCCTCACCAACGCTGTCACCATTGTTACGGATGCAAAAAGTGCATCTGCAAGGACAAGCGTTTGTAATATTCAAGTAAGCCTGATTTCCATAAGTATAAACAATATCAGTCATATTAAACTCCTTTAAAAACATGAGATTTAAAATTCATTTTATCAAGTGCAGATGCAATTATTATAAACAAAATTCCACTTGCAACCGCCTGAATTGTGTTGCCGATTATCGAAAGTGTTGCCGATGCAACTGAATAGAGGACACACTCAGCAACAAAATATCCCAGCATTGAAATAACACCTGAAATGATGGTCATCAATGCGACTTTTACATTCAATATTTTTTGGGTTTTATTCTTTCTGCACATAAGCATAAAAGGTAATGCAATTAAGATTTTTATAATAGCAGTAGGAATTGCCCACACAGCATATCCACCTAAAATATCTGCCAATGCTCCACCGATGGCACTTGCAACAAGACAATAGGGAAATGGGAGGATACAAGCCGAAAGATAAATAAAGCAATCTCCCAAGTGAATATACCCTTCACCTAGTCCTGTTGAAAATTTAATAAGCATTGTTGAAAGTAAGATGATTGTAGCAAAGATTCCTGTGTTTGTTATTTTGAAAATTGGTTTTTTATTTCGCATTTATAAGCATCTCCAAGTACTTTTGAAAATTCACTCCGTTTGGCTCATAGTCAAGGTCAGTCGGGGTGTTTTTTATTGAGCAATAAATGAAATCTGTGGCAAGAGTAACAGCATCAAACACATCCATACCCATTGTAACTCCACCACATACCACACTTGAAAAAATATCGCCTGTGCCTGAGTAACTACCTTTCAAAAGTGTTGATTTCACAACCTTTGTGTTATTTTTTGTGACAATAACATTGAAGATTTCTTCGTTGGTTTTCACACCAGTAACAACGACAGTTTTGGTGGTTTCTGTAAGCAAGGATTTTGCCAATTCAGATACTTTTTCTATGTTGTTTTCTCTGCAAAGTATATTGTAATCTGCACCACAGAGAATACACAATTCTGTAAGATTGGGTGTGATAATGTTTGCTTTTTGTGTAAGCAATTTCACTTTTTCACAAAGTTTGTCGTCATAGGTGTCATAAAGCACACCGTCATCAGCCATAACGGGGTCAACAAAAGTGAGTGAATTTTTACCGAAATGGTCGATAAAATCAAGGATAATATCAACCTGTTTTTCGCTTCCGAGATAGCCTGTTAAAATTGCGTCGAAACTGGCATCTTGCTTTTTCCACATATCGATGTATGGGGTTAAATGCTCGGTAAAGTCAACTAAGTGAAAATTGTCATAACCCGTCTGATTTGAAAGGATTGCAGTTGGTATCGGATTGCACTCAAGACCTAAAGCCGAGAGAATTGGAAGTGACACAGTAAGTGAGCATTTTCCGAATCCTGAAAGGTCATTTATAACTGCGACTTTTTTCACATATTTCACCCCTTGATTTGTGAATTTAATGAGTATATAATATACTAAAAGTGTCTTTAATAAAATATACAAATTTTAGAATTTTTAAGGGGACAGTTTGTGATGAAAAATCAAAAATTGTATATGCAGATTTACGATTATTACAAAAATTTAATAGAGGACGGAAAACTCACCGAAGGTACAAAATTACCTTCAATCCGTAGGTGCTCAAAAGAATTGGGAGTCAGCAAAACAACTGTTGAACTTGCCTTTATGTGCCTTTGTGATGACGGTTATATAGTACCGAAAAGTCAAAGTGGATATTATGTTTCAAAACGTGGAGTTTCACACAAAAAAACAGAGAAAAAGAGCCAGAATGACAATGAGAAAAACAAAGTTTTATACGACTTTTCTTCTACTGGTGTTGATGCCGAAAGTTTCAATATGGACATCTGGCGAAGATACTTGAAAAGTGCTTTGCGACAGACAGAAAGATTGCTTTTTTATGGTGACCCACAGGGGGAATATGACCTTCGTTGTGAGATTGCAAAGTACGCCAGAGAAACAAGAAACTGTGTTTGCTCTGAAGAAAATATTGTAATCGGTGCAGGGGTGCAGACACTTTTAAATATTCTGTGTCCATTGATAAAAAACAAAAAGTCAGTCTGTTTTGACGACTTGTCTTATCGTCAGGGTACAGCCATTTTTAACGACTATGGTTTCAAGGTTAATAACAATCGAGAAACAAGCAATATAATCTATGTTTCACCATCATATTCAACCCGATGGGGGGATGTTATGAGTGTTAAGGAAAGATTTGATTTAACCGAATTTGCAAGGGCGAATAACAAGCTCATAATCGAGGATGATTACGGTAGTGAATTCCGTTATTTTAATCGTCCAACACCATCACTACAGGGTTTAAATGGTGGGGAAAACATTGTGTATTTAGGCACATTTTCAAAGCTTTTACTTCCCTCAATTCGTATCAGTTTTATGATTTTGCCACCAAATCTTACAGAGAAATATAAACAGAAAAAGGATGTTTATAACCAGACTGTTTCAAAGGCAGACCAAATAGCACTTTGCAGTTATATTCGTGACGGTCACCTTAATTCGCAGATTAAAAAATCAAGAAAAATCTATGCACAAAAATCGAAAAATCTTGCAGACTTGTTGGTAGAAAAATTCGGAGAAAAAGTGGAGATTTTAAAGACAAATTCACCCCTTTATATCAAGTGTAAATTCAATATCGACATGTCCACAAATGAGTTTTGTGACAGAGCAAAAAAAGAGGGGATTCTTTTAATTTCTGCCAACGATAAAACTGATTTTCCTGAAATTGCTTTTGACCTTGCAACAGTAGGGCAGGAAAGCCTTGAAACAGCTGTGAATTTACTAGAAAAAGTGACAGAATATTGTTAATAAACACCAAAATATTGCTTTTTTTATGTGCTAATTGCCAAAATTATTTATAATTGATACCAAAGTTAAAAAAAAGATAGATTTTTTGTGCCGATTTTGTTATAATTTTACCATGTACTGTTGTGTGAAAATTACGGTATTAAATTTTTAAACAAGGGCAGTTTTTCTGCCATAATCAAACAAAGGAGGAAATTCCAAAATGCTCAAAAAATTAAGTTCCATTCCATTTGCAGGAACACCGGAACAAGAAGAACAGCTTAAGGCTGTCATTGAAGCAAATAAGGATGATAAAAGTATGCTCATGCATGTAATGCAGGAAGCACAGGGTATCTACGGTTACCTTCCTTATGAGGTTCAGGTTATGATTGCTGAAGGTATGGATGTTCCGCTTGAAAAAGTTTACGGAGTATCAACATTCTACGCTCAGTTCTCACTTTCTCCAAAAGGTCAGTACAACATTTCAGTTTGTCTTGGTACAGCTTGTTATGTTAAGGGTGCTCAGGACCTTATTGACAAAATCACAGAAAAACTCGGTATCGGCCCTGATGAATGCACACCAGACGGTAAATTCTCTCTTGAAGCTTGCCGTTGCATCGGTGCTTGTGGTCTTGCTCCTGTTCTTACAGTTAACGATGAAGTTTACGGTAAGCTTGTTGGCGATGATATCCCAGGCATCCTTGAAAAATACATGGCATAATGAGAGAACTATCTCTTAATATTTTAGATATTGCTCAGAATTCAATCTCTGCCGGTGCTCCACTCATTACTATTGAGGTCAGTGAAAACACTATTGACCACACTTTGCTTATTGGAATTTATGATAATGGCAAGGGTATGAGTGAGGAACAGGTGAAAAGTGTTATTGACCCATTCTTTACAACAAGGACAACTCGAAAGGTTGGTATGGGAATTCCGCTTTTTAAGATGGCAGCAGAGCAAACGGGTGGTAGCCTTGAAATAAAATCAGAACTCGGTGTTGGTACTGAAGTTAAGGCTTATTTCAAGACGGATAGTGTTGATTTTACACCACTTGGTGATGTGGCTTCCACTATTCAGATGCTTATCACAATGAATACTGACCGTGACTTTGTTTATAAACATACAGTCAACGGAAAGGAATTTGTCTGTGATACTCGTGAAATCAAAGCAATATTGGGTGATGTTCCACTTGACAGTTATGAAATTTCACAGTGGATACTTGAATTTATTAAAGAAAACACGGAGGTGCTCTATAAATGAAAACTCTTGCAGAACTTATGGCTATTAAAGAAGCAACAATGCAGAAGATGACAGTTCGTGAAGATACTGGCGACGATGCAATCAGAATTGTTGTAGGTATGGCTACATGCGGTATCGCAGCAGGTGCTCGTCCTGTACTTAATGCTTTCGTTGATGAAGTTGCAAAAAGAAATCTTAAAGGAGTTACAGTTTCTCAGACAGGCTGTATCGGTATGTGCCAGTTTGAGCCAATCGTTGAAGTAATTCAACCAGGCAAAGAAAAAGTAACTTATGTTAAAATGACAGCTGAAAAAGTAGCAAAGGTTGTTAATGACCATATCGTTAACGGTAACCCTGTTGCTGAATATACAGTTAAATAAGGAGGAAACATAATGTATCGTTCACACGTACTTGTTTGCGGCGGTACCGGTTGTACCTCTTCAAACAGCGCAGCAATCATTGAAGCTCTTGAAACTCAGATTGCTGAAAAAGGCTTAAGTGAAGAAATCAAAGTTATCAGAACAGGTTGTTTTGGTCTTTGTGCTCTCGGCCCAATCATGATTGTTTACCCAGAAGGAAGTTTCTATTCACAGGTTAAGGTTGAAGATATCCCTGAAATCGTTGAAGAACACCTTCTCAAGGGTAGAATTGTTACTCGTCTTCTCTATGATGAAACAGTAACACCTGACGAAATCAAATCTCTTAATGACACAACATTCTATGCAAAGCAGAAGCGTGTTGCTCTTCGTAACTGTGGTGTTATCGACCCAGAAAACATCGATGAGTACATAGCTTATGACGGTTATCAGGCTCTTGCTAAGTGTCTTACAGAGTACACACCTGAACAGGTTATTCAGGTAGTTAAAGACTCTGGTCTTCGTGGCCGTGGTGGCGGCGGATTCCCAACAGGTCTTAAATGGAGTTTTACAGCTGCTAACGCTGCTGACCAGAAATATGTTGTTTGTAATGCTGACGAAGGTGACCCAGGTGCATTCATGGACCGTTCAGTTCTTGAAGGTGACCCACATTGTATCATCGAAGCTATGGCTATCTGTGGTTATGCAACAGGTGCTACAGAAGGTTATGTTTATGTTCGTGCTGAATACCCAATCGCAGTTAACAGACTTCAGATTGCTATTGACCAGGCTAAGGAATATGGCCTTTTAGGTAAAAATATTTTCAATTCAGGTTTCGACTTTGACCTTCACATCCGTCTCGGTGCAGGTGCATTCGTTTGTGGTGAAGAAACAGCTCTTATGACTTCAATCGAAGGTAACCGTGGTGAGCCAAGACCTCGTCCTCCATATCCTGCAGTTAAAGGTCTTTTCGGCAAACCAACAACTGAAAACAACGTTGAAACATTTGCTAATATCCCACAGATTATTCTTAAGGGTGCTGAGTGGTTCGCATCAATGGGTACAGAAAAATCAAAGGGTACAAAGGTATTTGCTCTCGGTGGTAAAATCAATAACACAGGTCTTGTTGAAGTTCCAATGGGTACAACACTTCGTGAAGTTATCGACGAAATCGGTGGCGGTATTCCAAATGGTAAGAAATTCAAGGCTGCTCAGACTGGTGGTCCTTCAGGCGGATGTATTCCAGCATCTCTTATGGACACTCCAATCGACTATGATAACCTTACAGCAATCGGTTGTATGATGGGTTCAGGTGGACTTATCGTAATGGACGAAGACAACTGTATGGTTGACATCGCTAAATTCTTCCTTGACTTCACAGTTGATGAATCTTGTGGTAAATGTACTCCTTGCCGTATCGGTACAAAGCGTCTTCGTGAAATGCTTGAAAAGATTACTGACGGTAAAGCAACACTTAAAGACCTTGACGAACTTGAAGAACTTTGCTACTACATCAAAGAAAACTCACTTTGTGGTCTTGGTCAGACAGCTCCAAACCCTGTTCTTGCAACTCTTAAATTCTTCCGTGACGAATATGTAGCTCACGTTGTTGATAAGACTTGTCCTGCAGGTGTTTGTAAGAAACTTGTTAAGTATGAAATCGTTGCTGACGCTTGTAAGGGTTGTACACTCTGTGCTAGAAAGTGCCCAGTTGGTGCTATCAGCGGTTCAGTTAAGAATCCTCACTCAATCGATGCAAATAAATGTATCAAGTGTGGCGTATGTATTGATTCTTGTAAGTTTGGCGCAATTATTAAGAAATAAGGAGAGTGCATAAAATGGTAAACATTAAAATTAATAATAGACCTTATACAGTACCAAAGGGCAGCACTATCCTTGAAGCTGCTCGTTATGCAGGTATTGAAATCCCTACACTTTGCTACCTTAAAGAAATCAACCAGATTGGTGCTTGCCGTATCTGTATGGTAGAAGTTAAGGGTGCAAGAAGCCTTGTTGCTTCTTGCGTATTCCCAGTAAATGAGGGAATGGAAATCTTTACAAACACAGAAAAGGTTAGACATTCAAGAAAAATGACTCTTGAACTCATCCTTTCAAATCACGATAGAAAATGTCTTTCATGCGTACGCAGTGGAACTTGCGAACTTCAGAAGCTCTGCAAAGAATTCGGTGTAGATATTGAAGACAGATTTGACGGTGAAATGACTCGTTACAACTTTGACGATTCAGCAGCTCATATGGTAAGAGATAACAATAAATGTATCCTTTGCCGTCGTTGTATCGCAGCTTGTGACCAGCAGGGTATTTCAGTTATCGGTGCTAATGCTCGTGGTTTTGATACTCACGTAAGTTCAGCATTTGATAAGGACCTTGCAGATGTTTCATGTATCTCTTGTGGTCAGTGTATCGTAAACTGTCCAACAGGTGCTATCGTTGAAAAAGACGATACAGATAAAGTTCTTGCAGCAATTAACGACCCATCTAAGTTCGTTATTGTTCAGACTGCTCCTTCAATCCGTGCAACTCTCGGTGAAGCATTCGGTATGCACATCGGTACAAATGTTGAAGGCAAAATGGTTGCAGCTCTTCGTCGTCTTGGTTTCGATAAAGTATTCGATACAGACTATGCTGCTGACCTTACAATTATGGAAGAAGCTAACGAACTTATCGAAAGAGTTCAGAATGGTGGCACACTTCCAATGATTACATCTTGCTCACCAGGTTGGATTAAGTACTGTGAACACTACTATCCAGAACAGATTCCTCACCTTTCAAGCTGTAAATCACCACAGCAGATGTTCGGTGCAATCATGAAGACATACTATGCTGAAAAGATGGGTATGGACCCTAAAGATATGGTTGTTGTTGGTATCATGCCTTGTACAGCAAAGAAATTTGAAACAAAGCGTGACGACCAGGCAGCTTCAGGTTATCCTGATGTTGATATTGCACTTACAACAAGAGAACTTGCTCGTATGATTGAAAGTGCAGGTATCTTCTTCAAGCATCTTCCTGACGAAGAATTTGACACACCATTTGGCGAAAGCACAGGTGCATCAACAATCTTCGGTGCAACAGGTGGTGTTATGGAAGCAGCTCTCCGTACAGCAGTTGAAAAACTCACAGGCGAAACTCTCCAGGATGTTGACTTCGTAGCAGTTCGTGGTATGGAAGGCGTTAAGGAAGCTGAATACGATGTTGCAGGTAAGAAGATTAAGGTTGCAGTAGCTAGTGGTACAAAGAATGCAAAAGTTCTTATGGACCAGATTAAAGCAGGTACAAGCGAATATCTCTTCATCGAGATTATGGGTTGCCCAGGTGGTTGTATCAACGGTGGTGGTCAGCCAATTCAGCACGCTGTTGTTCGTAACTTCATTGACCTTAAAGCTCGTCGTGCAGAAGCACTTTACACAGCTGACAGAAATAATGCAGTAAGAAAGTCACATGAAAATGAAGCAATCAAGACTCTTTACACAGAGTTCCTTGGTAAACCAGGAAGCCACAAGGCTCACGATATTCTTCACACATCTTATGTGGCAAGAAAGAAATATTAATTTCAACTTATAACTAATAAAAAGTCGGAGAGTACGTCGTGTGCTCTCCGACTTGTGCGATAAAAGGCAATATTCCATGAAAAATAGTTCATTCAATATGACAACGGGCAAGCCGTTGAAAAATATATTAATATTTGCAATTCCCATAATGTTATCAGGACTTATTCAACAATGCTATAATGTTGCTGATACCTATATTGTGGGTCAATATATTTCTGCAAATGCCCTTGCTGCAGTAGGCTCAGTTGGGCCTATGAGTAGTCTTTTAATGGGACTTGCTATGGGTGTTACAGGTGGTTTTGCAATTCCAATTGCTCAGGCTTTTGGTGCAGGGGATAAGAAAAGAACAAACCACTATGCGGGAAATGCAATTTCTTTGACAGTTATAATAAGTTTGACAATTATGTCGTTGTCATTGTTTTTAGTTAAACCGATTTTAACTCTTTTGGGTACACCGGAAGAGATTTTCCATGATGCTCGTGTTTATGTGAGCATTATCTATGCAGGTGCGATTTTTACTACATTATATAATGTAATGGCAAGTATTCTTCGTGCACTGGGGGATAGTAAAGCCCCATTGAAATTTTTGACTGTGACAGCAGTCCTTAATGTTTTTTTAAATTATTTTACTATTGCAGTTATGGGTATGGGTGTTGATGGTGCTGCTGTTTCAACTGTACTTTCACAGCTTGTATCCTGTATTCTCTGTGTGATATATATTCGTAGCAGAAAAGAAATGCTTAATATCACATGGGAAGATTTTAAAATCAAGAAAACAACAGCTGTATTGATGTTGAAAATGGGTGTCCCAATGTCATTACAGTTTTCTATAACAGGAATTGGCTCAATGGTGCTTCAAAGTACTATTAATACTTATGGACCAAGCGTTATGGCAGGTTTTACGATTGCAAACAAACCTGAATTGTTAGCCAATATTCCTCTTTCTGCAACAGGTGTTGCCTGTGCAACCTTTGCAGGACAAAATTATGGTGCAGGCAGAATGGATAGAGTCCGTCAAGGTGCAAAAAGTGCGATTCTTTTTGCAGGTAGTATGTCGGTGGTAATGTCAACAATTCTCTATTTCTTCGGAGGAAGAATAGCACAGATTTTTGTTGATGATGCAAACATAGATACTATAAATGCAGCACATACTTATTTAAAAGTGATTGCGATTTTCTATTTTGCCCTTGCTGTACTTTTTGTTTTCAGAAATACCTTGCAAGGAATAGGAAAATCTTATGTTTCAATGATTGCAGGGGTTTCCGAGCTTGTTGGACGAGTTGTTGCAGCCTTGATTTTGTCAAGATTATTCGGCTTCTTTGGGGTGTGCCTTGCATCACCATTTGCGTGGATGTTTGCCGATATTCCATTGTTACTGATATACTATTTCAAGGTTGTTAAGAGAAGGGATTTAAAGTGCTTAAAAGAA
Source organism: uncultured Clostridia bacterium (assembly GCA_937877675.1). Lineage (GTDB taxonomy): Bacteria > Bacillota > Clostridia > Oscillospirales > Acutalibacteraceae > Fimenecus. The sequence continues at coordinate 2,506 of CALEIS010000129.1, read as the reverse complement.
TAATTTCACTTCTACTTGTGATTTCAATGGCGTTTACATTGATTTCTTGTGGAGAGTTTAAAAAGAAAATTAAATTTACCATTCCCGAAGGATATACTTTGTTGAAAATATCGTGGGACTTAGAAGAAAAAGGCTTTTGCACATCTGATGAATTCATAAAATTAGCCCAAACATATGACGAATGGGTTGATTTAAAGGAATACCCATTTTTAGAGGGCTTAAAAAACCGTGAAAATGTTTGTTTTTATCTTGAAGGATATATTTTCCCCTTGACTTATGAAATCCCTGAGGGTGCAAGTGCAAAAGACATAATTTTATTGTTTTTAAATGGGACAAAGCAAACTTTTGACGAAGATTTTATGAGCAAGGTTGAAAAAAGTGGTTACTCCTTGCACGAGATATTGACCCTTTCATCCATTATCGAAAAAGAGGCAAAACTTGATGAGCAGAGATATATGATTTCTTCAGTTTTGCATAATCGACTTGATGTAGGAATGAAATTGGAATGTGACCCAACGGTTAAATATTGTACAGGGGTAATTGAACAAGCGTATCCCGATAAAATAGACCATTTTAAATACTATTATAATACCTATCGTTGCGATGGACTTATGGCAGGACCAATCTGTAACCCAGGAATGAAATCTCTTGATGCGGCATTTAATCCTGCAGAGTCAAAATATCTTTACTTTATAATAGGTATGGTTGAGCCATATGTGGCAAAATACTCAGAAACAATAGAAGAGCATGAACAATATCACGAAGAAAACTATGAGTTGATTTATGGTAAACCAAAAGAAGAAAAATAATAAAAGAAAAATTAAGGACCCCACTCTTTCGAGTGAGGTCCTTTTTAGTTATATGAAAACTTTTAATTAGTCTTCTTTTGGAGCATAGAGAGCCTGAAGACGAGTAAGGTGTTCATATCTTTCTTTTGCTGTTTCCTCAGCTTTTGCGAAGAGAGCTTCTGCTCTTTCTGGGAATGCACGAGAAAGTGATGAGTAACGTGCTTCGTTCATAAGGAAGTCACGGTAGCTTGTCTTAGCTTCTTTGCTATCAATTGTGAATGGGTTCTTGCCCTGTGCCTTGAGAGCTGGGTTGTAACGGAACATATTCCAGTAACCGCAGTCAACAGCCTTCTTCATTTCAGCCTGGCAGTTAACCATACCACCCTTGATTGAGTGCATTTCACAAGGAGCATAAGCGATAATGATTGATGGACCATTGTAAGCTTCAGCTTCTGTGATAGCCTTAATTGTCTGGTTGTTGTCAGCACCCATAGCAATCTGTGCTACGTAAACATAACCATAGCTCATTGCGATTTCAGCAAGGCTCTTCTTAGCGATGCCCTTACCTGCAGCAGCGAACTGTGCAACCTGACCGATGTTAGAAGCCTTAGAAGCCTGACCACCTGTATTTGAGTAAACTTCTGTATCGAATACCATGATGTTTACGTCTTCACCAGCAGCAAGAACGTGGTCAACACCACCGAAACCGATGTCGTATGCCCAACCGTCACCACCGAAAATCCATACAGATTTCTTTGAAAGGTATTCTTTGTTTTCAAGGATATCTTTCTTAGCTTCACAATCACAATCGAAGCCTTCAAGAGCAGCAACGAGAGCGTTTGTAGCAGCTGTGTTCTTTGAACCGTCTTCAAGAGTTGCAAGGTATTCGTTAGCAGCTTCAACTACGTTTGCAGGAGCGTTGCAGTTAGCTACGATTGATTCAACCTTAGCAACAAGGCGATTTCTAATTGCTTTCTGACCAAGGTACATACCAAAGCCGTGTTCAGCATTATCTTCAAAGAGTGAGTTAGCCCATGCAGGACCGTGACCATCTTTGTTTACTGTGTATGGTGATGTAGCAGCTGGACCACCCCAGATTGATGAACAACCTGTTGCGTTAGAGATGTACATTCTGTCACCGAAGAGCTGTGTGATAAGACGAGCATAAGCTGTTTCAGCACAACCTGCGCAAGAGCCTGAGAACTCGAGAAGTGGAGTCTTGTACTGGCTACCGATTACTGTGTTGTCAGCAACATCTTCTTTAACTGTTACGTTTTCAACCATGTAGCCGAATGCTTCCTGCTTGTAGTCCTGAGATTCACGAGAAACCATTTTAAGTGAGTTTGTAGGACAAACGCCAACGCAAACTCCGCAACCCATACAGTCAAGTGGAGAAACTGCAAGTGAGTACTTGTAAACACCCTTGCCTTTACCTGCTTTCTTATCTACGATTTGAGCAGATGCAGGAGCATTAGCAGCTTCTTCTTCTGTAAGAAGGTATGGACGAATTGTAGCGTGTGGACATACATATGAACACTTGTTACACTGTGCACAAGTTGCAGCTTCCCATTCAGGAACCATAACTGCAACACCACGTTTTTCGTATGCAGCAGCACCCTGTTCAAACTGACCGTCAACGTGGTCCATAAACTTAGAAACTGGGATTGAGTCACCATCCATCTTGCCTACTGGAAGCATGATGTTGTCAACCATCTTAA
>CALEIS010000128.1 GCA_937877675.1 uncultured Clostridia bacterium | reverse complement strand
AAAATCTTCGTCAGTAAATTCACCTTTTTTCATGATATCAAGCTGATTAAGAATTTCTCCCAATGCTTTTTCGTAGTTTTCTTCTTCAATACCACTTTGGATAAGGATAATTCCCTTTTCACGAATCAGTCTTGCACCACAATAATAGCAAAGGCTCATTTTTTCACGGACATTAAGGAAAAGTCTTGAATAAGGTCCACCACCGAAAATATCCGTCATAACTCGGTATGCAAAGTAATTATCGTTTGAATTTTCCATACCTGCACGAAGACCAATAACAAGTTTTGCTTGATTAACATCCATTTCTTCTTTGAAATAGCTAATTTCATCTGCTTTTGTAACGAATATAGTTTCAAGCTGTGCAGGATTTCTGTTTTCTATTTTATCAGCAAAAGACTTGAATTTTTCAGTAAGCATTTTTCCATCAATGCTACCACAAGCAGTAATCACAACAGTTGCTGTTTCTAGCATATTATTATAAGCATCTAAAAGTTGCTTACTATCAAGATTTCTTACTCCCTCTTCAAGCTTTTTATTATCAATTCCATAAGGCTCATTCTTACACATAAGCTCACGAAGACGAGAAACTGCATAAGCCCTTTTATCATTCTTCATAGCTTCAAGATTTTCAAGAGTAAAACGAATTTCACGAGTAGTAAAGCCCTCATCAAAGCCATTTTCAGTAGCATTTGGATTTCCAAGAATATCGACAAGAAAATCAACTGCTTCTTCCGAAATAGAATTTCCGTCAATACTAAATTTATCGTCAAGAATCTCCATTGAAAATCTTATTCTCACCTTTTCACCAATAGTTGAAACAGTTGTATCAAAACAAGCATCATACATACCCTCAACCTTTGAGTTGAAAGCTTTTACTGTGCTATATTTCTTTGATGTGTGTCCCATAAAGGATGCAAGTACATTCTGCGCAGGGAAATACTCACTTATAGGTAAATAAAAATCCACCTTAATACAATTAGTTTTAAATTTATCACTATTGACACAGAGAAGCTTTACACCTTTTGAAATCTCTGTATATGACTTATTATTCATTAGTTTGTCACCCTTATTATATAGATAACTAAAATATACCATATTTTACTCGTTTTTTCTACTGTTTTAAAAATTTACTTTTCCTTATTTTTCAATTATTTTTTCCTTTTTGGTATAAATTAACCGTTTTACCATTAAAATATAATCGTAGGTCAATAAAAATCGTTGACTTTACTTTCAAATTGGACTAAAATAGATTAGATATCGTTATAATTAAAATACTATGAAAGGAAGCATTATGAAAGTCGTTTACAATCTTCAAAAAGCGAGTCTCGGTCTTGCTTTGGACCGTTTGCTTAAATATATTGATAAAGACCCACAAGCTAATATTGTAAAATTAAGTAAAAAGATTGAACCTATCTTTAACAAGATTTTCCCACCAGAAAACTTTAAAAAGTTTCAGGAAGTAGCACAGGATAAGGACAATGTCTGGACTCAGTTTGCTATCAGTCTTGTAAATGACCTTGATAGAAATGTGTTAAAGCAGATGCTTCTTTCATTTGGTATTGATGCAGGTTATTACGGCACAAAAAAAGTAAGAGAAAATCGTGAAAAATATAAATGCAATATTCCTTTCAACATTCTTTTTGACCCTACAAGTGCTTGTAATCTTAATTGCAAGGGTTGTTGGTCTGCGGAATATGGTCACAAGCAGAATCTTACTCTCGACGAGATGCAGAGCATTGTTTCTCAAGGTAAAGAATTAGGTTGTCATTTCTATTGGCTTACAGGTGGCGAGCCCCTAATTAAGAAAAAAGAGGTACTTCAAATCTGTGAAAACAATAAAGATTGTATTTTCCTTATTTTCACCAATGCTACTCTTGTTGACCAAGCATTCTGTGACGAAATGAATCGACTTGGCAACATTACACTTGCATTGAGTCTTGAAGGCAACGAAGAATCCAACGACTGGCGTCGTGGTAAAGGTGCATACCAAACAACCATGAAAGCTATGGATTTACTCCAGAAAAACAAGTGCCTTTTCGGTCTTTCTGTTTGCTACACAAGAAAAAATCTCGCAACTGTTACAAGTGACGAGTTTGTTGATTTCATTATCAGCAAAGGTGCTAAATACATGCTCAATTTCAACTATATGCCAGTAGGCTTTGGTGGAGACAAAGAGCTTATCCCTACACCTGAACAAAGAAAAGAACTTTATTTCTGGAACAAGAAGATGCGTAATGGTAAAACTGGTAAACCAATCTTCATTATGGACTTCCAGAATGACGGTGAATATGTTGGTGGTTGTATCGCAGGTGGACGAAATTACTTCCACATTAACTCTGCAGGTGATATTGAGCCTTGTGTCTTTATTCACTTCTCAGACTCAAATATCCGTACTCACACACTTTTAGAGGCATTACAACGACCTCTCTTTATGACATATTATAAAAATCAGCCATTTAACGATAATCATCTTCGTCCATGCCCAATGCTTGAAAATCCCGAAAGACTTCGTGAGATTATCAAACAGACAGGTGCAAAGTCATCCGACCTTCAACGTCAGGAAACTGCCGAAGAACTTTGTAGCAAATGTGACGAGTATGCAAAAGAATGGGCTCCTGTTGCAGAAGAAATCTGGAACAGTACAAAACACAGAGAAACCCACACACAGTATTATCGTGATACTGCCGAAGGCAAGGCAGAATTCGGTGGATGCACAGGAAATTGTGCAAACTGTAACGCTCACAAATAGAAAGAACGACCACATTCCAAACGGTTTGTGGTCGTTTTTGTTTAATTTGTTATTCAAATTGGAATTTATCTATTTGAATGCAAAATGCAAAGCGCAAAGTGCAAAATGTAGGAACTGCGTTGCAAATTATAATAAAACCAATTTAGTGCATCGTAGGGGTCGGC
>CALEIS010000127.1 GCA_937877675.1 uncultured Clostridia bacterium | reverse complement strand
ACATCTTTGAATGTGATATTGTTACTCTTTTCAACATAAATAACAGTTGGTCTTGGATAAAAATTACCTGTTACATAATACTGGTCTTTTCTTTCAACAAAAGCATGACCATTAGCATCAATAGTACCCTCACCTGAAATTGTGCAACCGTCAGCCTCATAACCATAAATAAACACAAATGATGGTTTACCTGTAACAGGGTTACCAATAAGTGCAGTTTTAGGGTCATTAATCATATTGCAAGGACGGATATATCCATCGATATTGTCAGTTGCTTTAAGACGAGAGCCTTTTTGAAGGTGCAACTCAACATTTTTCTTCATACGGATAGAGTCTGAATAATATGTTTTGCCACTTGTGAGTACAACTGTACCTCCACCGTTTTCTTCTGCCTTATCAATAGCAGACTGAATAGCCTGACAATCATTATTAACACCATTACCAAGTGCACCAAAATCTTCGGGATAAAAATAAAGCATAATAAGTCCTCCGAGTTGTTTTTTCTGTGGTAAAGTATAACATAATAAAAAATAAAGAGCAACAGTTTTTACTCTGTTGCTCCTGTAACCACACACTTAAATTTTATATGCCTTTTCAGTTGGCACTGCAAAAACAATTCCATTTGCAGAAGATGTTAAACCAAATTCTCTATTTACATCTTCCATAATCTGCTTACTTGCATTGAGTGGTGCAAGAATACAGAGAATTTCACGTTCCTCATCTACTTTTGAATTTTCAAGCTCTGCAAATTGTTCAAAGTCTGCTAATCTTCCCCTAATAACTGTACCACCTGTTGCCCCAGCTCTTCTTGCAACCTGCATTACATTGTCAGAATAGCCTTCATTTACGGATATAATAACTAAATTGTTATGATGTTCGTTTTTCATGTTGTCATTTCCTTTTTCAATATTTTTAATATTATCGAAATGCAAAATTTCTGTAAGAATTCTACTTGCGGCAGATAATTCAAGAATTATCATAAGTCCGCCAAATTTTGAATGACTTTCGAATGTTGCTCCAAAATTCAGCATCATTTCCTTAACATCACTCTCTGCCCCAAGACTTATAACTATGTCTTTATCCTTTGTGCCAAGACCAAAAATATCCATCATTTCTGTTGGTGCTGTACCTGACCCAACAGTTTGGAAATTCACTCGAATGTTCATGTTTTCTAAATCTTTAATAAGTTTTTTGCCCTTGTCTCGCTCAACGATTGACAAAAGCATCATGAGTCTTTTAACCATTTACTGCTTCCTCCTTATCAAAGAATACGATATCATCGTTAATCATGCTGATTTCAATGTGAAGTCGTTTAATCTTTCTTGCACGTTTGTTTCTTTCATGCAAACCAAGAATTTGAATTGTAATAAGTGGTGCCATAGCAATCAATGCGATAATACCAAAAGCATCCGTCATTACATTGCCACCGATAGCTTCACAAGCACCCATTGCAAATGGAAGCATAAATGTTGATGTCATAGGACCACTTGCAACTCCACCTGAGTCAAAGGCGATACCTGTATAGATATTTGGAACAAAGAAACTGATGAGAAGTGATATTACATATCCTGCAATTAAAAATGGCATTACAGGAATACCTGTAAGTACTCGCAACATTGATATACCAACCGAAACTGCAACACCAATTGAAAGTGCAACAGCAACGGATTTCTGTGAAATAGCACCTTTTGTGATTTCACTTACCTGACGTTTAAGAGAATGAACAGCAGGTTCAGCAGAAACAACGAAGTAACCCATAAGCATACCAATAGGGACAAGGAAGTATTTAAATGAGCTCTCGGCAATTTTTGCACCGATAAGCCTACCTGCAGGCATAAATCCTATGTTTGCACCTGTTAAGAACAACACTAAACCTATGTATGTATAAATAAATCCCACGGACATTCTAAAAATATTGTGGATATTATATCGTCTTGTAATCAACTGAAAAACAACAAAAAGTAAAACCAAAGGAATAAATGCAAGAGCAACCTCTTCTGCATAAATAGGCAAAGCGTGAGTAAACTGTCTAAAAGCCTGAGTTGTTGTGAAAACATCAACAACCTCATACACAGTTGTTGCAGCCTCTGGTTTATAAAAGATGCTCAACAAAAGCACAGAAAGAATTGGTCCGATACTACAAAGAGCAACAAGACCAAAGCTGTGTTCACCAGTAAGTTTACCTTTTTTACCCGATGCAAGACCTGCACCAAGTGTCATGATAAATGGAACTGTAATTGGGCCAGTTGTAACACCACCGGAGTCAAAAGCCGTAGGAATAAACTCATCAGGTGAAAAGAAGGACAATCCGATTATCAAACCATAGAATATGAGAAGTAATGTTCTCAACGGAATATTCTTTCTGTTTCTTATGAATGTAATACTCAAGAAAACACCCACACCAATTCCCACAAAATTAATAAGTGTTGAATTAGAAATTGAAGGCACTTGTTCTGCAAGAACCTGCAAGTCAGGTTCTGAAACTGTAATGAAAAATCCAAGTACGAAGCAAATTACAAGTGGAATGATAATTTTATTTTTCTTATTCAAGGATTTACCCATACCATCACCCAATGGCTCCATTGACATTCCTGAACCAACGGTAAAGAAACTCATTCCAAGAATCAATAAAATTGTTCCGAACAAGAACAAAACAAGTACACCCGCAGCAAGTGATACGCAGGTGACAGATAGAACAAGAACAATAATCGCTATTGGCAAAACCGAGGTAAGCGACTCTTTAATTGATGCGAAAATATGCCTCATTAATAATACTCCTAATTTAGATATATCTACAAACTAAATTATTATAACATATATATGTATTTTTATCAAACGCCTAAAATGTAATTTTTTCATATTTTAAGCAAAAAAGAAAAGTTGCATATGCAACCTCTTTTTGGAGCTTGTGACGTGACTCGAACACGCGACCTGCTCATTACGAATGAGCTGCACTACCAACTGTGCTACACAAGCATAT
>CALEIS010000126.1 GCA_937877675.1 uncultured Clostridia bacterium | reverse complement strand
TTTGTAAAGAATTGAGCCGTCCTATTTACTTTTTGGGAATTTTATGGTATAATTATTTGGGATAGTTATCTACTCGATAAACTTGAATTTGACAAAAGGTTGTACCACAATGGATAGCAAAGCATTTATTAAATACATATCAGCATTATTGCTGTTTGGTCTTAACGGAATAGTTGCAAGTCATATACCGCTAAACAGTTATGAGATAGTGTTTTTACGAACACTTATAGGTAGTATTCTTTTGATTGCCTTGTTTTTAATCGGTAAAGGTAAATTTCACATTAAGGCATATAAGAAAGATACTCTTTTCATTGTTTTATCTGGTATTGCTATGGGAACAAGTTGGATGTTTTTATATGAAGCATATCAACAAATAGGTGTGAGTTTATCATCATTGCTTTACTATTGCGGACCAGTAATTGTGATGATATTATCACCGATTATCTTCCATGAAAAACTAACTGCTCCTAAACTGTTAGGATTTGCAACTGTGCTTGTTGGAATCTTCCTTGTAAATGGAAATACGGTTGGTAGTAGTAATCCTTGGGGATTGTTTTGCGGTGCGATGTCGGCTGTAATGTATTTCTTTATGGTAACACTCAACAAGCAATCAAAGAACATTAGCGGAATGGAAAACTCTGTCATACAACTTGTGGTAAGTTTCTTAACTGTTGCAGTGTTCACGTGCATAAAACAGGGGTTCATTATCGATGTTCCACAGACTGCTTGGATTTGGATTTTAATACTTGGCATCGTAAACACAGGCATTGGTTGTTATCTGTATTTCTCACCACTTGCAAAACTACCTGTGCAAACAGTAGCGGTATGCGGTTATTTAGAACCGTTGTCGGCGGTTGTTTTCGCTGCTCTTTTACTCGGTGAAAAGATGACTATAATTCAAATAGTTGGTGCGGTTTGTATCATTGGTGGTGCAATGATTGGTGAATTGATAAAACCAAAGAGAGCATAAAATTTCAATTTGTCGAGCTGAGTAGGCGTTGAATGTTGGTGTGATTTTGGTGCAAATTTGGTGCAACACTTTATGCGACGATACTCACGATATTCACGATATCGCACGAAAACACACGATAAATGCACGATATCACACGATATTACACGATATTCACGATATCAAACGGTACTCTCAAAACTCCAAGAGATAATTTATTATTTCTTATATACAAAAAGCTCTGCTTCGGCAGGGCTTTTTGTGTTTTACAGGGCGGTTCAATTTGTAAAAACTCTGCCGTCTTATTTACTTTTCACCGTTTTTATGGTATAATACAACTAATAGATAAACTTGAATTTGTCGAGATATTAGTATGCTTGTGTTAAGAGATAAGAAACTGTAAATACAAAAATGCTTAATGGAGGTATCGCAATGATTGGCTTGAAAAGAGGTACTGTTGAATTATTGCCCCACCAGCCATTGTGGGAAGATGTAGCTGCGAAAACTATTATATTGTTGAAATCTTTATTGAATGATGTCGCTATTGATATTCAACACGTTGGTAGCACATCAATTCAAAATGTGTGTGCAAAACCGATTATTGATATTGCCGTGGGAGTCAAGACATTGGATAGCATAACGCCCTATATCGAATTGTTGGGTAAAAATGGAATAATATTTCGGAAAGAGGCTGTGAAAGAGCAATTACTATTTATGATGGGAGATTTTGAAAAAGAATTTTTCACACATCACATCCATGTTGTTAAATGGAACAGTGTGGATTGGAATAACTATATAAATTTCCGAGATTATTTAAATGCATTTCCTGAATATGCAAAAGAGTACGAAGACTTAAAGAAAAGCCTGGCATTGGAATTTGCGAATAATCGAGTGAATTATACAGCAGGAAAACATGAACTAATTGAGAAAGTATTGAAGCAAGCATGCTTGTGGAAAAGGTCAATGTAGTTCAAATGAAGAGGTTCTATTACGTTATTTATGGCTGACAAATTCCAATTTGACGGAGGGAATACCGTATGGTGTATTTTGAAGATAACGAAGTATTAATCCGTGATATGATACAAAGCGATGCCCCAATAATCACTAATGAAGAGATTGCACAAGGGTGGCATCAAACAATAGAAAAATATGAAATGAGGCTTCAACATCAGGCACAAGGGAAATCGTTTGCTCTAATTGCTGAATACAAAGGAAATGTTGCAGGATATATTAATATTTATCCTAATTCAGAAGGGGGAGCATTTGCCAATCAAGGCTATCCTGAAATTGTTGACTTTGGGGTATTGGTGAAGTACCGACGAAATGGGATAGGTAATAAGTTGATGGATATAGCAGAAGATATTGCTTCTCGATATTCTGATACTGTTTATCTTGGAGTTGGAGTTCATAATGGATATGGAAGTGCACAAAGAATGTATGTAAAGCGTGGATACATTCCAGATGGAACAGGCGTTTGGTACAGAGGAAGTGTATGCCCGCAATATACCGATTGTTGTAATGATGATGATTTAGTTCTGTATTTATCAAAAAAATTACGGTAAATGTCAAGTACAGTTTGTCAGTCTCATAAATTCCAATAGGTCGAACAGTTAGGAAAATAAGAATTTGATGGAGAGCGATTATGGAGTATAAAATATTAGAGCAGTCGGATATCAAGCTAATGAAATATTTTCTTGATGATGAAAAAACAGAATACGATGAGGCTCTTCTTAATGCATTCTTGAAAGAAAAGAACTCTTATGGCTTTGTTGCCAAAGAAGATGATGTTATTGTTGGGTTTGCATATGGATATATATTGATTAGACCAGACGGGCTAAGAGATTTTTATTTGCATGCCATTGATATCATGGAAAGATATCAGAAACTCGGTTATGGCACGGAATTGATGAAATATATTATCGCTTATTCGAAAAGTATCGGTTGCAGAAAATTGTTTTTAATAACGAACAAGAGCAATATACCCGCTTGCAGATGTTATGAGAATGCAGGAGGAATTCGAATGGCTGATGATGACATTGTATATGTTTATAAATAATATCGGCTCGTCAAATTCCAATAGGTCGAACAGTTAGGAAAATAAGAATTGGTAGGTGAGGAAATGCTTGAATTGTATGAACCTCAGGTTGAGGACTTGTGGTTTAAGGAAAAAATGATGGGCGATGAGCAAACCATGTCTTACAATCATGCCTACGGAGGTATAATCCCTTTTCCCAAAGAATACTGGGCAGATTGGCATGACAGATGGATAACAAACCACAATGGCAAGCGTTTTTACAGATATATCAAGGATAGGGACACTTTTGTCGGCGAGGTAGCATATCATTTCGACGGAGAAAGACAGATTTACATTGCTGATGTGATTATTTATGCTCCGCATCGTGGGAAAGGATATGGTCGCACTGGATTGTTGCTTTTATGCGAAAATGCAAAATCGAATGGCATAAAGGAACTCCATGATGACATTGCTATCGACAATTCTGCTGTTGAATTATTCCTCAAATGCGGGTTTGTGGAAGTGTTAAGAACCAGTGAGTATGTTTTGGTGAAAAAAGAATTATGAGTTCGCCAAATTCCAATAGGTCGAACAGTTAGGAAAATAAGAATTTGACGAAGGAGATGTGCAATGAGCAACAAAGACATTATAAAATATTTTTACGAAGTGGTTGTCTCCGAAAACCTGCTTGATGAGCTTCATAAATACATCTCAGAGGACTGTGTGCAAAGAGTTGGAGAAAAAGTATATTTTGTTGGAACAGCAGGAATGAAACAGCATCTTCTCGCCGTCAAACAAACCTATCCCGATTATACAATGAAAATTATCCGCCAATATACCGATGGTGACTATGTAATTTCAGAGTTTATCATGCGTGGAACCCACAAAGGTGATTTTCTGGGGATAACACCAACCAATAAGGTTTTAGAAATTACGGGAGTTGACATTGACAGAGTTGTTGACGGTAAAATTGTCGAGCACGGCGGTTCAACTGAAACCTTTGAGACATTCTGGACAAACGGTTTGATTAAACCAGTATAATACCAATTCCAATTTACCGAACAGAATAAAACTAACCCCGACAGATTTTTTGACAATCTGTCGGGGATTATTTGTTTACTGCGGATTAAATAAGGCAAACTGATTTGCGAATTCTCCGATAAGAACATCACCCATTTTCGGGTGCATTTTGTTATCTGTACTGTCTTTGAAGTCTGATCGCAATTTCTTCCATTTTCGGATAGCAAGCTTCGAAGAATTTCTTGTAGCATTCGCAGAAGCGGTTGAGTGAGGGGATGCCATCGATTATCGGCTCACGCT
>CALEIS010000125.1 GCA_937877675.1 uncultured Clostridia bacterium | reverse complement strand
AAAAGCAATAAAAAAAGAGAGTTTTTAAACTCTCTTTTCCATTGACTATAAAATGTATATTGTTACGCCTCTGTCGCCCCATTCAACACATTGTTCCTCTGTGTTCATATTAAGGTCGCAAGTGAAGTAACCCTTCTTTACAAATCCACCTGTATCCTCAGCGATACAATATCCATAAACAACACCATCATTTGATACAATCCACATTTCTGTACCATAAGGTATCTGTTTTGGGTTAACAGCAATTCTACCTGGCATTACAGGTTTACCTGTTGCAGTTAATCCACCTGGTTCACAATAAGCAGCAGCTCTGCCTGTGATTGTGTATTTGTATTCTGTTGGCACATTGTTTGCTCCAATAGTGTATTTTGATGGAAGTGCAATTTCTGAAATTGGCTTACCATTCTTTTCAATCTTGCTATTGCCAAGACCTGACACACTTACAAATGTGCCTATTGTTGTAATTTCATTTACCGGTGCTTTAACAATCTGTTCACTCACTACTTTGGATGATTCAACAGAACCATTTACAACCTTATCAATATAAGTTACGGATTTTTCACCCTCAACACCTTTACGTGTAACCTTTGTTGTTCCCAACGCCATACCTGCTGAGTGAATTGTTTCTTTTCCAAATGGAACACTTTCAATCGCATCACGAGACACATATTCTACACGAAGAACATCAACAACCATATCATTTTGTAACACAGTATTGATTGATGGTTTCACTTCATCGTCAGTATCAAGAACAATATTCTGTGATTTCAATAACTCACCAACTGTACCTGCTACTGTCTTCATTGATAATGTTTTGCCGTCAACATTAATAGTAACCTGAACTGCTTCACGGACTACTACATTGGGATTGTTTGTCACAACAGCATTTGCGTTGACATCAACAAAAATTCCATCATCAACTATCACACCATAGTTACCGACCATTTCTGAAATCGTGCCTGTGAATATTGCGCCGTGATTCACACTTGTTGGATAAACAAGCACACCGTTTATTTCACGACATATAATAATTCTGCTGTCTCTTCCAGGCTCAAAATCATTAAGAATGAGTCTGTCATTTTCTGACAACTGAATTCCAACTTCGGCAACAACCTCTTCAGCTTCAATTTCTGAAGTCTGAACTTTTGTTACCTGTGAGCCATCATAGATTTCAACTAAGTATGTCTCACTTGCGGCAAAGAACACTGAACTTGCACATATTACAACAGCTATTACCACTGCAATTATTGCTACTCGCAAAGATACTCTGCGACCAGTATTGGATGCACGCTTTTCAATTTTTTTACTCATCATTCTGCTCCTTTAATAAGCCATGTTAACCTTATCTTTTCATTAAGGGCTCATCGCATTCTATACTTTGAAAAGCAAAAATACCACTCACCTAAAACACAGCCGTTATTATCGCTTTGTGACCTTGAAGATTATATTCATAACAAAAGAAAAAGTCAAATTTTTTTCAAATGTTTTTTTGTGCAAAATTAACAAATAACAAAGTCATTTTTTTACTTAATATCCAAATGCACCCTCCCACACCACAATATATTGTGTTTTTATCAAAATATTGATTTGTTTTTTTGTACGATTTTTAAAAATTCATTAAATTATTACAAAACGGTTACAAAAAATGAACATTTTTGTAACAAATCCAGCCTTTTTACTATGTATTTTACGCATATTTTCTATAAAATATTCCTATTTTTCATATACTATTATATATAGATTATTTTTATAGTAAATTCACAAAAAAATAACAGGAGAATGACTCCTGTTAAAATTTCATTATACAATTTATACAAATACATATTGTACAAGCACCATGTATAGAATTGTGCCTGTTCCTATACTCAAAAGATTATTTCTTTTCCACACATGAAGTACCACTACAACAGCACCTGCAACCAACTCAGGTAGTCCAAATGGGAATGAAAGTGGATTAACTGACTTAAAGCAATACACCACAAGCATTCCTATGACTGCAGGAGGAAGAACTTTACCAAGATATTCAACAGCCTTTGGTATTTTCTTTCCTTCCGGAAAGACGATGAAAGGAATGGCTCTGGTTGCAAGTGTTGTAACAGCAACCAACACTATTATAATAACTGAACGCCAAAATGAAACAGGAAGATTATTCATCGACTTCTACCTCCCCTGTTTTATTCTTCCTTTCCTCGATTCGATGATTTGACAAGAGAATTAACATTATCACAATCATTGAAGGCAAAATAAAGCTATCCTTGCCAAAGATAAGCAAACATATACCACTTGCAATTACTCCAACTATTGCAGGAAAACGATTTTTCTTTTCAAACCACTGTTCTACAAAAATCACAATAAACAATGCTGTCATAGCAAAATCGATACCTTTGGAATTAAAAGGTATAAGAGTACCTGCTAATGCACCTATCATAGAGCCAATAACCCAATATGACTGATTTAAGGTTGAAAGTGCAAACAAAAACTTGCCTTCGTCAACATTGGGAGGTGTTTTAGTAAGAAAGTAAAGAGAATATGTTTCGTCTGTAAGTGAAAATATCATATAAGGCTTTTTCTTGCCTGAGACCTTAAACTTATCAAGCAATGAAAGACCATAAAATATATGGCGTACATTAACCATAAATGTTAAAAAGATTACTTGCCAAAGGCTTACTGATGGGACAAAGAAATTAACTGCAAGGTATTGCCCAGACCCTGCATATACAAGCAAACTCATAAGTCCTGCCCATAAGAAGTTATATCCCTTATCTGCAAACATAACACCAAAGGCTATACCTATAAAAAGGTAGCCTGTCATTACGGGTATTGTATGTGGAAACGCCGCTTTGTAAGCAGTTTTATATGTACTTTTGTTTTTCAAGACAATCACCATAGACAATTTTACTACATTAAAGTAATAAAGTCAATTAGTTGAAGAAATAATTGTTATTCTAGACGATAAAAAACAGCACCCACATGAGTGAGTGCTGAAATTTTTGGAATAATACAGATTATCTCTTTGAGAACTGTCCGAGCGTTAAGAAAACAGTCTAGTGGACTGTTTTTAGCGAGGAGCACCGAGTGCTATGCCGAGGTGCCCGAAGGCCGAAAAGGGATGAAAGTTTTTTCTTTGAAATATATTATGTTTAATAAAAAACAATGCCCACCAAAAATTGGTGAGCATTGATAATTGATAAAAACTTTTATCTCTTTGAGAACTGAGGTGCACGACGAGCGCCTTTGAGACCGTATTTCTTTCTTTCCTTCATTCTTGGGTCTCTTGTTAAGAAACCTGCCTTCTTGAGTTCTGGACGAAGGTTTTCGTCATACTGAAGAAGAGCACGTGAAAGACCATGACGGATAGCACCAGCCTGACCAGTTACACCGCCACCGCCAACGCGGCAAACGATATCGAACTTGTCCATTGTGCCTGTAAGAGCGAGAGGCTGACGAACGATGAGCTTGAGTGTTTCAAGACCGAAATAATCGTC
>CALEIS010000124.1 GCA_937877675.1 uncultured Clostridia bacterium | reverse complement strand
TCAGATTTTGTTGGTGAAGTCGGCTTAAGCATATTTACAGGTGATATGCCTTATGTTGAGGGTACAGCAGGATATAATTTCCTTGCAGGTATTCTTGACAGGTTTTCATTTGTGCTTAAAAGAGTTGAACCAAAGCTTTGTAAAAATGGTGAAAAAATTGATTTGAGAAGTATGCTTCTTAATACTATCGGAAACAATAAAGGCTTTTCGGATAATAATGCCGAATTTAAACTTAAATAAATTCACAGTATTGTAAGGTGAAAATATGTTATATAAAAAGAATGTTGAAAAATCGCTAAATAAAGAACTTTTCAAAAATCCTACATCTGAATTCCGTGGAACACCTTTCTGGGCACTTAACTCATATTTGACAAAAGAAGAATTATGCCGTCAGATTGATGTATTCAAGGAAATGGGACTTGGTGGATTTCATCTGCATGTAAGAACAGGTCTTGAAAATGAGTATCTTAGTGAAGAATATATGGAACTCATCAAGGATTCAGTTGATAAAGCAAAAAATGAAGAAATGTTAGCGTGGCTATATGACGAAGACCGTTGGCCTTCAGGTGCTGCAGGTGGACTTGTAACAAAGGACGAAAAATACAGAAGCAGATGTCTCTTTTTTACTCCTTTCAAAGAAGAAAAATACAGTGGTATTAATGACTATTGGGTAAACAAAAAAGAAAATCCTCTTGCTTGCTATGATGTAGTTCTTGACAGTGAAGGTTTTCTTTCTTCTTACAAAAAAATCGGTGAAAATGATGAGGCTGAAGGAACAAAATGGTATGCCTTTCTTGAATTGGCAAATCCTTCAAGCTGGTATAACGGACAGACATATCTTGATACACTGAGCAGTGATGCCGTTAAAAAATTCATTGAGGTCACTCACGAAAAATATAAGGATAAAGTGGGTGATGAATTTGATAAGACTATTCCTGCGATTTTTACAGATGAGCCTCAGTTTACAAGAAAGGCAGTTCTTAATAATTCATTTGATAAAATGAATATTACAATGCCTTGGACTGATAATGTTCCTGAGCTTTACAAAGAAATGTATGGTGAAGATATTTTTGACACTCTTCCTGAAATCTTCTGGGATAAGCCTAATTCTGCACCGTCCGTTCATCGTTACAGATACCACGATTTTATTGCTGAATTGTTTGCAAGTTCATTTGCCGATACAGTGGGTGAGTGGTGTGAAGAAAACGGTATTGCTCTCACAGGGCATATGATGCAAGAGCCTACACTCAATTCGCAAACAGCATCCCTTGGTGAAGCAATGCGTTCATACCGAAGTTTTAAGCTTCCCGGTATTGATATGCTTTGCAATCGACATGAATTTACCACTGCAAAACAAGTACAATCAGCTGTCCATCAGTTTGGATATGAGGGTATGCTTTCAGAACTTTACGGTGTAACAGGTTGGGACTGTGATTTTAGAACATATAAGCATCAGGGTGACTGGCAAGCCTGTCTTGGTGTTACAATTCGTGCTCCACATCTCTCCTGGTATGCAATGAAAGGCGAAGCAAAACGAGATTATCCTGCTTCAATTCATTACCAATCACCTTGGTACAAAAAATACAATCTTATTGAAGACCATTTTGCAAGAGTAAACACAGCACTTACTCGTGGTAAGCCAATCGTAAAGGTGGGCGTTATCCATCCTGTTGAAAGCTTCTGGCTTCATTGGGGTCCTAATGATAAATCTGCAATTTTTAGGGAAAATCTTGACGAGAGATTCCAAAATGTCACAAAATGGCTTCTTGAAGGTAGTATTGATTTTAATTTTATTTCCGAATCACTTTTCCCAACTCTTTGTAAGGAGGGCTCTGCACCTCTTAAAGTTGGTGAAATGGAATATGATGCAATAATTGTTCCAGGTTGCGAAACATTGAGAAAAACAACAGTTGAAAGACTTGAGCAATTCCGTGATAATGGTGGTAAACTCATTTTTATGGGTGATGCTCCTTCGCTTGTTGACGCTGTACCGTCTGATTATGCGAAAACACTTTTTGAAAAGAGTGAAAAAATCGACTTTTCTCGTGCATCTCTACTCACATCACTCCAAGATGTCAGAACTCTTACAATAAGATATGCAGATGGCAAACTTACGGATAACTACATTTATCAGATGCGTGAAGACAATGACTGTAAATGGCTATTTATCTGTTGTTCAAAAGAACCAGATAATAAGCATGTAGATAATGGTAAAGATATTCAAATTATTTTGAATGGAACATTTTCACCTGAAATTTACAACACACAAAATGGTGAAATTAAGCCGATTAAAGCAGAATACCGAGAAGGAAAAACTATTATTCGTTATCGTATTTTTGGTTATGACTCAATTCTCCTTAAACTCGTTGATGGTAAGGCTGATTGTGAAGAAACACAGTATATTCCTTCAAACTCAGGCGAAATGCTTTGCGAAATGTGTGATTATGAGTTGTCTGAAGAAAACGTTCTTGTTCTTGATATGGCACAATGGAAAATCGACGATGACAAGGAATATTTTCCAAAAGAAGAAGTGCTTCGACTTGATAATCTTATAAGAAATCGTCTTGGAATGGATGAAAGAGGTGGACATGTTGTTCAACCTTGGGTATATGGGAAATTACCAAAGGACCACAAGGCAACGCTTAAATTCACTTTCAATAGTGAAATAGATTATGAAGGTGCAATTCTCGCTCTTGAAGATGCAGATGTTGCAGATGTAATCTTTAATGGTAAGAAAATTACCGAAAGAGAAGATGGCTTCTATGTTGATATTTCAATCGGCAAAATGAAACTCGGCAAGATAATAAAGGGTGAAAATACACTTGAAATCACTTTGCCATTTGGTGAAACTACAAACCTTGAAAATGTGTTTATTTTAGGTAGATTTGGTGTCAAGGTAACAGGCTCAATTGCTGTAATAACCAACTTTCCTGAAAAAATTTCATTCGGTTCTCTGCTTAATCAAGGATTCCCATTCTATTCAGGTGCAGTCACATATAAGATTAAGGCAAAAACTGAAAACGGTAAACTTACAGTTACTGCAAGTGACTATATGGGTGCACTTGTTGAAGTAAGTGTTGACGGTGAAATTAAGGGTGATATTATTTATCCGCCTTACACACTTGAAATCAAAGGTATTCCTAACGGTGAGCATGAGATAGGCTTAAAGCTTTATACACATCGTTTCAATTCATTCGGACCGATTCACCTTGTAGATGTAAATGAAAAATGGCTTGGTCCGGATGTTTGGCGAACTGAAGGAATAAAGTGGAGTTACGAATATGTTCTTCGTACAACAGGTATTCTCAAAACTCCGGCTATAAGTTAAATTGTTTCAGTATTAAAAGGAGCTTTTTATGATTAAAGATATTGATTTTGGTGAGATTATAATCGATGGTGTTCCCCAAAAAACAAATGATGCTACAAGAATTATGTCATTTAATCTTAGATATTGTGATGACGAAGAAGGTAGTGTGAAAAATCGTTCTGTTATATCAAAAGCTATTATTGAACAGTATTCTCCTGATTCTGTTGGTGTTCAAGAGGCAACAGGTGAATGGATGGATATTCTCTCTTCAGGACTTGAGAATTATGCATATGTTGGTGAGCATAGAGATAAAGATGAAAACAGTGAATACAGTGCAGTTTTCTATCTTAAAAGTAAGTTTAAACTTCTCGATAGTGGCACAATATGGCTTAGTGATACACCTGAAGAAAAATATACCAAGTATGAAGAATCGGCTTGCACAAGAATTGCAACGTGGGCAGTTCTGGAAAACAAAGAAACAGGCGTTAAATATGCCCATATAAATACACATCTTGACCATGTGAGTGATGTTTCAAGAGTTTTACAGGCAGATGTGCTTAATAGTAAAATTGACGAACTTGAGAAAAGTGGTTTTCCTGTTGTTTGTACAGGTGATTTTAATGCTGAACCAACAAGTGAAGCTTATAGTAAAATGCTTATGAAAACAAATGATTCAAAGATTGTTGCCGATAACAGTGATGATGGTATAACATTTCACGGATATGGTAAAGTTAAAGAAGATGCAAATGGACCTATTGACTATGCTTTTGTTTCAAAAAATGTCAGAGTTGATAGATATAAAATTATTCGTAATACTGTAATGGATATGTATCCTTCAGACCATTATCCCATTATTGTTGATGTTATGTTTTAAAAATGGTATATAAGTGTTATGAAATTTAATTCTTTCAATTTGAAAAGAAATTTATTATAATGAATTGGGAATATAGCTTTTTTGACTACTCTGCAACTGCAGATAAACTTCGTGCTTATGAAATTAATATTTATAGAGCAAAATAAAATGAACGGGAGATGTTGAAATGGTAAAAAAAATAATTCTAATTGTGTTAGCAGTATGTATTGTTAATCTTGTGGCAGGAATAATTTATTTTGAAATTGAACCTAAAAACACAAATATTAATTATGCCCCTGCAGACCCAAATAAAACAACAGATACAACAATAAGATTCAATTCTAATGGTAAGCTCAAAATATTACATATTGCCGACCCTCATCTTGATAATGATAAGCATTTTGATTCGTCAATATGGGTAATCGGTGAAGCTTGTGATATTGAAAAGCCCGACCTTGTTGTGCTTACAGGTGATAATACAAAGCCTTACGAGGACCCTGAAGAAACAAAAAAACTCATTAATGCACTTATGAATATTTTTGAATCAAGAAATATTCCTGTTGCCGTAACATTTGGTAACCACGATTCAGAAGAAGGTCAAATGTCAAGAAGAGACATTATGGAATATTACAAGACATTTTCTTGTGTAATATCAGCAGGGGACGATACAAACTTCAAAAACTGTGCAACATTCAATATTCCTGTTTTAGCTTCTGATAGTGACAAGGTGAAATTCAATCTTTGGGTATTTGACTCAGGCGATTATGATGAAGATGAGCCAAGACACTATGACAGAGTAAGAACTGAACAAATTGAGTGGTATAAAGAAACTTCTGCCAAACTTAAAGAAGAAAATGGTGGCGAAACCGTTAACTCAATTGTTTTCCAACATATTATTGTTCCAGAAATTTATGATGTTCTTAAAAAGGTTGATTCAAAGAAGCTTTTTTCAGAAAAACATCTTTACAATGAAAACGAATACTATATGTTTGACCCAGAAAACACAAACTATGGTACACTTAACGAGTATCCATGCCCAGGATATTACAACGACGGTCAGTTTGATGCTTTGGTTGAAACAGGTGATGTGCTTGCAATGTTCACAGGTCACGACCATACAAATGCATTTGGTGTAAGAAA
>CALEIS010000123.1 GCA_937877675.1 uncultured Clostridia bacterium | reverse complement strand
TTGTACTTGTATAAAACATTTAAAACACATCCTTTTCGTGTGGTATTTTATCATAATAAATTTTAATTTTCAACATCTATTTGCCATAAAAATCGAAGGCATTTTCAATATGATTTACTCTTTCTGGTTCATCATCTTTAAAATAAACCTCAATAATATCGTATCTAGGCTGTCTATCTAACTTATAATCCTTTAAGAAAGATTGAGAAGTAGCAATAATACGTTCCCTTTTCGCTGCATCAACTGCATCAGCTGGAGCATATATTGCATTTTCACTTCTTGTCTTGACTTCAACAAAGCATACGTATTTTTTATCCTCTGCTACAATATCAATTTCACCTAATCGACGATTGTATTTTGTTGTAAGTACTAGATAACCATGACACACTAAATATCTCATGGCAATTATTTCTCCGTAATCACCTAAAAGTTCTTTATCCACTTATTTTTCACCATATAACTTCTTTAAAAAAGACATTCTATGAATTGGAGATGGACCATATTCCGCTAGCATCTCGTAATGCAATTTTGTTCCATATCCTTTATGCTTTTCAAATTGATATTGTGGAAATTCTTTTGTCTTTTCTAACATAAATCTGTCACGACTAACCTTTGC
Organism: uncultured Clostridia bacterium; assembly: GCA_937877675.1. Classification (GTDB taxonomy): domain Bacteria; phylum Bacillota; class Clostridia; order Oscillospirales; family Acutalibacteraceae; genus Fimenecus. Next base: position 8,638 of record CALEIS010000123.1, on the reverse strand, counting down.
AAGAATTGACGCAGCTGCAATAGACATACTTTTTGCATCACCCTTTACAACTGTTTCCTCCATAACAAAAGGTATTTTAGGATATTGATTTCCATCAATCAATGCATAATCAGGTTTAATTTTAAGTCCCTCTACAGCTCTATGCATAGCAAGGAATGTTGCATTAAGAATATTGATTTCGTCAATTTCTTTTTCAGTTGCAACTCCGATTGAATAATCAATAGCTTTTTCGCAAATTATGTCGAAAAGTTGCTCTCTTTTCTTTTCGCTAAGCTTTTTGGAGTCGTTAAGTCCTTCTATTTCGAGCCCTAATGGTAAAATAACTGCTGCGGCATGGACTGGTCCAGCCAATGGTCCACGACCTGCTTCATCTATTCCACAAACAACTTTATATCCTAAATCCAAAGCATTTTGCTCAAACAAATAATCCATATCTTACTCCGGTTTTTCAAGAGAAATCAAACCAAGTTTTCCACCACGATACTCATCCAGAAGCATTACTGAAGCTCTTTCACAGTCTATTTCTCCACCTTTTATCATCATACCACGTTTTTTGCCAATCATTTCAAGGACTTCCCATGCCTCTTTATCAGCAAAATCACTAATCTTATATCGTTCTTCAAGTCTATCCGGATAGTCATTTTTCATAACTTCCAAAAGTCGGATTGCTAATGTTTCTGCATCAAGAATTTCATCCTTGACCGAACCAATAAATGCAAGTCTATCTCCCACCCTGGCATCGTCGAATTTTGGCCACAAAACACCTGGAGTATCAAGCAACTCAATACCATTTCCAATTGGGAACCATTGATTATGTCTTGTAACACCTGCTTTATCAGCAACTTTTGCTTTTACGGCTCCTGCCATTCGATTTATAAATGAAGATTTACCTGTGTTAGGAATTCCAACAACCATAATTCTCAATGCTTTTCCCGGCATTCCCCTATCTTCATTCTTCTTAATAACATCCTTCAACACCTCTTTAACCGCAATTGAATAGTTATTAAGACCTTTGCCTGTACGACAATCAACTGGAATTGCACGAACACCTTTATTTTTGTAGTATTCGACCCATTGGTTTGTTGTATTTTTATCAGCCAAGTCGCACTTATTCAATAATACTATACGAGGTTTGTTATTTATTAATTCTTCAAGTTCAGGATTTGAACTACTGTATGGAATACGTGCGTCAATAATTTCGGTAACACCATCTACAAGAGAGAGACTTTCTTTAATAAGTCTTCTTGTTTTTGCCATATGGCCAGGAAACCATTGCACTATTTGTTTTTGATTATCAGCCATAATTATTCTCCTTATAGACCTTAATTAAACAAGGCCTTGTCACCCAATCTATAGAACACTTTACCAATTACATATTTTTCATCAACTAATCCTATTCTAACATCTCGACTATCTGCAGAGTTATTACGATTATCACCCATTAAAAACAATTTGCCTTCTGGAATTACATACTTTTTAGTTCCAAAAAACATAAAATCCATTGATTCTTTGATATATGGCTCATCAATAACTTTCCCATCAACTATAACACATCTATTTTTTCCATCAAGTTCAATAGTCTGTCCACCAACTGCAATTACACGTTTAATTAAAACCTTATCGTATCCGTTAGGTTGAGAAACAACCACAATGTCACCTGTATCTATGTCATGAGGAATTGCACTTATGAGCAACTGGTCACCATTGTACAAAGTGTTTTCCATCGACCTACCACTTACTGTTGAAATCTTAAATAAAAATGTAAAGATAATGCAAACAATTAAAACAGCTGTTATCGCCATTGAAGCAAAATCATATACATTTGTTAATAATTTTTTATTCTCCATTATTCTATTTCTCCACTGCACCAAAAGGTGATAATCTATACTCTACAACACCGAGCACATATCTTTCATCAACTAAACCTATAACATTAAAACGACTATCCAAAGAATCATTTCTGTTATCACCCATAACAAAAATATATCCTTCTGGGATTGTTATTGGACCTTCAAAGTTACCTCTACTATGAGTCTTTTCATTGATATAAGGTTCATCGACAATCTTGCCATTAACAATAACGTCACCAGTTTCAAAATTTATGTCAATTGTATCTCCACCCGTTGCAATTACACGTTTAATCAAAGGCTCATTTAAAACATTAGGTTGAGTTACAATAACAATATCTCCCTTATTTATGGTTTGATTTACCGCTTTCACAGTTAACCATTCCCCATTTTGAAGAGTGGGATTCATTGAATCTCCATTAACACCAACAATTCTTAATGCAAAAGCAAAAACAACCAAAATAAGAATCATTGCAAAAACCAAGGAATCTAACCAACTGTACACTACATACCAACCTGATTTTTTAGTCTTTACTGGTGTTGATTTTTGTTCTTTATTATATACTACATAAAAATCTTCTGATTTTCTCAATGAGTTACCAACTTTCACTTAACAACTTTAGCAATTTCACAAATTTTTTGTAACCTGTGATTTACTCCTGAACGAGAGATAGGGTTAGTCAAGCTATCACCCAATTCTCTTAAAGACATATCTGGATTTTCCAATCTCAATTCTGCAATTTCTCTTAAATCGTCAGAAAGATGTGAAAGTCCTACTGTATTTTTTATATGTAAAATAGCATCTGTCTGCTTTGATGCTGCTGATATGGTCTTATCAAGATTCGCACTCTCAAAATTAAGTTTACGATTTACATTATTTCTAACGTCTTTATACATCTTGACACCCATTATTTCAAGTGATGAATTAAATGCACCCATAACAGTAAGTATGTCTTCTATGGACTCACTATCCTTAAAATAAACAACATAGTTCGAATTTCTTGTTATACTCTTTGGCACAACATTCAATTCATCATAATCATTTATAAACAAATTCAGGTCACGACTTAAGTTAAGATATGGCACAACAAATTCAAGGTGATAATTTTTATTAGGGTCATTAACTGTACCACAAGTTAAAAATGCACCTTTTAAAAATGAAATTTTACAACATTCATCAGCAAAATTACTCCAATTAATTCTCGAAGCACCATTTTTCTTATCATAACCAAAGGTTTTAAGTACTTTTAATCTATCATCCTTATCAATAACCTCAACTTTATACTTACCTGCATCAGATTTTGAAAAACTTGGTTTAACTCCACACACTTTTTTCATAAGTTCAGAGTACATTTCTGCCACACCACTGTGTTCAGTAAGCAAGTACATATCATAATATGAAAAAGCTCTTGATAACAACATCATACCGTACGCAAAAGCATGCATACAGCATTTATTTTCAATTTCTGTAGATAATATTTCATTTTTTACTTCAGCTGAAAATGACATATTAAAAATCCCTTATCTATTTATATCTCTGTGATAAACAGATACATTAAATCCGTCTTCTTTAATTTTATTAAATATTTTTTCTGCAAAAACAACAGAACGATGCTTTCCGCCAGTACAACCAACAGATATAGTCAATTGACTTTTACCCTCGCTTCTATACAAAGGCACAAGATATGAAACCAAATCTAGGAGTTTTGGTTCAAGATTCTTAGCTTCATCAAAACTCATAACATAATCATAAACCGGAGCGTCAAGTCCTGTCTGATGCTTTAACTCAGGCACATAAAATGGGTTAGGCAAACAACGGACATCAAACACCAAGTCAGAATCTTTTGGTGAACCATATTTGAATCCAAATGAAAGAACACTAATTTTCATTGTTCTTGAAACATCCTCAAAAAAGAGTGTTGCTACTCTTTCTTTGAGTTGGGAAGTGGATAAATAAGATGTATCAATAACATAATTAGCTATATTTCTTGCTTCACGAAGCATCTCGCGTTCCTGAACAATAATATCCTGTAAAGATTTAGATGCACCAATTTTAGAAAGAGGATGTTTTCTTCTTGTTTCCTGATATCTGCGCAAAATAACTTCATTATCTGCATCGATAAAAAGAATTCGATATTCACATTCCATTGTTTTAAGTTCATCAAGTGCAGAAAACAACTGTGAAAAAGAATCACCAAGTCTTACATCAGCAACAATAGCAACTTTTTCTCTTACTTCAGCAGAATCATTGAGAATCTGAACGAATGTTGGTATAAGTTTTGGTGTCATATTATCAACACAAAAGAAACCAATATCCTCCAAAGAATCTATTACTCTTGATTTACCTGCACCGGACATTCCGGTAACAATTACAAGCTGCATAATGTGCATCTCCCTTAATCGCCTATAATTTTAACTTCTGTTTCAAGCATTACTCCAAATTTCTCAAAAACTATTCTTTGAACATCTTTGATAAGAGTAATTATATCTGTTGCAGTTGCTTTATCTTTATTTATGACAAATCCCGCATGTTTTTCACTTACTTGTGCTCCACCAACTGTATAACCTTTAAGACCACAATCCTGAATAAGAGCACCTGCAAAATATCCTTCTGGTCTTTTAAAAGTGCTTCCTGCACTTGGATACTCTAGAGGTTGCTTATCTTTTCTTCTCTGGAGCTTATCATCCATAGCATCCTTGATATCTTTTTTATCGGCTTTTTTTAGTTTCATAGTTGCAGAAACAACAGTAAAGCCATTATCAGTATATGCACTGCCACGGTATCGAAGATTAAGTTCTTCTTGTGATAATGTTCCAATCACGCCGTTAAAATCTATATGCTCACATGAGAAAAGAACATCTTTCATTTCCCCGCCATAAGCACCTGCATTCATATATACTGCGCCACCAAGAGTGCCCGGAATACCATAAGCAAACTCAAGCCCAGACAAAGAATTCTCATATGCAAACATACAAAGACTTTTGAGTGATGCACCTGCTTCACAATAAATTGTTGTTTCATCAATCAACTCAATCTTTGACATCTTAGAGCCAATTTTAATGACAACATTATTGATACCATTATCTGTAACCAAAAGATTGGAGCCATTACCAATAATCAATGGTTCTACTTTTTTTGATGAACAATAAGAAATAATCTTTTGTAAAGAATCGGAAGACTCAGGAATAATCAAAAGACTTGCGTTACCGCCACATTTAAAACTTGTATATTTTTTCATTGGTGCCTGGAATTCAACAGTTGCACCTAAATTTTCAGCAAATAATGCAATATCTTTATACACTGATTTTCCTTCTCTCTAAATTAGTAATTTTGCCAAATATCAATTTCTTGGGATTTTGGTTCATAACCCTCGTCCATTCCCAATTGATGAAGAAGCTCACGAGCTGCGTTATATCCCATTTTCTTTTGTCTGTTATTCATAGCAGCACATTCAATAATAACTGCAAGATTTCGACCTGGTTTAACAGGTACAACAGTCAAAGGAATTTTAACATCCATGATATTTATGTATTCATTATCGAGTCCCATACGGTCATAAACCTTTGAGCTATCCCATGGCTCAAGTTGAATAACCATATTAATTTTTTCAGTAAGCTTAACAGCACCCATACCAAAGAGACGACGAGCATTGATAATTCCAATTCCTCGAAGTTCAATGAAATGACGAATATTGTCAGGAGCAGAGCCAACAAGAGTTTTAGCAGATGCTTTTCTGATTTCAACAGCATCATCTGCAATAAGACGATGACCACGTTTGATAAGTTCTATAGCAGTTTCGCTCTTACCTACGCCACTATCACCTACGATAAGCACACCTTCACCATAAACTTCAACAAGAACACCATGTCGTGTAATTCGTGGTGCCAATGCAGTACCAAGGAAATAGATGAGCGTTGACATACTTGCAGAGGTTGCTTCAGCAGTTCTAATAATTGGAACACGATATTTTTTTGCACACTCAACCATACCGTCAAGAGGTTCAAGACTTCTTGTTATAATTACAACGGATGGTTGTTTACTGAATAGTCGTTCTATGCACTCAAGTTGTTTTTCCTTGTCAAATGATTTTACAAATTCAAATTCAGAAAAACCTAAATACTGTACTCTTGCAGGGTCAAAGTATTTATCATTACCTGCAAGTAAAAGTCCTGGTCGATTTACTTCTTGAGATGTTATTGAAAGTTCAGATGCGTCACATGGTAAATATATTGTTTCTAAACCAAACTCATTAATTATTTTTTCCAAAGAAACAGAATATTTTGATGCCAAAGCGCCTACCTCCCCTTTATACAAATATATTTAAAATATTATATAACATTATAAAATATTTTCCAATACTTTTTTAAGATTTATTTTAATTTTTTTATTAAAATTCGAACCCGATAGGATATTTCCCATCGGGTCCTTTAACTTATCAGAAAACTAGTTATTTCATGCTTTCTTCGTATGACTTAATCATCTTTTTAACCATCTGACCGCCAACAGAACCTGCCTGCTTTGAAGTAAGGTCACCATTGTAACCATCCTTAAGATTTACGCCTACTTCTGATGCAGCTTCCATCTTAAAACGGTTGAGAGCCTCACGAGCCTCTGGTACTACGCTCTTATTACCTCTTGACATCTAAATACACCCCTTATCAATTAAAGTTATATATTAATTGCGTTTGCAGTAGTATTTTTAGCATTCAGATGTCAATTATTATTGATAATTTTTGCTAATTCGACACATAATCTCTTAATGAGCAAAATTCGTAACCCTGACGCCTAGCTTCATCAATGATTTTACCTAATGCATGTGCATTGTCAGGTGAAACAGAATGCAAAAGGATAACCGCACCTGGATGAAATCTTGAAACAACTGTGTCAAAAGCATATTGCTCACCTTTTTGATTATTCAAATCCCAGTCAGCATATGCTACTGACCAGAAAACACTTGTATATCCAAGATTTTCAACAACTCTTAGTGCTTTATCGGTATATTCACCTTTTGGAAATCTAAAATATGGTTCACTATAATTGAAATTCGCTTTTAAATATTCTTCCATACCTTTTATTTCGGTTTCCATTTTTTCGACAGGAATTTCAGCAAAGGATGGATGAGTTACTGAGTGATTACCGACAATATTCCCCTCATCTATCATTCGTTTTATCAAATCAGGGTTCTCTTTAACCTGTGGCAAGGTACAGAAAAAGGCTGCATTAACATTTTTCTCTTTTAATACATCAAGAATTATTGATGTATAGCCATTTTCATAACCACAGTCAAATGTCAGGTACATTACTTTTTTATTCGTTTTTGTATCTAAACAAAGTGCTTTAAAATTCTTACTTTGAAAATATTTTTGGGCATTAACGGATATTTCGTGCGGCTTACCATCTTTCGCCACTCCATAACTATGAGCCTTTTTGTCATCGGATTCATTCCCAACAGGAACAATTATTACTTCCGTAGTTGTTTCTTCAATAGTTGTACTTTCGCTTTTTTCAGTTTCAGTAGGACTAGTGGTATTATTCTCTGGCATAGCCATTCTAGCACATGAACAAAGTAATGATATAGAAACTATTATACTAATCAATTGGCTTTTCTTTTTCATTTCTATACCCCTTAGTTCATCATTTTATTAACATTATCAACAACATTGTTTACTGTATTCATTGCTTTTTTTGCAGTTTTCTTCATCTTCTTTTTTGTCTTTTTATCTGACATTGAAGTTGTTACAGCCATTGCCGCTGTACCTGCAAGCATACTTGCACCAACAATCTTACCAACCTGTTTCTTATCCACTTTTTCTTCCTCCCTTTCTCTCTTAGATTTTCTCATAAATCATTTTTATGAGCAATAGTATTTTTAGAAAAAATAAATAAAAAATTTATGATTTTGTATTTAAAATTATTTCTAAAAATGTTATACTTTTATTAAGAAAAATTTTAAAAATTCAAGGTGATAAAAATGGTATTAAATATAGTTATGGTTGAGCCTGAAATCCCACAGAACACAGGTAATGTTGCAAGAACATGTGCTGCAACAGGTGCAAGACTTCATCTTGTTGGCAAAATGGGATTTACTCCTGATGATAAAAAACTCAAAAGAGCCGGTCTTGATTATTGGTATCTGCTTGATATAACTTATTATGACACTATGGAAGAATTCTTTGAAAAAAACAAAGGTGGAAATTTCTTCTATTTTTCAACAAAAGCACAAAAAAGACATTCTGATGTTTCTTATCCTGACAACACATATCTTGTTTTTGGTAAGGAAACAGCAGGGTTACCTGAAAAATTACTTTTTGATAATGCTGACAAATGTGTTCGTATCCCTATGATTGACGAGGCAAGAAGCCTTAACCTTTCAAATGCAGTCGCAATCGGTGTTTATGAAACACTCAGACAATGGGATTACCCGCAATTGTTGGAATCTGGTGAATTGAGAGATTATATTTGGGGAGAGCAGCAATAAAGTATAAAAGATAATTATAAAAAAACGGGCGATTCTAAAATCGCCCTTATTTTTTGCTTTTAAATTATTTCTCCACCGCCGAGGACTGTGTCGCCGTCGAAAATTACAAGCGATTGACCTTTGGTTATTGCGCGTTGTGGTTCGTCAAATTTCACATGTAAAATTCCGTCTTCTGTCTGCCATGCAGTTGCCGGTTGTTCTTTGTGTCTGTATCGCACACGAGCAAGTACACTGATTGGCTCTGTAATCGGTTTTCCGCTGATTATGTTTACATTCTTAGCATTTACTTCATCTGTGAATAAATCTTCATTA
>CALEIS010000122.1 GCA_937877675.1 uncultured Clostridia bacterium | reverse complement strand
GGTCGTCGAGGACGCCGACCCCTACAACAATCTCCCCTACAAATTCAAATTTATAATCCTATTTCTAGTTTATCATCAACTATTGAGCAAACATAGGAATTACCTTTTTCTATTGACTTTTCAAGGATTTTTTCGGACAAGACATCTTCGATTTTTGTTTGTATTGCTCTCTTTAATGGTCTTGCACCATAGATTTTGTCATACCCTGCTTTCCCGATAAAATCAACAACACTATCGTCAAAGGTTACACCGATTTCAAGGCTTTCCATTCTACGTTCCAACCCCTTTAAAAGGCGTTTTGCAATCTCTTTAATATCATTTTCATTGAGTCTTGAAAAGACGATTATGTCGTCAATTCTGTTAAGAAATTCGGGACGGAATGTGTTTTTAAGTTCACCCATAACAGCCTCTTTGATTTTTTCTTCAGAGTGGCTGTTTTCGTTTGCAGTAAAGCCGAATGTTGCTCTTTCTTCGTTGATAAGCCTTGCACCAACATTGGATGTCATTATAATAACTGCGTTTTTAAAGTCAACTTTTCTGCCTTGGGAATCGGTCAAAATACCGTCATCGAGAATTTGCAAAAGTGTGTTAAAAACATCAGGATGAGCCTTTTCGATTTCATCAAAAAGCACCACGGAATAAGGCTTTCTACGGATTTTTTCCGTCAGTTGACCACCCTCGTCAAAGCCCACATAACCTGGGGGTGAGCCAATGAGTTTGGAAACGGTATGTTTCTCCATAAACTCACTCATATCAAGCCTAATCATAGCATTTTCGTCACCAAACATACTCTCTGCAAGTGCCTTGGTAAGTTCAGTTTTACCAACACCAGTAGGGCCACAGAAAATGAACGAGCCGATTGGTCGTTTTGGGTCTTTAAGTCCTGCCCTGCCCCTACGGATTGCTTTTGCGATGGCTGTAACTGCTGTATCCTGTCCCACAATTCTCTTGTGGAGTTCGTCTTCCATTCGTAAAAGTCTTTGACTTTCTTCTTCCGTCATTTGACTTACTGGCACACCTGTCCAACCTGACACGATTTCGGCAATTTCAGTTTCCGTTACCTGCTTTTCTCGTGCTTTATCCTCATTCTGCCATTTTGCCTTTTCGGAATTAAATTTCTGTGTGAGTTCTTTTTCTTCGTCACGAAGGTTGGCTGCTCTTTCAAAATCCTGCCTATTTACTGCCATCTCTTTTTCTGCAGAGAGAGTGGCAATTTTCTTTTCCATTTCTTTGATTTCGTCAGGTGGAATTGATGACATTAGCCTAACCTTTGAACAAGCCTCGTCAATTAAGTCAATAGCCTTGTCAGGCAAAAATCTGTCACCGATATATCTATGTGAAAGAATTACAGCAGATTTAATTGCTTCATCTGTGATTTTCACCTTGTGGTGTGCCTCATATTTGTCACGAATTCCCTTTAAAATCTCAATAGCATCTTCCACCATTGGCTCACCAACAGTAATTGGTTGAAATCTTCTCTCAAGTGCAGCATCTTTCTCGATATTTTTACGATATTCGTCAATGGTTGTAGCACCGATTAACTGCAACTCACCACGAGCAAGTGACGGCTTTAAAATGTTTGCTGCATCAACTGCACCCTCGGCACTACCTGCACCCATAATTGTGTGAACTTCGTCAATAAAAAGGATAATGTCCGTTGAATTTTTAACCTCGTCAATGATACCTTTTATTCTTTCTTCAAAGTCACCACGATATTTTGTACCTGCCACCATACCTGTTAAATCAAGGGACAAAAGCCTTTTGTCCTTTAAAAGTTCAGGAACAGTACCATTAGCGATTTTAAGTGCTAATCCCTCGGCAATAGCAGTTTTACCAACACCTGGCTCACCGATTAAGCAGGGATTATTCTTACTCCTTCGGCTTAAAATCTGAATAACTCGCTCAATTTCCTTTTCTCTGCCAATAACAGGGTCAATTTTATTTTCCTTGGCAAGAGCAGTTAAATCACGAGAGTATTTTTCAAGTTGGGAGTTGGAATTTTTCTGCTGACCGAATGATTTTGACTGTTGAGATTTTGGACTTGTTGCCAATTCTCTTATAAGATTTTGAGTATTCACACCCAATCGTGTCAACAACTGACAACCGTAACCATTCCCCTCTCGACATATTGAAATAAGGATATGCTCCGTCCCTGCAAGAGCCTGATTTGTTGAAACTGCAAGGTATATAGAATTTTCGATTATGTGTTTGCTTCTTGGTGTAAAGTCGGACGGAGTAAGTTCAGTTGGAATTCCTGCACCCACAGTTTCACGGATTATGTCATAAACTTTTTTGCCTGTTACACCTTTGGAAAGTAAGAGTTTACCTGCAACAGAATCGGCAGACTCCAAAAGACCCAATAGAAGATGCTCACTACCGATATATGTGTGACCTAAATCTTCGGCACATTCCACAGCCTTGTTAAGTGCCATATTTGCCTTTTCACTAAAACCTGTAAAGTTGTACATTGTTTTCACCTCAAATTAGCAACGCCTTGCGTTGCAATGAAATAAATCCTTTCGGATTTATGAAGTATCCTGACGGATATGAAGTAGCGATGCTATGAAGTATGCCTTCGGCATAAGAAATGATTTATTTCACTTCATATTTACGATAGTAAATACTTCATAATTACAAAATTACTTCATATTGCGTAGCAATACTTCATTTATTTTTAATCATATTTTAACCAATTTAGTAAATATTTAAATTCGCAACGCAGTTCCTTAATTTTGCGCTTTGCACTTTGCATTTTGCATTAAAAAAACGGTAGTTTCTTTCAAAACCACCGTTCTGATTTTAACTCAATCTATTTCGTACCTTTGTTGCTCTTATGGTATCACGTTCTTTTTCGTCTAACTTTTGTTGTGCTAAAACATTGATACTTGCAGGTTGCATTGAAATCATAAGTTCATTGAGAGTTTCAATTGGTACGCTGATTTTACCTGCCACAGAGCCTAAACGCACCAATGAAAGATTATCCATAAGTTCCTGTGTTGAGAGAAGTCTTGCCCATTTTAAAGTGCCGTAAGCACGGAAAATGGCATCTTCTGTATCAATGGATTTTAAGAGTTCTTCCCTTGCTGCACGTTCATTTGCACAGAGTTGTAATGTGATGGCTTTTAAGTTTCTAATTGCAAATTCTTCGGAAATACCGAGAGTAATCTGATTTGAAAGTTGATACATATCACCCGTTGCTTTTGTTCCTTCGCCAAATGCGCCACGGAATGTAAGACCTAATTTTGAAATTGTGTTGATAAGTTTATGAATTTGTCCGTTCATAGTAAGTGCTGGAAGATGAAGCATTACAGATGCTCTCATACCTGTTCCCAAATTAGTTGGACATTGTGTGAGATAGCCAATTCTCTCATCAAAGGCATATTGGAGTTTATTGCCCAATAAATCGTCGATTTCGTCGGCAACGGAGTAAGCCTCGTCAAGAGCGAAGCCTGATTTCATTATCTGTATTCTAATATGGTCCTCTTCGTTAAGCATTATACAAATATCTTCATCCTTTGAAATCATCAATGCACGACCGTCGGCATCGGATGCGAATTCCGGACTGATAATGTGTCTTTCTGCCATAGATGCAGCCTCAAAACGAGCAAGGGACTTCATTTCCACAAAACGAAGGTCAAATTTGTTGTCACTTTCAACTGCATCCTTAATTATATTATTAAGTGCAGTTCGGCTTTTAGTATTCAATTTATTTGGGAATGGATATTCATTCAGATTTCTCGCAAGTCGGATACGAGTGCTTACAACAATGTCACTCTGTTCGCCAACACCTAAATACCATCTGTTGCTCATTTTTGACCCTCCTTTAACTCATTGATTTTATCTCGCAACTGTGCTGCTTTTTCAAAATTCTGTTCATCTATTGCAATTCTTAATTGTTCTTCCAATTCTTCAAGCAGATTAGTAGAATTTGTCACTTCTGCCTTGATAATTGTTGGATTTTTACCCTCGTGACGAGTTTTTCCGTGAATTCTCTGCAAAGATGGAAGAAGTTTGTCGTAAAATGTCACATAGCAATCAGCACAACCGATTTTGCCACTGTTCACAATGTCATTGAAGGTGTTTCCACATTTCTCACAACGGATTGTTCGTGAGCTTATTGCACTCACCTGTGGCTCACCGAAGAAAGAGCCTAACATTTCCCCAAAAGTGTTACCGAAACCACCAAAAACATCGTTATAACCAAGAGCCTTTGCACAATCGGAACAAAGATGTGCCTCTGCACTTTCACCATTTACTATTCTTTTAACATGAGTTGTTGCCTCATATTTTCCACAATTCTGACAAAGCATTGTTTTCACTCCTTATTCTAATGCACCATCAGGTGCAATTCATGTACATAGTACAATTCATGATGAAATCAATTCACGCAACGAAGTTGCAATTCATTATAATTTGATGATTTGCTACGCATGAATTGGCTAACGCCATGATTTCTCGCTTACGCTCCATGAATTGAATTCTTCGAATTCATTTATAATTTACATAATATTAAGTATCATCTGTTTAAAAATTGATGCACGGAGAATGTCACCGTATTCCCTTGGAATATCACGGTAGGCATTCCCTGTTAAGGCTGACAAGAATATTTTTACCGTTTTTTCATCCATAATGTCCCTGTCATACATATTTTTTAAATGAGCACGACAAGTGTTTTCACTTAAAGCCTGACCTATTGAGTTAATCAGGTGCATTTTTAATGAATCCCTATCGTAGGTTGCCCTTGTAATCTTGATGTATCCCCCACCACCACGACGACTTTCTACAATATAGCCGTGTTCAGGTGTGAATCTGGATGAAATAACATAATTTATCTGACTTGGCACACATCCGATTTTCTGTGCAAGTTCATTTCGCTGAATTTCTGTGTAGCCATCGTCTTCAAGCATATCGGAAATCATACTTGCGATTATATTACTGATGTTCACATCGTCATCTCCTTTAATCAAAAATCAAATTTGACTTTGACTTTCTTTGACCTTTCTAATTCTTATTATAGCAACATTTTTCCACTTGTCAATAGTAAAGGTCAAAAAAGGTCAAATTTTATATATATGATAAATTGGAGTTTGTCGAAATAAATAATTCGTAGGGGTCGGCGGTCTTACCTGCCGGTTCGGTCGGTGCTTCTGCTTCGCAGAGGTGTCCACCGGACACCCACACCCTCGACGACCCGCCGTTGGCTTATCTATTCATTTGGTTCGGGTCGTCGAGGACGCCGACCCCTACAACAATCTCCCCTACAAATTCAAATTTGGATAAATGATTATTGGGCACTATTTCCTCCGTAATTCATAATTATGGTTGCATTAACCACTTCATAATGTGAAATCGACTACTTCATAATGTGAAACCGACTACTTCATAATGTGAAATCGACCACTTCATAATGTGAAATCAATAAATAAAAAGAATAATAAAAAAGAATATTATTTATTAAAAATATAACCGGTTATATATTTTTTTGATTAGATGATTTTATAGTTAATTTTCTTCTAAAAATTACATTGTTTGTAAACTTTTTATTAACGATTCGCCTATTTTCTCAATTCGTCCCACGTTTTGTGGGACGTTTTTGCTATTTGGCGCTATATATGGGAGGTGTTTTTTTTATAGGCAGTAATTATTACTCTATTTTTCCATTAGATTTAATCACAAATGACAAGTATAGTCATCTTTCATCCAACAGCAAAATATTATATGTTTTATTTCTTAACAGATTGAATTTATCAAAAAGGAATTTATCAAGATTTAGCGATTCTGACGGTGTATTTATCCATTATCCCATTAAGAAAATACAAGAAGATTTATGTTGTAGTGTTAATCCTGCCATCAATGCTATCACAGAGCTTCAACAAGCTGGACTTATCTGTAAAAAGCATCAAAAACTAGGATTGCCTGTTAAAATCTATGTTAAAGACATTTTTGGCGTAACACAGGTTAATTCCCAAAATATAAATACATACAAGCCAAAGCAAAATTTCAAGACCCCTTCCCCTGCTTTACAAAAGGAAGTAAGCTTTAATACTGACCTTTCATCTGAAAAAAAGGCGTATTACAGGAAAAACTTTGGGGATTTGAAAAACAAAAGAACAGTTTGATTTTAAAATTAGACAAAAAATACCCACACAGAATATCCGTGTGGGTGGGAGTTTATGATACTTTAAAGTTTGTATTTACAAAGTCAAGGAAATTGAAATCTGATGCTGCCTTCAAGCTTTCGTCATCTGATGAAACAAAAACAAACCAGTATCTTTCACCATTCATTTCAAAATAGATGGATTCCTTGTAATTTGCTAATCCGCCATTTTTATTGTGAATAACTTCCTTTTGATAAACGCCGGAAATGTTAGCATCTGAGAATGTGATATTTCTGCTTTCAAATGAAACTGTTGAACCATTCTTCTTATGATTTTCACGAGTTTTAGCCTGATTTTCACTGAGTACATTCATAAATTCGTCAAATGACAATTCATTATATTTATTAATGACACTACATTGAATCATATTTTTAGGTGAGTCCGCCATAACAAGATATCCTGCTCCGTGTGGTTTCCAACCATCAGGAATTGAGATTGTAAATCCGTTACCAGAAATACCTGTTCTGTCAGTAAGTGTACCACTTACATCAAGCCATGTTGTTTTAGGGTTTCCGTTTTCATCAAACACAACATTACCATTTTCGTCTGTAAGAACAACAAGAATCTGATTTTTGTCGTTTTTAACATGTTTACCATCTTCACCAAGAACAACGATATATGGTTTTCCATCAATTGACTGTGCAACATACTTATTAGGGTCAAGGTCCTTGATTGCATCTGCCAATGATGTTGGTCTTTCTGTTTCTGCCACTGTTGTAGTTTCGGTTGGATTATCATTACCCTTATTTTTAACAATTACAACAGCTACAACAACCACAGCAATAACCAAAATCACACAAATAGCTGCGATTATAAGCTTTTTCTTTTTAGCCATTATATAATACCTTCTTTCGATATTCAAATTTCACAATACACAGTTATTTTATCACAACAAAACAGAAATTACAATAGTAACTATGGGAGTACACAAAAAAACCCACACAGAGAGTGTCCGTGTGGGAAAAAGAGATTTTAATTAGTAAACTGTGATATTTGTCTTGATGAATGTATCAAAATCAAAGTTTTCATCCATGTGGCTTGGGTCTGCATCAAATTCTATACAATATATTCCTGTTGGAGTTTCAAACACATAAAAACAAACTGATTGATATACTTCTCCTTGAATTGCTATTTCGATTTCACCTTTTTTTGCCTCATAATTTGTGCCTGGCAAAGTAATATTTTCAGTAGTTTTTATATCCAAATCATCTAATCGTCCAATAATTCTCTTTGTATGCGCATCATAATGTTCACTTAATGTAGCATCTTCTGGCATTTCATAATTCACTGGGAAAAGTAATGTCATTTCAAGATTTTCGTCTGTTGGATAAATGCCAATGAAATCATTATTATATTCCCAACCCTGTGGAATTTTGCATGAGAGATGTTCAAAATACAATATGCCATCAACAACAATACCGTTGTATTCTGTGCCTGCAAGTTCTGCGTTTAAAAGGTTCTTTACAGCTTCACCGTTTTCATCAACTACAATCTGTCCTTGGTCGTCAAATGTATAGTAAACAGCACATTCATTTTCGAAAATTACTCTGTTTTTCGCATCAAAAGCGATTGCATAAGCATTACCATTGATTGTTACTGTCTTATAGTTGTACTGAACTGTGGGTTTAGATTCTTCCTCTTTTTGTTCTTCTGTTGTTGATTCGGTTGTCTTTTCCTTTGTTGTTTCCTCTGTTTTTTCCTTATTATCACCGTCAAAAACGCCCATACCGATACACACACCGATAGCCACGGCAATAACAACAACTATTGCTACAATGGCTATAATAAGACCTGTGCTACTTTTTTTCTTTGGTTTCTGTGGTGCAGGAGCAGGAGCTGAAACAGGCTCTTCGACTGGCTCGAAATCTGAATATGTAGGTGCAACCGGTGGTGTATAAATTGGTGCTACTGGAGCAACAGGTTTTACCGGTTCAACAGGTGCTACTGGCTCAACAGGTGCTACTGGTGTAAATGCCATAGTTGCATCCATCTCTGAGTCAACTGACTTACCAGGCACAAACAACATTGTTTTTTCTTCTTCAGGCTCAACAACAGGCTCAACAGGTGCTGGTGCAGGAGCTGGAGCAGGTGTTTCAACCTTTTCTATTGGTGCAGATGTTGGCATTGGGTTGCCACATGAAAAGCAAAACTTTGCACCATCTGCATTTTTTGTTCCACAATTTGAACAGAACATAAAAATCCTTCTTTCATTTTCAAATATTTGAAATATGCTGTCATTCTATCATAACATATTCAAAAAAACAATAGAAATTCTATGTTATGGCATAAAAAATCCCCACACAGAGGGTTTCTGTGTGGGGATAAGGTTAATTAATAAAATGTTACGTTTGTTTCAACGAATGAAACAAAGTCAAATGATTCAGCATCTGGTGTAGTGAAGAAGAAGCAATAGAACTCGCCATCAACCTCGATAATTACAAACTGATATGACACACAGATATCATCTTCAACGACTGCTTCAGCCATAATGACCATTGCATCTTTACCATTAATTTGTGTTGCATCTGCATCATATTCAAATGATACTGTAGATTCATCAACCGCATCAACATATTCCATAGCAACTTCTTCAAGTGTAGCTGCAGTACCGTAACTTTCTTCAAATACGATAGCAGATTCTGTTGCTTCGTTGCATATACCGTCTTCTACAAACGAACCATCAATGAGTTTCCAGCCTGTTGGAATCTTGACAGCCATGCCTGAAGTATATATTGTACCATTCAATTCAAAATCAAGACTAGTTAAATAAGTAGTTGGATTTCCATTTGCATCATAAACGAATTTACCTGCATCATCAGTTTCGTAAACTGTAACTTCGCCATATTCATTGAAAACTGGATTTCCTGCATCATCAACTGCAATAAAGTATTTTCTTAAATCCTGTACTTCAGCATACTTGAAGTTAGGTTTATTCTCTTCTTCTTTTACAGTTTCTGTTGTTGTTTCAGTTTTCTTTGCTGTTGTTTCTTCTTCCTTTTTCTTGTTATCGCCACCGATAACGCCTGTGCCGAAAAGGATACCAACAACGATTGCTGCAACTGCGATTACTGCAACAATAGCAATAATGATAATATTGTTATTCTTTTTCTTTGGTTTTTCTGGTGCTGGTGCAGGAGCTGGAGCTGGAGCTACTGGCTCAACTGGTGCATATACAGGAGCTGGTGCTACTGGCTCAGCTGGAGCTACTGGAGTTGGCTCACTTGCAACAACTGTTTCTTCTACTGGTTTTGGTGTTGGCATAGGGTTTCCACAATTACTGCAGAATTTTACGCCATCTGCATTGTTTGTTCCACAATTTGAACAGAACATAAAACATCCTTCTTTCTATATCCAAAAATTGGTATGTGGTCATTTTAACACAATAAAGCAGTAAAGTCAACAAAAAAATACCTGACCGAAATCAGGTATTTTCTATAAATTTATTCATTATTTAACGGTAATCCACATAGCAGGACGGATACCACCCTCTTCACAGTCAACATGTTCGCCACCTTCACGGATAGCGCCACTACTGTGAATAAGTGCCACATTATCCTGGTCAAGACCCGGTGAACGCAACAACCACCAGCCACAATTTCTGCCACCTACTGAGATGTCAGGATTTGCCCATGCACCCTGTGCAATAGCATAGTTAGTTGGTACACATAATCTGTCCGTATCCGTAGGGAAATATCGTGATACTTCACTGATGCTCAACAAGAAAACCTTATCACGAGTTGAGTTACCAGGGTTAGTGTTATGAACAGGATTATTAGTGTCGGACACTGTTACTGTTGGTATCATAGCCTGTTCCTGAGCTGAAAAAGCATTATTTATAAATTCACCATTCAACCACTGTCTGACTGTACAAGTTTCCCAAGATACATTTTCTTCTTTTGTATGGTAAGGCCTACTGTCAAGGGCATATCTGCTGACAACAAGAATTCTGTTATCTTCCTTAGCAAGAACAATCCATTCAATCTCTTCCTTGCCATTTGAATAATTGTTATCCTGCTCGTATGAGCCGAATTTAATATAACTTCCCTCTTCGATATTATCTATGTCAATACTTCCGTTTTGGGAATTCTCATCTTCAGAGGTTTCACCTTCAGAAGTTTCACCTTCAGAATTCTCATCCTTAGAATCTTTATCCTCAGAATCCTCGGTTTTATCTTCATTATTCTTCTTTTTTTCTTTTCTCGACTCAGTAGTGGTTTCTTTTGTAGAGCCATCAAGGTCGATAACTCCCGTTGCAAAAAGAGCAACAGCTGTTCCCAACAAAGCGATAATAATCGCAAGGACTACTATTATAATTACTGTTTTATTTCCCTTTGGTTTTTGGGGTTCAACAGGTGGAGTATATACAGGTGGAGTATAAACTGGAGCTACTGGTTGTTCCATAACTGGTGGGTTATATACTGGTGCTACTGGTTGTTCCATAACAGGTGGGTTATATACTGGTGCTACTGGTTGTTCCATAACTGGTGGGTTATATACTGGCTCCACTGGAACTTGATTATCCATAATCATTGTTTTTTCATCATCTATTGGATTTGCATTTGTGAATGGATTTCCACAAGCACCACAGAACATTGCACCATCTGAATTGTTTGTTCCACATTTTGAACAGAACATAAAAATCCTTCTTTCTACATCCAAGAAATTGGTATATGCTCATTTTAGCACAATAAAGCAGTAAAATCAACATATTTTCATTACAACAAAAAATACCTGACCGAAATCAGGTATTTCCTTTAAATATGATTATTCATTCATTATCTGACGAATGTCCTTGCCGATAAATTCAACAGGGATATAGTTACCGATAATTCTTGATGCTACACTTTCGGGATAACGCTCTTTAAGTTCCGAAACACTAAGGTTTGAACTGATGATTGTAGGTACTCCCCTTGCGATTCTGCTATTGATTATGCTGTAAATTGCTGAAATTGTAAAGGCTGTTGAAAACTCTGCACCCAAATCGTCAATAATGAGCAAATCTGCATCCACCAAAAGGCTTTCGGTATCCGTCTGAATATCTGCTTTGCCGAACTTTTCCTTTTCCATTTTATTAAGGAAAGTGATTACAGAGCCATAAATCACATTGTAACCCTTTTTAATTGCCTCGTTTGCAATTGCCAATGAGAGATGAGTTTTTCCAAGTCCTGTTCTGCCATAGAAATAAAGTGACTTTGAGTCCTTATCAAACGCCTGAGCATATCTTTTACAACTATTAAACACATCCGTCATTTCCTCTCTTGGACGGTCTGCATTTTTGCTTGTAAGTGGATAATAGTCAAGCCTGAAATCGTCAAAACTTGAAAGTTCAAGTGGGGTTGAGCGATTAAGGTCATTCACTGCATATCCCTTTAAAATTTCAAGATAGCATTTGCAATATTTTGAACCGTGGGACACTTGTCTTTCACTGTCATAATCCTCACAAATACCTGTATCCTCACAGATAGGACAAGTATATTTAACATCCAAATAATCCTCAGGAAGTTTCAATGCCTTTAAAAGATTTACTCTTTCCTCACGAAGAATTTTATTCTTCTCACGGATTTTTACAAGTTCTTTTTCTGCATTTTCCTTTGGTAATGAAAACGCTTTTATTGTTTCGTAACCTGTTTTTGCAAGTTCAGATTCAATAAACTGAAACTCGGGGTATTTAAAGGTCAACTCTGCCTTACGCTGGGATGCTGTATTCTCGGCATCATTTTTTCTCTTTTTAATTTCTGCACGTGCTTTATCGTGCATTTCTTTTGAATATGCCAATTCTATGCCCCCCTACCTTTTCTGTTATTTTTCATATCGCCAAAGTTTTTACGATTAAGTTTTGCCTGTTTTTCGGCTTTTTCCACATCAAAGGATGTTTCTTTTTCCTTATTTTTCTTTTGTGTTTTTGTCTGGAATTTCTTTGTACCTTTTTCCATTTCTTCAAGAGTGAAAAGTCCCTGCTTACGCCAATTTTTGATAGTACCATTCATGTGAGAAATATTATTCCAAACAAGTCTGCCCGTCTGCTTTTCGGATTTCATAATATTAAAGGCTTTTTCGATTTCGTCAATGCCATAGCCCCAACGAATCCACTCGCAGAAAATTTCCATAACTGCAAATGTTGGTGCAGATGTGTCGTTATTTGTACGAGTTGCAAGTTCACGGAAAACTTTAAGTGCTTTTTCAGTTTCCTGTATGTAGTCATCGGCAGAACTTAAATCTGTAATACCATTTTCTGCCCAGTATTTTGCGATTTTTAAAATATCATTCTGACTTGTGTTATCAATACTTTTTGCAAAGTATAAAAGGCAGTTTGCAACGTCCGGCTTAATTCCATAACGATTTACAACGGAATAAATTGTGCATTGCATACTGTAACCGAGAGTTTTGCCTAAAATTTCCTGTGCTTCAAGGAAAAGACGCTTCATTGAGCCGTTTTTCTTGAGAATTTTCTCAATTTCTGCCTGAGTTGGGTTTGTAAAATGAATTTCAGGTAATGGCATTTTTACTTTTTCTGCATTTTGCACCTGACTTTCAGTTTTAACAATCTTTTCAGGTTGTGAATCCTTTAAAATACCGTTAGATACCCAATATTCAACACATTCGTTGACTGTACCGAGAGAAAGATTTGTAATTTTTGTGATTTCTTCTGCTGTAATCTGTGGATTTCTGAAAATACAGATAATAACTTTTAACTGTTCACCACTTGCGAATTTAAGTCCACGGTCTGCAATTTCCGTTGGTAACGAAAACAAAGACGTATAAACCTTTGGCGAAATCTCGAACATATCTTTCCCTCCTTTTTATGTCACATTATGGGAGAATAAGTATAACATAAATTTCGTCTGTTTGCAATCACAAGATGTAGTGGATGATGCAAGTGCAAAGTGCAAAATGCAAAGTGCATAATGCAGAATGTCGGAACTGTGTTGAGAATTTATATAATTTAACAAATTGGGAGTTTTTCGGGGAGAATGCAAAATGCAAAGCGCAAAGTGCAGAATGTCGGAACTGCGTTGCAAATTTATAATTAAACCAATTCAGTGTATTGTAGGGGCTGACTACTAGGCAGCCCGTTAGTTTTTTGATAATTTTATTGCGGGACGCCGAGTCGTCGTCCCCTACGAATTCTGCTGATTTTAATAAATAAAAGAGCTCGACAAATTCAAATTTTGTGTTTACAAACAGGGCAAAATCCCTTTTATGATTTTATTTGACAAATTTTGCAAAGAATGTATAATGAAAATTACAAAGACAAAAAACTTTAGAGGTGTAAAAGATGAAAAAGATAATTGCATTATTGTTAATTTTTGCTATGTGTCTTTCTTTTGTTGCTTGTAATAGTGACAAGAAAAAAGATGATGACGATGACGAAACTACAGGCACTAAGAGTAGCAATACTGTTTGCTCTGAATGTATGTCAAAATATGTTAGTGAATGGTTTTTTCTTAATGAAAGCTACAATGGTGATAACTATGAATACGAATTGAAAAAGATTTCTATCACTGAAGATGGAAAACTCATAACTGACAAGGGCGAATTCACAATAAAATTCAACAAATGTAGCAAGTCATCCCATGGTAACTATCACGATGTAGTTGATGGTGATGGAAATAAAGTTGCTTATTTAGAACAATATTTCTATTCAGATGGTATCAACATTGATAAAACTCAGATTTATATTTCTTGGACCGATGGCGAGTGGGGACATTATCGTTCATTAAACCAATACACAGTTGTCGAAATAACTGAAGATAACTGGCAACAGTATTTTAGCACAAATATTAACGATAACTTTGATGTTACTTATACCCTTAATATATACAAGGACCAATGGGGAGAAATTGAAGATGGGTCTGTTGATAAACAACTTGAAATTAAGAATTTAGAAAAATACGCTTATGGCTCAACTCTTACCATAGAGTATTCTTATGATTATGAGCTTGTTGAATTATCCTTCGATATTGATAATGAAGTTGTTTTTGTCACTCCATTAACAAAAGAGGAAACAACAAGCACAACAACGGATACTCTGAGGTATGACTATGATTTATCTGGAGAAGAAAATATCCCTCAAATGAATCTCAATATAGATTCTCGATGGTTTGAAAAAGAGGACCTTCTTCAAGGCACACGAGAAATAACACTCGATAATCCAAAAGAAATCCTTCGTATGAAGGGTTGGCTCGTTATTAGAAACGATGTGTAAATAATATAAAACAACAAAAAGGCAGTTCAATCGAACTGCCTTTTTTATTATTTAAGTGCTGATTTTGCGTCCCAGATGTTTGCTGCATATTCGTTGATAGCACGGTCAGCAGCGAAACGACCTGCACCTGAAATGTTCATAAGCGACATCTTGTTCCAGTTATCACGGTCAAGGAAGTCCTTTGCAATTCTGAGCTGTG
>CALEIS010000121.1 GCA_937877675.1 uncultured Clostridia bacterium | reverse complement strand
GTAGAAAAGATGTTCACGACAGACTTCGTGTTGACTATATGGGTCGTGGCAGTTATGACATTATTGTTCCCAAATTCCAGGAATTTGTTAAACGTCGTGGTGACAAAAACTACTATATGCGTGGTACATTCACACACAAGAACGTGGATTTCACAGAAGACATTTTCCACATGGCTGATTTAGGCTTTACTGAACTGAGTATGGAGCCTGTTGTTTGTTCTCCCGAAGATGCAAGTGCATTGACACAAGAAGATTTGCCAGTACTTTTTGACCAATATGAAATTCTTGCAAAAGAAATGATTAAGAGAAAAAAAGAAGGCAGACCTTTCACTTTCTACCACTATATGCTCGACCTTAAACATGGTCCATGTATTTACAAAAGAATTTCAGGTTGTGGCTCAGGTACTGAATATATGGCAGTTACTCCAACAGGTGACCTTTACCCTTGCCATCAGTTTGTTGGTGACACAAAATATTTACTCGGTAACATTTACGATGGTGTTACAAACAAGGAAATTCAGAATGAATTCAAACTTTGTAACGCTTATGCTCGTAAAGAGTGTGATGACTGTTGGGCAAAACTTTATTGCTCAGGTGGTTGTGCTGCTAACTCATATCACGCATCAGGTAAAATTACAGGTATTTATGAATACGGCTGTGAATTGTTCAAGAAGCGTATTGAATGTGCAGTTATGATTCAAGTGGCTGAAGCAGAAGAAAAATAAAGGAATAAAAATAAATGGACACACCAATTTTTGACTTTGTGCAGAATTACATTAAAAGTAATACTGCCCGACTTCACATGCCGGGTCATAAGGGTGTGTCTTTTTTAGGCTGTGAAGCCTTTGATATTACAGAAATAAAAGGTGCAGATGAGCTTTATGCACCTGACGGAATAATCAAAAAGAGTGAAGAAAATGCAACCTCACTTTTTGATACATCAAAAACAATTTACTCCGCAGGTGGGTCAAGTCAAAGCATAAATGCCATGCTTTATCTTGCTTATTTGAGAGCAGATAAAACAAACAGACCATTTGTGTTGTCAGGAAGAAATGCTCACAAGTCTTTCATCTATGCACTTGCGAAACTTGATGCAGATGTAAAATGGCTTTATCCAGAAACAACTGACAGTATCTGCTCTTGTATTGTTACTGCAAAACAAATTGAAGATATATTAAACACTCTCGAAAACAAACCATTTGCAGTTTATATCACAAGTCCTGATTATTTTGGGGGAATTTGTGACATACCAAATATTTCAAAAATCTGCCAAAATCACAATATCCCTTTGCTTGTGGATAATGCTCACGGTAGTTATCTTAAATTCTGTGAAAAGGACTTACATCCGATAAGCCTTGGTGCAGATATGTGTTGTGATTCGGCACACAAAACTCTCCCCGTCCTTACAGGTGGTGGATATTTACATATTGCAAAGAATGATAAATACGGATTTTCACAAAATGCTATAAATTCAATGGCGATTTTCGGCTCAACAAGTCCGTCATATCTGATTTTGCAATCATTGGATTTGTGCAACAAATATATTAACGAAAAAATCTGTGAAGATATAAAAATCTGCACAGAAAAATGTAATGAAGTCAAAGGCATAATGAGTAAAAAAGATATTTCCAATCTTTCACATGAGCCTTTGAAGATTACTGCAGATTTTCGTGGTTTTGACTTTGATTTCAAAGCATATTTCCGTGAATATGGCATTGAATTTGAATACGCAGACGACAATTTTGTTGTATTTATGCTTTCCCCACAGAATAGTGATGAGGATTTTGAAAAAGTCAAGAAAGCATTTGAAAATCTTGAAATTGAAAAAACAAAAGGCATTGAAAATACTGAATTTGAGATTTCCGAAACTGTTTTAACAATCCGTCAGGCAATTTTCAGCGAAAATGAAGAAATCAATGTTGAAGATGCTTTGGGCAGAGTTTGTGCAAGTCCTACCGTGTCCTGTCCCCCTGCTATTCCAATCGCAGTAAGTGGTGAGATGATTACTGAAAAACATGTAGGATTGTTTAAAAAATATAATATTAATAAAATTTTAGTTGTGAAATAAAATTTAAAAAAACTGTTGACTTTTTCCGTTTCTAATGGTATTATATTCGGGCGGTAAAAAGTCCGCATATGCGCCGGTAGCTCAGCTGGATAGAGTGTTTGGCTACGAACCAAAAGGT